>DATIDX010000386.1:0-7292 GCA_035456025.1 Cellvibrio sp. | reverse complement strand
ATTTTGCACACGCACTGTGTCATTGCTGAGGTCGATTGAGAAATCCCCTTTGGGCGCGGTGTTGGGCGGCGGAATAATCTGGGTGTGGCAGCTGGGCACTCCGGTCGAACCCAGGGGTTTATTGAACACCGCACCGATACTCACCGATTGCCCCGGCTGTAGCGGTGGATTGGAAGCTGGCTTGCTCAACATGAGTTGCGTGGGCGAGACAACCGTCTTGACCGCATTCCACAGCGAGCTGTTGCTATGGAACTCAGGCACTGACAGGTACACCCGCCAGTCATCGATTTTTACGCTGCCGGTATTTTTCACTATCACTTCTATCTGGTAGCCCGCGTTCCACTGGTTGACCACGCGCACCTCGCAGGTCAAGGCGGATACCGCCGGGTTACTACTGGCGGCACTGGAGGTAACGCCGGCGCAGGTGCGGTTGGAACTGCTACTGGCACTGATGCCGGGCGGTGTTAAGCCGAAGGATGGAATTGCAAAGCAGAGTGCTAACCAGCACCCGATAACTTGAATAAAACGGGACATTGCACGTACTCCTTACTGTTGGGCAATCTTGAAAGAAAGAATCCCTCTTCCCTTCCCGGGAAATTGATCTCGAAACTGCAGGCTAAGGAAAACTTGTCGAGCCAATACGAAACATCAGTTCCTCCAGCGGGAAGGACTAATAGAGATGATTGATTAAGGCTTAAGGCAGGTTGATAGGTTACTTATTATTTTTAAAAAGCAGGTTCAAAAACGGTTAAACCCAGGTTGATTCTAGGAAGCGAAAAAAAGCCTTTCAACGAGGCGACAAAGGGTTTTCGAGATTAAAGCGCCATTATTTTTGTCTCCTTCGAAGCCCGCTAAAAAAGTCCCGCCCAGGCAGGCGATTTTTTTTACAGATAAATTTACCGCGCCGCGCACAGGCGAAAAACAGCTAGCGGCTATGGGCTAATACCCCGGCGATATAGGTGTCCTTAACCGCGCGGTCATCGCCCATGGTCATCTGGATAAACAGCGCCTCTTCAAGGCCGACTTGCGCCGGGTCATCGATGTAAGTGAGCGCCGGGCCACGCAGTATCTGGACTTGGCTCGGAGTTGTGGCCGAACTCATTCGCTATCACGTTTGCAAAAGTGAAAAGTAGTGAGACATTGGCAGACCCTCGGGCAATAAAAAAGGGCCTTGGCAGCCCTTTTTTGGAGATTACTTTGGAGTCTTGTTTCGTCTGGTAGTCTTACGCCGCTCATGCGGCACGTCTTGTGGGATGCCCTCCCGGTATTGGCGTCGATCCTGACGTTGGCGCTCCTCTAATGCATCCTCAATTTGCGTTAACAATACTTTCGGATTTTTTTTCTCAGTGATCATTAAAGTCATCTCTCGTTGCGCAGTTAATCTCATCCAAAATCAGTTATTACGGCCTGAGTATAGACTAGCAAATTTCCTGAAATGGCGGTTTAAACGACATTTTTTATTTCAATTTTAAATAGATGGGGCAAGTTTTGCCCTGCATTTGCACCAAATTGCTTAAGCGCTTACGGATTTTAACCAGACCTTAAGCAAGTTTTCCAGCCTCCGACGGCAGGAAGCGGGCGCAGTAAAAGTTGACTGCCGCCTCCAGACTGTTAAACAGCCGATCCGGCCCCAGATACTCGCCCAGCGAGGAGCGCGTCAACACCTTGCGCACCTCTTCATTGGGCGCAGCGATCAACAGCAGCGTGCCCTGCTCATGTTGCTGCTGCGCCGCTTCTACCAGCATCTTAAGGGCAGAGTATTCGAGATCAAAGACACTGCGCAAATCCAGCAGCAACACTTTGTGCGTTTCGGCGTCGCGCAGGGCACGGATTTTTTCGGCTACATATTCGGCATTGAGGAAATACAGCCGCCCCTCCGGCCGCACGATCAATAATCCGGGAAAAGTCTCGTCGTCAGGAAATTCCGGCGCGCGCGGACGAAAGCCGTTGGTGCCGCGAATCCGCCCCAGCACATTGACCGGCGGGCTGGCCGTTTGCGATGCCAAGGCCACCACCGAAACGATGATCGCCACCAAAATGCCTTTCAAGGTACCGAGCAGGATTACTCCCGCCAGCGCTGCAAGCGCCCAGATAAATTCCGTGCGCCTGATGCGCAGTATCTGCACAAAGTCCGGGATATGGATCAGCCCCACCGAATAGACAATCACTATGCCGGCGAGCGTGGCCTGCGGCATGTAACCCAGGTAGGGTGCGAACACAAACATAGTCAGCAGTGCAGCCAGACTAGTCACTATGGTTGACACCTGTGTGACAGCGCCAGCCATGCGGTTGACCGCCGTCTGCGAAGTGCCGCCACCGGCGGACATGGAGCCAAACAAGGCGCCGCCGACATTGGCCAGACCTGTTGCCAGCAACTCGCCGTTAGGGCGTATCGGCGACTCACCGGGTTTAATAAAGGCACGCCCCACTGCTGCGGTCTCCGCAAAACTCATCAGCGCTATACCCACCGCCGCCGGCCACAGAGTCTCCATCAGACCCAAATCCGGCCAATACAACTGCGGCAAACCAGTGGGGATGTTGCCGACCAGCTCTATGCCGGATTTGTCCCAACCGAATAGAGCCGCGAGCCCTATAGCAGCGACCACGGCGATAATCGGTGCCGGCCAATTCGGCCGGAATTTCTCCAGCAATCCCAGCAGCAAAATAGTGCCCATCCCGACGGCGGCAGTTGCAACTGAAAAATGCGGTAAAGCCTGCAGGATCTCCCCCAGATTGTGGAAAAATCCGCCTTTATCAAAATGCACGCCGAGGATTTTAGGTATCTGGTCCACCACTATCACTATGCCGATACCCGCCTTGAAGCCGGCCAGCACCGGTTCTGAAATGAAGTTGGCGGTAAAACCCAGGCGCAGGATACTGGCGAGGATCAACAATAGACCCACCATCAGCGCCAGAGTTACGCTGGCGGTCATCAGGGCAGCCGCATCGGCAGTGGGTGTAACATCCGCAAGCGCGGCGCCGGTGAGGATCGCAATAGTAGTGGTGGTACTCACGCTCATCGGCCGCGAGGTGCCAAATAGCGAGTAGATCAACATAGGCACAAATGCGGTGTAAAGCCCGACCTGCAAAGGCAGGCCGGCGATAGTGGCGTAGGCCATGGACTTGGGAATCACCACCGCCGCAGCGGTCAGGCCGGCAACAATATCCAGCCGCAACCAGCCCTTCTGGTAAATCGACAGCCATGACCAAGCCGGCCAGAGCTGCCTCCAAGCGCCTGGCATCAATAATATTCCTCAAGGTATTTAACTACATGGGTCGAGGCGACATAGTTGCCCGGCTTTTGGCGTTTGGGCAGCACTACCTTTTCGTGGGGCATTTCCTCATAGGGAATATGGGTGAGGATGTGGCGGATGATATTGAGCCGGCCGCGCCGCTTGTCGTCGGTGTGCACCGCGTACCAGGGCGCGTAACCGGTGTCAGTGGCGCGGAACATATCGTCGCGCGCGCGCGAATAGTCGTACCAGCGGCTGTAGGACAGCAAATCCATAGGCGACAATTTCCAGGTCTTGCGCCGGTCGTCCATCCGCGATTTAAGCCGCGCGGTCTGCTCTGCCTCGCTTACCTCTAACCACAACTTAATCAGGATAATGTCATTGTCGACCATCGCCCGCTCAAACAGCGGCACGCCGTCGAGGAACTGCTTGCTCTGCTCCTCGGTGCAAAAACCCATCACCCGTTCTACCCCGGCGCGGTTGTACCAGCTGCGGTCGAAGATAACTATCTCGCCGCCCGCCGGAAAATGGCGGATGTAGCGCTGCATATACATCTGCGATTTTTCGCGCTCGGTCGGTGACGGCAGCGCCACTACGCGGAACACGCGCGGGCTCACGCGCTCGGTAATCGCCTTAATGGTACCGCCCTTGCCGGCGGTATCCCGGCCTTCAAACACAATGCACACCTTCAACTTTTTGTGCACTACCCACTCCTGCAACTTAACCAGTTCCACGTGGAGTTCTTCGAGCGCGATCTCGTAATCCTTACGCTTCATCTTGGCGATGACTGAGGTCGCTATTTCCCCCTCAGTTTTTTTAGGCGTTGAGTTTTTAACAGTCGCCTTCTTTGCGACTGCGCTTTTTGCAGGGGCATTTTTAGCCTCACCAGATTTGGTCAGAGTACTCGTCTTTTTCCCCTTTTTGCCTTGCTCATCGTCCTTCATAATCAGCGCCCCTTGGTTTGTTCGTTTTCCAACGCCTTGCGGGTAATTTCGCTATAAAGCGAGACCAAGCGGGCAGCCACTTCATGCAATTCCGGGTTGCGCGCAACCAAAGCTTGGGCGTTATTCGCATCCTCAAATACCGACTGCAAGGATTCGAGATCGTGTTCGGTCAACAGGTCGCCACGATCAACTTTTGCTTTCAAATCCAGAGCGCGCGGGATTCGAAGATTGTTTAAACGCGTCAGTAAAACCTGGATAGTGCCCTGATCGGCAGACGAAATACTCATACAACTTACTCCTTCAACAAATGATATTTAACAAGCGAACCATAAACTTCACCCTAGCATAACGCCGGCGATGCAGGCGTTGGCAGCAGGACAATTTTCTTGCAGAAATATAACAACACCCCAGTGGGTAATGGATTTTCGCCATAAAGATGCGCTCAGACCAAGTAACTAAATCCAACTGAAAATGAAGATATTAAAAAAGCCATAACCTATTGATAAATATAGGATTATGGCTTTTTTATTGGGCCAGCTTACGCACTAAATATATAATTTATTAGATAAAAAATATTAATAGTTTTTATATATCAAGGTTAGCAACAGCGAGTGCGTTAGTTTCAATGAAATCGCGGCGTGGTTCCACGTTATCACCCATCAAGCAGGTGAAGATCTGGTCGGCAGCAATCGCATCCTGGATAGTCACCCGCAGCATGCGGCGGGTTTCCGGATTCATGGTGGTCTCCCACAATTGCTCCGGGTTCATCTCACCCAGACCTTTATAGCGTTGGATGTTGTAGCCTTTGCGCGACTCTTTCATCAGCCACTCCAAGCCCTCGGCGAACTTGAACAGTGGTTGTTTGCGCTCCCCGCGTTGGATATAGGCGCCCTCTTCGATCAGGTTCTCCAGCTTCTCGCCCAAAGAGACGATAGAAGCATATTCACCCGAGGCAAAGAAATCGTGGTTAAACGGATAAGGCGTGGCGATGCCGTGGGCGGTGATTTCTACCTGAGGCATAAACAGGTGGCGCTCGGTATCTTCACGCACGGTGATGATATAGCGCTGGCTACCGGCGCGGGCATCAATACTGAAATGCGCCGCCATCTGGTCGCACCATTGCTGCATATGGCCTTGGTCAGCCAGATGCTCAGGGCGAACCGCCGGCAAATAGATCATCTTTTCCAACACATCAGCCGGATACAAGCGCGAGAGGCGATCAATTGTTGCCATCACTTTGCGGTATTCGTACACCAACTTCTCCAGTGCTTCACCGGCAATCGGTGGTGCACTTGGATTGACGTAGAGACTCGCATCTTCAAGTGCCGCTTGCGTCAGGAACTCGGTCATCGCTGACTCATCTTTCAGATACTGCTCTTGCTTGCCCTTGGCGATTTTATACAGCGGTGGCTGGGCGATATAGATGTGGCCACGCTCAATCAACTCACGCATCTGGCGGAAGAAGAAAGTCAGCAACAGGGTACGGATATGCGAACCATCGACGTCGGCGTCAGTCATGATAATGATGCTGTGGTAGCGCAGTTTTTCCGGGTTGTAATCTTCTTTACCGATACCGCAACCCAATGCAGTGATGAGTGTTCCCACTTCCGCACTGGACAGCATCTTATCGAAACGCGCTTTTTCTACGTTGAGAATCTTACCTTTGAGCGGCAGGATCGCCTGGGTCTTACGCGCGCGCCCCTGCTTGGCTGAACCGCCTGCAGAGTCACCCTCTACCAGGTAGAGTTCAGACAAGGCTGGGTCTTTTTCCTGACAGTCCGCCAGTTTCCCGGGCAGACCGGCGATATCCAATGCGCCTTTACGGCGAGTCATTTCACGGGCCTTACGCGCAGCTTCACGGGCGCGCGCGGCATCGATCATCTTGCCCACAATGGCTTTGGCTTCTTGCGGGTTTTCCAGCAAGTAAGCGCCAAAATGTTCGTTCATCTCCTGCTCTACCGCGGTTTTCACCTCGGACGACACCAGCTTGTCTTTGGTCTGGCTGGAGAATTTAGGATCGGGCACTTTTACCGAGATAATCGCAGTCAGGCCTTCACGGGCATCATCACCAGTAGTGGCAACTTTGGCATTTTTGGCGATGCCTTCTTTCTCAATATAGGTATTCAATCCACGGGTCAGCGCCGCGCGGAAGCCCGCCAAGTGGGTACCGCCGTCGCGCTGAGGGATATTGTTGGTGTAGCAGAACAGGTTTTCCTGGAAGGAATCGTTCCACTGCAGCGCCACTTCTACGCCAATACCATCGTCACGCTTGAGCGAAACAAAGTGCACCATCTTATTAATAGTGGTTTTGTTCTTGTTCAAATGATCAACAAAAGCGCGCAAACCACCTTCGTATTGGTAAACCTCTTCCTTACCACTGCGCTCATCTTTCAGCACAATGCGCACGCCCGAGTTCAAGAACGAGAGTTCACGCAGGCGTTTTGCCAGAAGCTCGAAATGAAATTCGATATTGGTAAAGGTTTCAGCAGAGGGTTTGAAGTGAACTTCGGTACCGGTAGTAGTGGAATCACCTACTACTGCGAGGGGTGCATCGGGCACACCGTGGCGATAGATTTGCTCGTGGATCTTGCCACCGCGACGAATAGTCAGCTTCAGATATTCAGACAGGGCGTTTACTACGGACACACCCACACCGTGCAAACCACCGGAAACCTTGTAAGTATTGTCATCAAACTTACCGCCAGCATGGAGTACAGTCATGATAACTTCGGCAGCCGACACACCTTCTTCGTGCATTTCGGTAGGAATACCACGGCCGTTATCCGATACAGAGACAGTTTCGTCAGGATGAATAACGACGCGCACCTCATCACAGTGCCCCGCCAATGCTTCATCGATAGAGTTATCCACGACTTCAAACACCATATGATGCAGGCCTGAACCGTCATCAGTGTCGCCAATGTACATCCCTGGGCGCTTACGCACTGCATCTAATCCTTTAAGGACTTTAATACTGGACGAGTCGTAAACATTCTCTTCTGACATAGCTATTCTCCGCTTTTTTGTTCAGTAGCAACCAACATAAGCAGGTTGCGCATAATCTCATTAGGCAATAACTGGAGGGAGTTGTCTCACCTCAGTCACCCTGCCCTGT
>DATIDX010000385.1:0-10036 GCA_035456025.1 Cellvibrio sp. | reverse complement strand
CAAAAGCATCCGGCTGAAACCGTGGCAACTTACTACGCAAATCATTGGGGTTATTGATCTGCTCCTGCGTCATTTTCCCTGAAAGAAAACCTCTGCCAATAGGCGAATAAGCAACGAAATTAACACCCAGATTGATGCAGGTAGGGAGAATTTCCTTTTCAACGTCGCGCGACCATAAACTGTATTCACTTTGAATGGCCGCGATAGGAAGTATATTGTGCGCTGCGATTAACGTATCAGCAGATACTTCACTTAATCCTACGGTAGCAATTTTTCCTTGTTTATATAAAAGCTCCATTGCGCCCATGGTTTCTTCAATGGGAATATTGCGTTGGCGCCTATGCAGGTAATACAAATCAATTTGTTCCACACCGAGTCGGCGCAGTGAGTCCTCGCAAGCACGAATAATATATTCCGGAGAGGAATCAATCTCGATGCTGCCAGCGCCATTGGCATCACGCTTGATACCAACCTTAGTGGCTATGCAAATATCCTTTCGGTTAGATCCTAATTTTTTAATAAAAAGACCGAGAAGGCTTTCATTATGGCCTTTGCCATACATATCCGCCGTATCAAAATGGCGGTAGCCTATATCATAGGCAGCAAGCAATGTTTGCAGGGAGTTTTCATCGCTATTTTCGCCGTAGAATTCACTCATTCCCATGCAGCCCAAGCCGATGCGATTTGTGTTAGGGAAGGACAATTTATTCATAATATTTTCTCGTTCAGTTTAAGCTGCGTTTAAATAGTTAAAGGATTGGCTAATCATTGTGTTGTAATCCGCAATTTGGCTTCTGCATGCAACAACACCGTCAGGTCTTACCGCCACCAGTGAATACTGTGAGGTGAACGCATTCCATTCTTTTTCTGGGATGCAGAGATGGTTTTTGCTTTTGTATAGAATATCTTCACCCGTGGAATGGGCGGTTACTACAATAGGCTGTAAACCTTGCTTGCGCGGGAGCGCTAATATTTTTTCTGTCTCGTTGGTTTTGCTATCGAGAAAGAAAAACAGTTTTATGAGAGGGGCCTGATTGCGGTTATATTGTGCGTATACGCTGGCCATTTCTGCTAATTTATTATCCGCCAAAACCAGATCTTTATTTTCTGTATTAACAATAACGGAAGAGCTTTCATAATTTAGTACAGTCCCAGCAACATTGGAGGGCAATACTGAACGCATTAGCAAACGATTTTTCATTGTAGGTAGAAACATAGCAATATCTTTATCGGAAGTTGCTATGCGTGAAATAAGCTGCGTCAAGCGATCAGTAGCTGCTGCATTTTCTTTGATAGCAGGCAGCCGCTCTTCATTGTAAGAATTAGTCAGGACATTTTCTTTGCTATAACCTAATATTTTGTAGGCCAATTTCCAGCCCAAGTTGAGCGCATCAAGAAATCCTGAATTCATCCCTGTGCCACCTATAGGACTGAATAAATGTGCTGCGTCTCCTGCAATGAACAACCGGTCGGAAGATAATTTTTCTGCATAGCTGACATACAGTGGTGCCTGGGAAAACCAAAATGGTTCGCCTGTGAGCAATGTATCTCCTAAATATTTTTTAACGGGACCTTCAATAAGTTCAATGCCATTGCGTTTATCAGGGATACCATTATGTTTAACCACAATGCGCCATTTTTTATTGCCGAGGGGGACTAATACAAAGAAGGTTTCTTCAAATATAATGTAGTGGGCGCTTTGCTCATCCAACTCTGTATTGAGTTGATAATCTGCCAGCGCTAAAAACATTTCATAAGATTTTTGTTCCATTGTCGCACCCATAGCGGTGCGAACCACACTGCGTTTTCCGTCGCAGCCAATGACATAATCATAATATTTCGAACTGCTGCTGCCTGAAGCAGGCTGTGTCGTCACTAATACGTGTTGAATTGTTTGTTCAATATCATGCACTCGCGTATTCCACTGCACATGAATCTCTCTTTCTTGTGCATGGGCTAGCAATTCATTTTCTGTTGCGAATTGAGTCTGCACCAACATGGTTGTAAAAGGTGACTTCAAGCGCGAAAGATCAATGCGATTGATGCGCGTTGAATTTTTCCAATTAATGTTCAAATTGTTTACTTGAACAGATTTTTTCCCAAGTAAACTGTCACCAAAAAATAGCGAGCATTGCATTTGTGACATAGGATTGATAGCAAGTGCCTTGCTATCAATGGATGGTCCAGCTTTAGCATCTACAATATCGAAGTCGATCCCGTATTGTTTCAAACACAGAGCTAACATTAAGCCAGTTGGACCAGCCCCCACGATCAAAACACGGGCCGCTGCGCGGCCCTCAGTTGGCGTTATGCTGCACATTTTTTACTATCCATGGCATCAATATTTAGTGTGATATCACGAATTATTTTTTCTGCAGAACGAACCTCAAATTGATTGATTATTTTTGCAGCAATAATTTCAAAATCATTTTTGATTACACACACACTTTCTTTATTTTGAGTAAACGTAACGACTGTGGATAATATGAGTTTCTTGTTGGTACTGCCTTCATGCAATACAACCTCGACATTCACATTGGTCGGCACCGGAAACGTGAACTTTTGAAAGTCCACACTCATTCCTTTCCAGATAAAACCCTGTTTTATGTCGTGGTCTTGCAACTTGAACTCAATTTCGCTACAAGCAATAGACGCCTGACGGGCAGCTTCGACCATCGCCATTCCACTAATATGTTTTCCAGTAACATGATCGATTAACCGATCGGACTCATCATTTAGCATAAATTCTGAATGATATATTCCGTCTTCCTTTTTTTGTGGTTGGCTAATCATGATATTTTTTCTGTCATGCTTATGCGTCACTTCAAGTGACGCTGGTTCTGCACGCTCGAAAACATTGATATTGCGTGTGGCATTCAGCTGGTTGAAGAGTTGTAAGGTGTCATGCTTTATACCCTGGCCAAGAATCACTTCATAACCATCGTAAATATTAGTATTCAATGAATTACTAAAGTTTTTCACCGTAATGGTTGATTCATCGGTGCAAAAATCACCGAATTGATCACCAACAATCAATAAACGTTTGGACATTTTGCTTCTCCATGCGAGGGTTAGATTAGGCTGCCTTGCTATGGGAAACATACTGCGCGCGTTTTTCCAAATACCAGCTGGCGTTACGCGAAATCATAATGTCGAGTGATTTTCCAGCGGCACTAGCTGCATTTAAAAATATTTCATCAAGCATTGACCAACCAAGCTGTTCGCTAAATTTTTGAGATAGCAGTTGCACATTACTGTAGGTTCCAGATACTTCATATGTACCGACCTTTAATGTGCGCTCACCACTTTTAATAAGCTGCCTTCCGGTTTCAAATGCAGGGCGTGCAAGTGGATTGTTATCCAGCAGCTCTTGCATTTTTTGTGATTGTTTAATAAGTAGATCAATATCGATTACGCCAGTTGAAATCAGATTGAGAATTGCGGGCAACTGGAATGCTTCTATCGGCTTCTGCACAATTACATCGCTACCTTCACCAAAGTCGATTACCGCACGAATAATCATTTCTTCAATGTTTCCAACCAATATTTTTTGGCCAGTACGTGAACGTAAAATATCGTGTTGGGTTGTTTCAAAATAAGCGGATGTTGTTTCAGAGTTAGTAGAGAAAGACAAAATAGATAAATCTTTATTGGCTTTTTCCAAAGCTTTTTTAACGGTAGTTACTTCACAATTTGTTCTACCGATGGTTAATAAGGAATTTGCGCCAGCGTCAGCGAAAGAAATTGCAGCTTGAGCCAACAAGGATAAGGTGTTTGCAGCGCTGATGGTGCCGTCTTCAGCGGTTACGCCCCAGCGTAAATCCTTGCGCAAACAAAGTCCGGCAGGATCAATTAATATTTCAAGGTCTTTGCCTACCTTGTTTCGCAAGCTATGAAGTATTTCAGAAAAACTTTCTAATTTATGCAAATAACTTCCGCCGCCTCCAATAACAGAGTCAGTGCCTAGGTAAATTTTATTGATACCTAATTTTCTCATGTTATCAATTTTAGGCATAACCGATTCTACCGAGTGCATGTGATAACCACCGCTCTCATCGCCTAAAATAAGTTTTGATGGCCCTGTGAGGCTATTTAGATGGAATGATTGGCAAAGAATATCCGCATTAATTGCAACTTCATGATCATCCGAGAGGCGGCGAAATGGGGCCACCTTGATGCATTCGTTAATTTCTTTTGCTGCTTCAAAACCGATAATACCTTCTAGCGTTTTCATACTTTCCTCTCTGATTGATGGTTAGATTTAACCGTTGGTGGATGAATTGAATATTGAATAGTTATGGGCTAACTTTTCCCAAATACATTTTTTGACAATTAAGAATTGTCGAAAGATTACGAATTTCTTCCGTTTCATCTTTAATGATTAATGTGGAATTTCCGAGGATGCTCATGAAGGGCAGATCACTGATGTCATCGCCATAACCGAAACTTTTTTCTGTGCACACTTTATTTTTAGTAATGTATTCAAGAACTGCCTCGGCTTTGCCATGACCGATCATTGGCGAGGAAAGCATTTTTCCGGTGAAGCGGTTATCTTTGATTTCAAGGGGAGAGCACAACACATCGGTTGCGCCTATATAGTCCGCTAAAGGCTTTAATATTTCCGCAAACGATCCACTCACCAGTACAACCAGGTGACCAAGCGATTTATGGAAATTTATTTTTTTTAGTACTTCCTTATGCCAAAAATTGTCTTTTTTGAAGTATTGCTCACACCAAAGCTCTGAGAATTTTTGTATTTCACTTAAATCCTCACCCTTAAAACAATATTCATAAAACCACTCATTTAATTTTTCCCTAGGGGTGCTCTTTAGATAGAGATCATTGGCCATGCGTTGAAATTGTGTTATTTGCTCTTCGCAGGATTCCGGGTATTTATTCTTCAAATAGAAGATCCAGAACGAGACAACGCTTTTCTCAGACCAAATTGTTTGATCCACATCGAAAAATGCACATGTGTTTGTAATATTAGTAGTCAGTTGACTTTCCATAAGCCACCCAAAATATCCTGTAAGCTTGATTTCAATGGCTGCCATTCTAGGAAGGGTGATGCCTAAAAAATAAGCTGTCACTTTTAGCAGCTGTAACTTTTTACAGTTATTTTGGATTTTTAATTATTGTTATATGTCGTATGCTTTTACTTAAAAAATTACGGAGAATGGTGATATAAATGCACGGTGATATGGGATTTACAGTGGTGGCAAATTGGAAGATGAATGGCGACAAAAAATTCGTCAGCCAATTTGTACGGGAGATTGAGCAGCAACAACCAAAATGGAGACATTTAGAGGTTGTATTGTGCCCGCCACAGGTTTATCTCGATTTTACTGCCCAGTCTATTGTCAGCTCTTCAATCAAGGTAGGCGCTCAAGATGTATGGACGGATGATAATGGCGCCGCAACTGGCAATACATCACCAATGATGTTGGCGGATCTCGGTGTAAAGTACGTGATCATCGGTCACTCAGAGCGGCGACTCTACAATCGTGAAGATAATTTAATGATTGTGAATAAATTTCGCTCTGCCTGTGCAGCCGGGTTAATACCTATTCTTTGCATAGGGGAAACTGCGTTTGCAAAGGAAAATGGAAGAACATTGTCAACCTTATTCAACCAATTAGAAATAATTCTTGAATTTTTAAAAGAGTTTAAATCAAGTGAATTTATTATTGCTTATGAACCCCTTTGGTCCATCGGTACAGGCATTGCGGCAAGTTATGAGACCATTCGGTGTGTGCATGATTTTGTGAAGGATATCTTTTTGCAACATAACGTAGCTGTCAGGATTTTATATGGCGGCAGTGTAAGCGAAATGAATATTGCAAATATTGCTGCTATTTCATCCGTTGATGGCGTATTAGTGGGAGGCGCCTCATTGTCATTCCCCAGGTTTTTTGAGATTTGCAGCCTTGCTGAAGGCTGCAATTAAACATCAATGGGTGCCCATCTGTATTAGGTAATTGATTTTTCTGTCTCTGCCGTTATGCCCGGCGAGCTGTTTGACAGCCCTCCTTAATTCGTCGCCGCAAGACGGAGTTTCTTGGCAGAAAAACCTTGAAAAAACCGATATTTAGCATGCATAATGAACACTAAACATACAGGCATAAGCTATGCACTTCGCCTAGTCATTCACGCTAATTTTTGCTCATGCATTTACTAAGGTGATGGTTAAGCTTGGCAAGTTATGCGTACTAACAAGCAATGTAGCAGCTAATAATTTTAAATATTTACCAGGTGAGGTTGTGCATGATTTTGGATAAGGCATACGAGACAAAATCAGGGGTGAAAGTATCTCGCACGAGTGAGCTCGTTGATTACTCGAGCAGCGTGAATGAACTTGCAGAAAAGCTCGACGACCATTTAGGTTGTTTGTTGTCGTCCAGTTATGAATATCCCAATCGTTATAAGCGTTGGGATATGGGCTTTGTAAACCCTATGGTGGTTATTTCTTCACTGCAAAATAAGATGACCATCAAAGCCTTGAACAAACGTGGCGAGGTGATTTTACATGCATTAGCAAAAGCGCTTGAGCCAGCTGAGTTTATCGAAGAGCTGGTAAGTGAGCGAGATGCAATTTTCATTAGCATTTATAAAACTACGGAACGTTTTGCTGAGGAAGATCGCACGAGACAGCCCTCGGTATTCAGTGTACTTCGAAACATCGTACGTGAATGTCTTTTTTGTGAAGATGAATATTTCGGGCTTTATGGTGCATTTGGTTATGATCTTGCATTTCAATTCGAACAAATCGATTTTACGTTAGAGCGCAAACCTGACCAGCGCGATATGGTTCTGTTTATCCCAGATAGCATTTTAATACGCGATCATGAGCGCAAAGAGGCCTATGTTCATCATTATGAATTTAATGTGGATGGCTTATCTACGAAGAACTTACCGCGCGAAGGTACGAAGAAGCCTTATGCGCCCGCGCTAGAGGTTGAGAAAGAATATGATCATCAACCCGGAGAATACGCAGATATTGTTCGTACGGCGAAGAAATCATTTGCGTGTGGTGATTTGTTTGAAGTTGTTCCAGGACAGACCTTTTTCTTCCCCTGCAAGGATTCTCCCTCGAAAGTATTTATTCGCCTGAGAGAAGCCAATCCATCGCCCTATGGATTTATTATGAATCTTGGACAGGATGAATATCTAGTGGGTGCGTCGCCTGAAATGTTTGTGCGTGTAACCAAAGATTTAATTGAAACCTGTCCTATTTCAGGAACTATTGCCCGCGGCGAAAATGCTATAGCTGATGCAGATCAAATTAAAACATTATTGAATTCTGAAAAGGATCATAATGAATTAACTATGTGTACCGACGTGGATCGCAATGATAAGTCCCGCATTTGCGTCCCAGGCAGTATACAAGTGGTTGGCCGGCGCCAGATCGAACTCTACTCAAAACTTATTCATACCGTCGATCACGTTACGGGGCGCTTACGTAGTGATCTCGACGCACTTGATGCATTTCTTGGGCATACGTGGGCAGTAACCGTCACCGGTGCTCCCAAGCTCGGAGCTATGAAATTTTTAGAGGCACACGAGAAATCAGCGCGTCGTTGGTATGGTGGTGCCGTCGGAAAATTTGGATGTAATGGCGACATCAATACCGGATTAACCCTGCGCACAGTACGTATCGCCCAAGGTGTCGCAGAAGTGCGAGTGGGTGCTACGTTACTTTACGATTCCGTACCCGAGGATGAAGATGAAGAAACTCGTTTGAAAGCATCTGCATTGGTAAAAGCCATTCAAGGTAAACACGTTAATACAGACTCCGTTGTTTTTAGTGTACCGAAACGGGGCCTGAATAAGCAGGTACTTTTGATTGATCATCAGGATAGTTTTGTACATACACTTGCAGATTATTTTCGCCAGACTGGTGCTACGGTAACAACATTGCGTTGTGGTTTTGATTCGTCAGAATTGGAAATAATTAAACCGGATTTAGTTGTTCTTTCACCCGGCCCTGGTAGACCGAATGATTTTAAATTAAATGAAACGATTGCGAATGTAATGAAATTTGGTGCACCAATTTTTGGTGTATGTTTGGGTTTGCAGGGAATCGTTGAATATTTTGGTGGCAAATTGCACACACTGGCTATTCCACAACATGGAAGGCCATCCGATATAAGTATTCTCGAAAGTGACGCGGGTATATTCAAAGGCATTAGCGGTGATGTTATGCGTGTTGGTCGATATCATTCTTTATATGCAAAAACTGAAGAGATACCAAGCGGGCTCATCGTAACTGCTAAAACAGCCGATAGTGTGGTAATGGCGATACGCCATAATTCCTACCCCATAACGGCTGTACAGTTTCATCCCGAATCTATTATGACGTTTAAAAACAATGCGGGCTTGAAATTAATCAGTAACGTTTATGATTTAATCCCTGGTTGATTTCTAACAAATAGATGGAGGTACTTGGCTGATAGGCAACTCAGGCTCCCGACACTCTTTCCCGATAGCAATAGAAAAGCCGATGGCGTTTGCCATCGGCTTTTTTTGTGGGCGACGCTCGTGCAATCCAGTATCTAGGCGCGCGCACCCAACCAGGCGCCGGCGCTAGTAGTGAGCAAACCGGCGACCAGCCAGGCATCGAGCGGCTCCGCCAATATCAATGAGGCGCTGATACCAGCGACCGCTGGCACCAGCGCCATACAGGCGCCGAGCCGGGTCGGCCCCAGCCTCGTCATGGCAGCCATGTAAAACAGCATGGCGATGACAGCGACCACCACCCCTTGGTAAAACGCCTGCAAGGCAATGTCCGCGAGCGGCGCCTGCAAAATCGCCTTGGGCAGGAACAGCAGGTACACCGGCAGGTAGATAAGCGATGCCAGCAGCGCACTGCCAATCGCCGTCTCCCAGGCGCCGAGCCCTGAGCGCTTGGCGAGAATGGTATAAAACGCCCAGATCAGCGACGCGCTGACCAACAGCAGATCCCCCGGCAGGGTGTTGTCGCTGCGCGAAAAGATATCCACCCCCAGGCACAGCATGCCGAGTGCGATCACCGGCAGGGCGATGCGCAAGTTGCGCCGCAGCGGTTCGCGCAGCAATACCAGCGCCATCAGCGGCATAAAGAAGGGCAGAAGGCCGGAGATAAGTACCGCGCCGTGGGCGGCGGGCGCGTACTTGAAGGCGAGGTAAACGGTGACCGAATAGCCGATGCCGCCGGTCAGGGCGAGCGACAAGACCGTCTTGTTGAACAGCGGCACCCGCTTCCAGAACCACCAGAGCGGCAGCAGGATCAGCGCCGCGCCGCTAAAGCGCAGGGCGGTGATATCAAAGGCATTAAGGACGCTGGTACCGCCGATGCGCGATACCAATACAAAACCGGACCAAATCAATACGGCGCCAGCGGCAAACAGGTAGCCGCTGTTGGAGGAGGATGTCTGCATGGAAAACCTGAAAACGGTGGTGTTAACTCAATCGGCAATCACATCCAGATGATAGCCAATATCCCCCAGATGGCGCTGCTCGGTTTCCAGATCGGCCTGGGTGAGCGGGTGGGAGTCGAACCATTCGGCCGGCAGGGTCAGTTTGATTTTCTGTTTGTCGGCCTTGAGTTTGATGTTGGGCAGCCCCTCTTTAATCCGGCCGCGGTGGAAGATGGCGGCGGTGCGCAGCAATATCGCCAGGCGCACCAGGTCGGTATTGTCGAGCGGAAAGCTTTTGGCCGGGAAGCGCTTGCGGTGCGCGAGCACCAGCGCCGCCAGCTGGGTCTGCTCCGCGCGCGAACAGCCGGCGAGGTCGACGTTCTGCACTATGTAGGCGGAGTGTTTGTGGTAGTCGTTGTGGGCGATATCCAAGCCCACCTGATAGAGGCGCGCCGCCCAGCCGAGTAGTTTGCCGGCGTCGTCGGTGGTCAGCTGCCAGCTCTGCGCGACCTGTTTAAGCAGGTTGAGCGCGGTCTTTTCCACTGCCACCGCCTTGTCCATATTCACATGGAAACGCGCCGCCAGCGCATCGACACTCGCCTGCCGGATATCGTGGTTCTCCAACCGGCCTTTCTGGTCGA
>DATIDX010000384.1:0-2870 GCA_035456025.1 Cellvibrio sp. | reverse complement strand
CGCACTGATGTTGTGTGCCAGCTGGAGCTGTTTGCCAGCGGTAGCATTGGAGCTTGTCCCACTGCGCAATGTGCAATTACTCGATAGCCCTTTTTTACACGCCCAAAATACCAACAAAGATTATTTGATGGCGTTGGACGTTGAGAAATTGCTCGCGCCATTTCGCCGTGAAGCCGGCTTACCCTTTAAAGAAACTTACGGCAATTGGGAGTCCACCGGTTTGGACGGCCATATGGGCGGCCATTATGTATCGGCACTCGCGTTGATGTATGCCGCTACCGGCGATAAAGCAGTATTGCAGCGTTTGAATTACGTGGTGGCAGAACTAAAAAAATGTCAGGACAAATTAGGTACTGGTTATATCGGCGGTATTCCCGACAGTAAAAAAATGTGGGGTGAAATTGCCAAGGGCGATATACGTGCCGATAATTTCTCCACCAATGAGCGTTGGGTGCCCTGGTATAACATCCATAAAATTTACGCTGGCCTGCGCGATGCCTATTGGTATGCCGATAATAAAGACGCGAAAAAAATGCTGGCCAAGTTATCTGACTGGACACTTGAACTCACTAAAAATCTGTCGCCCGAACAAATGCAAGCCATGCTGCGCACCGAGCACGGTGGCATGAATGAAATTTTTGTTGATGTGGCCGATATTACCGGCGATAAAAAATACCTGAAACTTGCAGAAGCATTTTCCCATCAAGCGATTTTACAGCCGTTGGAAAAATCACAAGACCAGCTAACCGGTCTGCACGCCAATACCCAGATTCCAAAAGTCATTGGCTTCAAGCGCTATGCCGATGCCACAAAAAATGCTGAATGGGAAAAAGCCGCCGAGTTTTTTTGGCAGACCGTAGTTGATAAACGCACAGTGGCGATTGGTGGCAATAGCGTAAAAGAGCACTTTCACGATACCGCAGACTTTGCGCCCATGATCAATGAGGTCGAAGGGCCAGAAACCTGTAATACCTACAACATGCTCAAGTTGACCGAGCTGTTATATCTTTCTTCTGGTGCAGAAAATAGTCCGCAAGTGACTGTGCCGCAGATAAAATATGTGGATTACTACGAGCGCGCGCTCTACAACCATATCCTTGGTTCACAAAATCCTGACACCGGTGGTTTTGTGTATTTCACACCTATGCGCCCGAATCACTACCGCGTTTATTCACAAGTGCATGACGGTATGTGGTGTTGTGTTGGTTCCGGTTTGGAAAGCCAATCCAAATACGCCGAATTTATTTATGCGCGCGATAAAAAATCCAAACAATTACCGGAAGTGTTTATCAATTTATTTATTCCATCGCGCATGGAGTGGAAAGAGCAGGGCATTAAGCTGACGCAAAACACACGTTTCCCCGATGCAGAAACTACGACCATTGTGATTGATAAGTCCGAGCACTTCCGCTTGCAATTGCGTTATCCGGGTTGGGTAGAAGCTGGAAAGTTAACGCTGAGTGTAAATGGTAAAGCCGTGGATGTGGCTCAGCAGCCGGGTAGCTTTATTGCACTGGAACGCCGCTGGAAAAAAGGCGACAAAGTGGAATTGACTTTACCGATGCGCTCAACCCTGGAAAAAATGCCCGATGGTTCCAACTACTACGCCATCCTGCATGGCCCTATTGTGCTTGCGGCCAAAATCCAGCCGTTTGCGAATGAAAAAATGAATTATTTTGGCGATGATTCACGCATGGGGCATATCGCCAGCGGCCAAATGTGCCCATTGGAGGCAGCGCCTTTCTTGTTGGGTAATTCGCAAGACTTTATTCAAAAATTAAAACCGGTTGCGGGTAAGCCGCTGACATTTGATGCCTCGGGTTTAATTAACGGCAAACAAATGGCTCATGTTGAATTGATTCCATTTTTCCGTTTGCATGAATCGCGCTACAGCATTTATTGGCCATACACCACTGCGGCCGATGTAGAAAAAGCGCGCGCACAAGCCGCTGCCGCTGAAAAAGCGCGTTTGGAATTGCAAGCAAAAACTATCGATCAGGTCGCGCCCGGTGAACAGCAGCCAGAGTCAGATCATTTCTACAAAGGCGAACAAAGCGAGGCCGGGTTGTATAACGGCCGTCACTGGCGCCATACCCGCGCCTGGTTTAGTTACGAGCTGAATGATAAACAGCAGGAAGCCAAGGTGCTGCAAATTACTTATGCCGGAATCGATGCGGGCCGCCGTTTTGAAATCCATTTGAATGGTGTGGTGCTGGCCAAGGTGGAATCGACCGGAAATGCGCAAGAATTTTTTACCGTGGATTATAAAATCCCTGCCGACCTGGTTAAGCAAGCCAAGGGTAAGTACACCCTGAAATTTGTTGCTGCACCCGGTTCGGTAGCGGGAGGAATTTACGGCGTGAGATTGTTGCGCTAAGCATCGGGTAATTTACGGGTCGAGTAACTGCTCGCGTATTGCCAGGATTTTTGGCAGGGCTTTTTGATAGGCCGCCACAAGTTCTGGATCAAATTGTTTGGTTGATTGATCGAGTATGTACTGGGTTGCATCGTCAATTGACCAGGGTTTTTTATAAGGGCGCGTACTGGTTAATGCATCAAACACATCGGCCAGTGCGATGATTCTTGCTGCAATGGGAATCTCTTCGCCAACCAACCCGCGCGGATAACCGCTGCCGTCCCATTTCTCGTGATGACACAGTGCAATCACTCCCGCTAACTGCAAGAGTGATGATTTGTCATCGCCGATTATTTCTGCACCTATGCTGGTATGTTGCTGCATGATCTCCCATTCTTCGGGCGTGAGCTTGCCGGGCTTTTGCAAAATTGCATCGGGAATTCCTATTTTGCCGATATCGTGCATGGGCGCAGCATTAAATATTTCTTCTGCATCGGCTTCACCCATTCCTGCG
>DATIDX010000383.1:0-6984 GCA_035456025.1 Cellvibrio sp. | reverse complement strand
CGATATCATCTCTGACTACACCATCTTCAAGCGCTTCTTCGCCTTCAGCCCCTTCGGCACGCGCCAACTCGCGCTTAGCATTTTCATCGACATTTTCTTCAATACGTTCCAGGCCCTGCATACGCTCGCCTTCCTTTAACTTAATCAGGCGAACACCCTGCGTGTTACGACTCAACACAGAAACTTCGTCGACACGAGTACGCACCATCGTGCCCTGATCGGAAATCAACATAATTTCCTCACCATCAAATACTTGCACCGCACCAACCAGTTGGCCATTGCGCTCGGTCGTTTGCATACCGATAACACCTTGCGAGCCGCGACCTTTAGCCGGGAATTCACCGACTTCGGTGCGTTTACCATAACCATTTTCACTTACGGTAAGCACCTGGCCATTTTCCATCGGGATAACCATACCAACCACACGCTGGCCTTCTGCCAAACGGATACCGCGTACACCGCGCGAGGTACGCCCCATCGCACGCACCTGCGATTCACGGAAGCGCGCCGCTTTGCCCGAGCTGGAAAACAGGATTACATCGCACGAACCATTGGTGATGGCAGTACCGACTAGGGTGTCACCCTCATCCAATTCAATCGCACGCAAACCAACACTCCGTTGACGCGAGAACTGGGTGAGTGCAGTTTTCTTCACTGTACCGTTGGCGGTAGTCATGAAAATAAACTTGTCCTCATCGTACGACTTCACCGGCAGGATCGAGGTAATACGTTCGCCCTCTTCCAATGATGGCAGCAAATTAATGACTGGACGGCCACGCGATTGACGGCCCGCAACCGGAATCATGTACACCTTCAACCAATACACTTTACCGGCGTTGGTGAATAACAGCACGGTGTCGTGGGTGCTGGCGATCAATAAATGTTGGACATAATCTTCGTCTTTCACTGCCGTTGCAGATTTACCCATACCACCACGGCGTTGCGCTTGATAATCATCCAGCGGCTGGCTCTTCGCATAACCGCCGTGAGAAATAGTCACTACGCGATCTTCAACGTTAATCAAATCTTCAGTAGTCAAATCAAGGGTCGACGCAACAATTTCAGTGCGACGTTTATCGCCGTAATCATTGATGACTTGTGTTAATTCTTCGCGGATAACTTCCATCAAACGCAGAGCATTGCCAAGAATTTCAAGGAACTCAGCAATCTGGATTAACTTTTCATCGTATTCGGCAAGCAGCTTATCGTGCTCCATCCCGGTCAAGCGATGCAGACGCAATTCAAGAATGGCTTGCGCTTGCGCTGCTGATAAATAGTAGTGACCGTCGCGCATACCAAATTCTGCACCCAAGTCTTCAGGGCGACAGGCATCTTCCCCTGCACGCTCAAGGTACGGTGCCATTTCAGCGGCATTCCAACCCCGCCCCATCAAACCATCTTTTGCCTCGGCGGGAGAGGCAGAATTTTTAATAAGTGCAATGACTTCATCGATATTGGAAATTGCAACAGCCAAACCTTCCAAAATATGGCCACGCTCACGCGCTTTGCGCAGTAAATACACTGTGCGACGAGTAACAACTTCACGACGATGCTTAACAAATGCTTCAAGCAATTGTTTAAGGTTGAGAATTTTTGGCTGGCCGTCATCCAACGCAACAATATTTACGCCGAAGGTAGTTTGTAATTGCGTTTGGGAAAAAAGATTGTTCAGCAGCACATCGCCAGATTCATTGCGCTTAACTTCGATAACAATGCGCATACCGTCTTTGTCAGACTCATCGCGGAGCTCGCTAATACCTTCGATTTTCTTTTCTTTCACCAACTCAGCAATACGCTCAATCAAACGCGCTTTGTTCAACTGGTAAGGGATTTCGTGAACAATGATGGTTTCGCGACCAGTTTTTTCATCGCGTTCAATTTCCGCTTTGGCGCGCACGATAATGCTGCCACGGCCAGTGCGGTAGGCCTGCACAATGCCCGCGCGGCCATTGATGATCGCACCAGTGGGGAAATCCGGACCGGGAATAAATTCCATCAATTCATCGATGGTGATATCCGGGTTATTAATCAATTCGAGACAGCCCAGCACAACCTCTTTGAGGTTGTGCGGCGGAATATTGGTTGCCATACCTACGGCAATACCTGAGGAACCGTTAACCAGCAAGTTGGGGATACGGGTCGGCATTACTGCCGGAATTTGTTCGGTGCCGTCGTAGTTGGGTACAAAATCGACGGTCTCTTTATCCAGATCCGCCAACAAATCATGGGCGATTTTCGCCATACGGATTTCGGTATAACGCATGGCTGCTGCACGGTCGCCATCTACCGAACCAAAGTTCCCCTGACCATCGACCAACATGTAACGTAGCGAGAAAGGTTGCGCCATACGCACGATAGTGTCGTATACCGCAGTATCACCGTGTGGGTGATATTTACCGATTACATCACCCACCACACGGGCAGATTTTTTGTAAGGCTTATTCCAATCGTTGTTCAGTTCGCTCATCGCAAACAGCACGCGACGATGCACGGGCTTCAAACCATCACGCACATCGGGCAATGCGCGGCCCACGATTACACTCATGGCGTAATCAAGGTAGGACTGTTTGAGTTCGTCTTCGATACTTACTGGTGATATTTCTTTGGCGAATTCGACCATGGGAATACAGCTTTCCTTTCTTATTAAAGCTACGGGCTTATCAAGCTTTGGTTATGGGTTGCGATTACAAGCGATCAATTGGAACGCGCCTGCCTTGCACACAATCAAAAAGGCGCACAACAGCTACCCTACTACTTACCAGTCATTAGTGTGGCTAAAAATACACCTAACGCTCAATTCAGGGGCGCGATGGTAGCATAAAATCTGTTGAATAGGCAGTTGGCCAATCTACCCCCATGTGAAAATACCCCTGGTGCCGGACGGCAAGTAAATTCCGCGAAGTGACTGCAAGCCGTTAAATCTGCCGTGGCCGGCAGAAGGCTTTGCAGTATACTGGGCGCCCCTTTTCTGGCACCTGTGCTCCGGTTTACTTTATGTTGACGCCGCATGCTGATCAGCCTTTGATCGACCTAATAATAAAAGCCCGCTGGATCATCCCGGTGATACCTGAAAACCGGGTTTTGGAAGGCTGCGCACTTGTAATTGACAAGGGTAAAATCCTGGCGTTATTACCAAGCGAAGAGGCCGAGCGCCGCTACCGCGCCAGCGAGACAATCAATCTCAGCAGCCATGCTTTGATTCCTGGATTGGTGAACGCTCATGGTCATGCAGCGATGAGCCTGTTGCGCGGCTACGCTGACGATCAACCACTACACACGTGGCTCAATGACCACATATGGCCGACAGAAAGCCGATGGGTAGGCGAAGAATTCGTGCGCGATGGAACTCAGCTTGCCATGGCGGAGATGATCAAAACCGGAACCACCTGCTTTGCAGATATGTACTTTTTCCCCGAGCAAGCGGTGCAGGTTTGTCTCGATGCCAAAATGCGCAGTCAGATTAGTTTTCCAATTTTTGATTTCGCGACATCCTGGGGATTAGGTGCGGATGATTACTTCAACAAAGGCTTAGCTCTACACGACAGCTTGCGTGCTACCGAGCTAGTCAATGTTGCATTTGGCCCTCACGCCCCCTATACCGTCTCCGATGCGCCGCTGCAAAAAATCGCAATGCTCGCTCAAGAAATGGATGCGCCTGTGCACATCCATTTGCACGAAACTGCTTACGAGATTGAGGAATCACTCAAACAATACGGCAAACGTCCGAGCCAGCGCTTGGCCGACTTAGGCTTGTTGTCACCCTTGACGCAATGCGTACATATGACACAAATCGATGCAACGGATATCGCACTACTACAACAGACAGGCGCACATGTTGTGCACTGCCCGGAATCCAACTTGAAGCTGGCGAGTGGTTTTTGTCCGATTGATAAATTGATGAAGGCTGGCATCAATGTCGCACTCGGTACCGATGGCGCCGCAAGCAATAATGACCTGGATTTGTTCAGTGAGTTAAAAACTGCCGCACTGCTTGCCAAAGCAATTGCTGGTGATGCCGCCGCCCTTGATGCACACACTGCCCTGCGCATGGCAACGCTTAATGGAGCCAAAGCCTTGGGCATAGACGAAAAAATTGGCAGTCTGGAGATCGGCAAGTTTGCTGATATTACTGCAATTGACCTCGGTGGAATTGGAACCCAACCGCTTTACAATCCAGCCTCGCAACTCGTTTACACTCACTCCGGACAAGGTGTAACCCATGTTTGGGTCCAAGGTAAAGCACTGCTTGCCAATAGCCAATTGCAAACGCTGGATGAGCGTGAAATTTTAGGTAAAGCCAATTGGTGGCGAAAACAAATCGCCGCTCACTAAAAATTTATAAAGTGGAAAAATTTATGGCCAACGTCGATATCGCCGAAATTGCAAAATTCGAAGCCCTCGCCAGCCGTTGGTGGGACAAAAACAGCGAGTTCAAACCGCTTCATGATATCAATCCCTTGCGCGCCAATTTTATTGACGAGCGATCACCTGTCGCACAGAAAAGAATTATCGACGTAGGTTGCGGCGGCGGCATTTTAGCAGAGTCACTTGCGCAGCGCGGCGCTTTTGTCACGGGTATAGATATGGGTGAAGCACCGCTTTCTGTTGCACGTTTACATGCGCTCGAAAGTGGTATGGAATTGAATTACGAGCAAATTACTGCCGAAGACAAGGCGGCTCAAACGCCAGGCGCATTTGATATCGTTACCTGCATGGAAATGCTGGAGCACGTACCTGATCCGGCCTCAGTAGTGCGGGCTTGCTCGCAATTGGTAAAAGTGGGCGGCGATGTTTATTTCTCTACCATCAACCGCAACCCAAAAGCTTATGCTTTTGCGATTCTAGGTGCGGAATACATTTTAAAATTGCTCCCCAAAGGCACGCACGATTACAGCAAATTTATTCGCCCTTCTGAATTGGCGCAGTGGCTGCGAGCAGCGAGACTGGAACTGCAAAGTATTTCCGGAATGACCTATAACCCACTCACAAAACACTACAAACTTGACCCACATGATGTCAGTGTCAATTATTTGTTGCACG
This sequence comes from Cellvibrio sp., assembly GCA_035456025.1. GTDB lineage: Bacteria > Pseudomonadota > Gammaproteobacteria > Pseudomonadales > Cellvibrionaceae > Cellvibrio. Next base: position 1,944 of record DATIDX010000383.1, on the reverse strand, counting down.
CCAAAAAGGTCAGCGAGTGATGACAAAATCTGTTCGTGCTGTAATGTTTGATCTGGATGGCACCCTGCTGGATACGGCGCCCGATTTTATCGTTGTTGTTAACCAATTATTGGCCCAAGAGCACCGCCCTGCGTTAGCACCAGAGATCATTCGCACCGGTGTTTCAAATGGCTCCAAGGCGCTGATCAAACTCGCCTTCAAGATCGAAGAAAACCATGAACAGTTTGAGCCCCTGCGTCACCGGTTGCTCGAATTGTATTTAGCCCACATTGCAGTTTACACAACACCATTTCCAGGCATAGGCAACTTGCTCAGCAAGCTGGCCGACAACAACATTGCTTGGGGTATAGCTACGAATAAACCGGCAACTTATACCCTACCACTGATGGCAGCGCTGGATATACAACCTGCACCAGTCAGCGTTATCTGCCCCGACCACGTTGCACGCAGTAAGCCTGATCCTGAATCCTTGTTTCTTGCCAGCAAACAATTAGGGTGCGAGCCACACGAAATCATCTACATCGGAGACCATAAACGCGACATCGACTGTGGTAAAGGCGCGGGCAGCATTACCATCGCCGCCGCTTACGGTTATGTCGATGAAGGCGATGACCCAACAACCTGGAATGCCGACTACTGCGTAAACCATGCCGATGAAATTTGGCCAATTATCGAAAAATACCTATAGAGACCGAAAGGTTTTTCCCCACTTTACTTTTACTGATTTTCTTGAAGCACGCCTATGCAAATCCCAAGTAATTACTCAATTAAACCCAACGCACTGAATGGAAAAATTATTCTCGTTACCGGCGCAGGAGCCGGCATTGGAAAAACTGCAGCAAAAACTTTTGCAGCTTGCGGTGCAACAGTTATTCTCTGCGGCCGTACCATGACCAAGCTGGAACAGGTGTACGACGAAATAGAAGCCGCCGGCCATCCACAACCCGCCATTTATCCACTCAATTTCGAAAGTGCGGTTGAGAAAGACTACGACGATATGTGCAATGCACTTGAAGATACCTTTGGGCATTTGGATGGCATATTGTTCAATGCCGCTGATTTAGGCGAGCGGACGCCTATTACCAATTATTCGGTGGGTGCCTGGTTGCGCTGCATGCAAGTCAATGTGAATTCACCATTTATGATGACCCAGGCACTACTACCCCTCTTAGAGCGCGCTGAGAACGCCAGCATATTGTTCACCAGCTCCAGCGTCGCTTTTAAAGGGCGTGCTTTTTGGGGGGCTTACGCCGCATCCAAAGCCGCAACTGAAAACTTTATGCAGACTTTGCACGACGAGCTGGAAGGGGCGACTCGCATTCGCGCCAACAGCATAAATCCCGGCGCAACCCGGACTGCAATGCGCGCATCAGCTTACCCAGCGGAAGATCCTCAAACAGTAAAAACACCAGATGACTTGATGCCATCTTATGTCTATTTGTTAAGCGATGATTCCATTGGAGTCAGCGGACAAGCGTTTCATTACCAGCCATAAGATCTAAAAAATATCGACATTAAAAAAGGAGATCAATTGCTCTATTTGATCTCCTTTTTTGTATTTGAGACAAACTGGAATTAATGACTGGATTTTTGCATCATCTCCAACAGCGAAGCTTCCGCGCGCGATAAACCACAGCGCCGTGCCACTTCATCGCAATCCATTCCCATTTTGAACATCTGGGCGGCTTGCGAGTAAGGCTGGAATTCATCGTCATTGTAGTAATCAATTTTTTCAGGCTTTTTGCTGGCACTGGCTTGCAAACGCTTCTCCATCGCTAACAACCTCTGCCCCATACCAACCGAGCCGCTACTGGATGCCGCGACTTCACGCATCATTTTCTGCACCACTTTTTCGCTCTCAGTTGCTTGCCGGCGCACAATTGACAAGCTCAGCGCAGCCACTATCAGTGCGATAACGCTGATTAGGACAGATGCCACCAAACC
>DATIDX010000382.1:0-14070 GCA_035456025.1 Cellvibrio sp. | reverse complement strand
TACCTCGATTGTTAGATGAGTGAACTTCCGGGTTAATTCGCCTTGGCCGGAAATTGGCTGGCGGTGCAAATATTGTAGCCCATTGTCGTTGGAGTTCGCTCTAGTTGCGCGCACTCTTTTCCCGTGGGAAGCGGCGCTGTTTTCCCCGTGGGAAGTGGCGCTGTTTTCGAAGTCGCGGGTAGCTGCCAAGCGGCGCAGAATCCAGCCATGAGCCAGATGAAAATCTTTCCCACTTAAACAGCACAGGTGGGATTTTAAGGGGAGGTGAATTTAGGCGATGGTTTGCAGGCGTTTTTTGCGCGTCCATTCGGACGTTGCAGATCTCGGTGACCCGCTTTTTTAATTTGCATTTTGGAAAAAATAAAAAGGGCTGCACTTAGCAACCCTTTTTATTTCGACAGCTGCGCGATGAATTATTATTTCACCCGGATATCATTTTTAACCGATTGCACTCCCGTTATTTCGCGTGCAACTTTGCTGGCTTTATTGACGTGCGCTGAGTTGGCCACGAAACCGCTGAGCTGGACTACACCTTTAAAGGTTTCAACCTGGATTTCGCTCGCTTTCAAGTCATCATCTTCAACGAACGCTGCTTTTACTTTGGTAGTAATAACGGCATCGTCAATGTATTCGCCAGTACTTTTCTCTTTTGCAGTTGAAGAGCAACCGGCGAGAAATACAAAAAAGGCCAGGACTACCGCGGTAAAATAATGTGTGTAAGTTTTCATGGTTAAGTTCCTTTGATAAAAAATTGCATTAAAAAATTACAATGGTGAGTGAGTTTTTGTGAGCTCTTAACCCAGTTTTGCTAAACGTGCCCTAGCAATATCAGGATAATTAAAATAAGTACTACCAAACCTAAACCGCCGCTCGGACCATAACCCCATGAACGACTATGTGGCCAGGCAGGAATAGCACCGATAAGAAGCAGGATCAAAACGATTAATAAAATTGTACCTAGAGTCATGATTTTCTCCTTACAATCCAAACAATTTTCCCTGCTTGTCCCCTCGGTGCTGTCCATGGCGGAGGGTAGAAACTGGCCAGGCCAGTTTCTGGTTTTACACCGGTTAGAGGCCTAAATTTACTTGGCCGGGCACAGCAATAATTACTTCAACACGGCGGTTCATTTGACGACCGGATGATGAATCATTGCTGGCTACTGGTGAGCTTTCACCTTTGCCATAGGCGGTAATACGATTCGCGGCTATGCCCTGGTTGAGCAAGAATGCTTTCACAGCATCGGCACGGTTTTGCGACAGGGTTTGGTTAAAGCTGTCACTGCCCGCACTGTCGGTATGGCCTTCAATTACGAGTGACCGCTCCGGATACTGTGCTAACAAACCGCTCAGCTTGCTCAGGTTTGCGGTAGCACCGCTTTTTAAATCCGCTTTGCCGGTTTCAAACAGCACATCGCCCAATGTAATTACAACACCGCGATCAGTTTGCTTTGCGTTCAGCTCTGCCAATTGACGACGCAGCGCATCAGCTTCCTGCGTACGCGATGCCAATTGCGCTTGCATGGTTTGGCTGCTGATGTCTTTACGTTTATCTTCCGCTAAACGTGCATTGGCCAAGGCAATTGCAGTTTCAACTTTACGGTCGGCGAGGTAGACATAATGTTTTGCTTCCGCTTGATTCTCGCGGGGTTTTTCCGCTTCACGCACAGCGGCATCGGCTTCTTTAATCGCAACAGGAGCAAGGCTCGCGCGTTGTGAATCAGATTGCAGCTGGGTCAACTTGTTGCGTGCGTCGCTCGCACCTTCCGGTATTTTTGGTGTTGAACTACAGGCAACTAACACCAAGCTGGTGGCCAGCGCAGAAACAATCGGGACGAAAGATTTCAGTTGCAGGTTCATTGGGCACCTCCCGCTTTACGTTGTAATTCTTGTTGAAGGGTGTTGGCATTTTTGCCCAGCTCTTCATTCACTTCCTGTGCTTTGGCGGCCTCTGCTTTTGCTATTGCTAATTCCGCATCTGCGCGCGATTGTTCTGCGAGACGGGCGGCGGTAACCATCTCTTCTTTAACCACGGCTTCGCGTGCTGCGGTTAATTTGTCGCGTGCGCTGCCCAGCTCAGGTGATGCGTAATCTGCTACCCGTGCTTGTTCTGCATTGGCGATTGCGGTTTCAGCTGCTTGTAGTGCCTGGTCAGGCGCTTTTGGTGGGGAGCTACAACCAGCCAACAGCAGACCGCTAAGTGCAACCGCCGCCAGATGGGGCACAACACTGCCGCCTTTTGATTTAATTGATCTGATCATTTGTATATCCTCTTTTAAAACTTCAATTCGCTAATCCGGTAAAGCAGCAGAAACCCGTCACATCATGTGAGCGCTGTGCTGCGCGTGGACGTTTGTAAAACGTCGAAATTAGCGTGACAGGATCAGACTAAATAAGATCATTAGGATGATCAGTGCGTTATCGCGCTTAAATTATTGCGATAATAAAAATACCAAGCGAGTCACAAAATCAGATGAAATTGGCGGCTACTGCCGGCGAATGGTTTGTGCTTGGCAGGCACAGAGTTGTCGCGGGATATTTGGCGATAGAAATAGCAGTAAAGAAATTTAAATGTTTATCCTCGGCCCGAACAATTCCATCAAAAAAGCTTACACTGCGACAGTTGCCTATATCGCTTGTGCCGTTGCTCCCTATTTTGTTTTGCGAGGAATCTACCGTGAAAGCATTGATCAATCCTTTAATCAGCCTGCTGGGAGTCGCTATGGTCAGCACCTCTGCCGTGGCAGCGTGCCCGGACTATCTGCAAGGCGAATACCGCAAATTGCATTCAAAAGAGTCAGTCGACATATGCGCGCTGACAGAAAATAAACCAGTGCTGGTCGTGAACACGGCAAGCCATTGTGGTTTCACCTCCCAGTTTAAAGAGCTGGAAGCACTGCATAAAAAATACAAAGACAAGGGGCTGGTAGTGGTGGGTTTTGCCAGTGACGATTTTAAACAGGAAGATGCGGATGAAGAGAAGGCCGCCGAAATCTGCTACCTCAATTATGGCGTAACCTTCACCATGCTCTCGCCCACCCATGTCACCGGAGAGAATGCCAATGCTGTGTTCAAGTCCCTGGCGGCCCAAGCGCAAGAACCCAAATGGAATTTCAACAAGTATCTGATAGGTAAGGATGGCAAGGTGGTGGAGCATTTCGGCAGTATGGTCAAACCTGACTCGCCCAAATTGGCCGCAGCCATCGATCAACTGCTGTAAACATCGCCCTCGATCGACAATCCCATCGATTCGCCTTCCCCAGCCCGGCACCGCGCCGGGCTTTTTGTTTTTAGTGTCTATCGATACGCATAGCGTAATGAAACCGTATTCTCGTTTGGGTAATTGGCTTTTTACTTGTTGTCGCCTATTTCATCTGCGATGTTTTTATTAGGCTGAGTTTAATTTTTTATAACTTATATCCAGAAAGTAAGCCGATCTTCTGCAAATTTTTTATTTTTATTATAAAAATATAGGCGCCACTTCCCCCTCACCCATTTTCCGTTGTGTAACCGGTCACAAATTAGTGTTGAAACCGATTACATTTTAAGCCATTATTCTTGGCGAAACACACCCATAGAAATAACATAAATACTATATATTTTAGATATTAAGGTGCCAGCCTTAATAGGTTTTGCAAAGAAAATCCGTTGTTGTACCAACACATGGCTCTTGTCCTGAGCCTTGGCGTGCGTTCTGCGCCGGCACCACACATTTTATAAAGATAACAACCCGAGGAAGCTCAAGATGATCAAACCTAGCGGTATCACTACCAGAAAGAAAGCGCTGGCCCTGGCCATAGGCTGGGCGCTGGGCGGCGCCCACGCCTATGCGCAGGAACCAGCGGCACCGGCAGCCAGCGATGAAGCGGTTGAAGAAGTTATCGTTAAAGGGGTGCGCGGCTCCCAGGCCCAGGCGATTGATATCAAGCGCGAGTCAGTCAACGTGGTGGACTCGATTGTGGCGGAAGATATCGGCAAATTGCCGGATACCACTATCACCGACTCCTTGCAGCGGGTGACCGGTGTGCAGATCAACCGCGAAGGCGGCGAGGGCACCACCCTCAACGTGCGCGGGATGCAGCAGGTGTTGACCACCATGAACGGCGAGCAATTCCTCAGCCCCTGGTCGATCACCGGGGTGCAAGCCAACTATTCTGACATCCCCGCCAGCATGATCAGCGGTGTGGATGTGTATAAATCACAATCGGCCAGAACCCTGGCCGGTGGTATTTCCGGTGTGGTCGACCTGAAGACGCTCGACCCGTCCACCCTGGATGAGGGTTTCACTACCCGTTTCCGCCTTGAAGGCGGTTGGGGTTCACAATCCAAGAAAGAGTACAACCTGGATGGCACTACCGAGGATCGCGATCCTGACTATGGCGTCACCGCCGTGCTCGGATTTAACAATGGCGAGAATTTCTCCATCCTCGGCAACCTCTACACCTCCAGCTCCTACGCAGCTAACTATTCCATGTGGGAAGACCATCACCTGGGCTTCCTCGATAGCGACGGCGGTAAACCTGCGGGCGATTTAAGCAACCCCTATCCAGCGGCCGGATCAAACTACGAAGTTACTGATTGGTACCTGGTGCCTACTGAATTCGGCGCCAGTAGCAGCTTCCTTGAGCGCGAGCGCGACGGCGGCTCGGTCACGGCAAGGTTTGATATCAACGATAACTGGTCGGTGCGCGGCGATGTGTTTTACACCCAGATGGATAAATTCAATCGCGGCGTAAACGCGGGCTTTACCGGTGAGAACACGCCCAACTCTTTCTCGGTCAATAACAACAATGCTATCCACGGCGAGCGTATCTACGATGTGTTGCAACCGGGCACAGTCGTGGGTGAAGGTCATCCATTTAGCTATACCGACAGCGATGGGGTATTGAGGAACGTCAATATCCATTCAACACAAAAGGCCGAGATCTGGGCTGCGGATTTCCAGACTACCTCGTCCAATGAAATCGAAAAAACGGCGGCGCTCAACACCAATTTCCAGGTGAACTACACCAACAATGACAACCTGGAGGCGAGTGCGCGCGTATTGCATGCCGAAGCGGAAAAGCAATACCGCAAAGCCACTTTCCAGCAGGGCACACCGGCCTGGTTGTGGGTGGATGAGGATGGTGTCTCCGGTAAAGACCCGGTGGCGGGTTATCACGTCACGGTGGATTACACCGGTGACTATCCGAGTTTTAGCTATGTAGATGATCTCTCCAGTGCCGACCTGCTCAAGCAGTACCAGGGCTTTGCCGACGGTGCCAATACTGACGCTGAGTTGAACGTGGTGCGTGCGGATGTGAAGTTCAGTTTCGATGACAGCGTACTCGAATCGATCGAAGGCGGATTGCGTTATGGCGTGCGCGAGGCGGACTACAACAAGTTCTTCTATGTCACCCCGACCGGCCGCTATACCGACTGGGAAGACCCGCGCGTACCGGTGGACAAGCGCTACAAGCTGCTGCCGGGTAACCTGGTCTGGCAAAAATATCCCAACTGGTTGAAGTTCAATTTTGCTGAAACCAACTCCAGTCTCGTCGATGTGGGCGGCCTGCAAGACAATGGCTTCAGCGCCGCCGATACCATGTCGTTCAACGATTTTGGCCCCATCAAAGGTTTTGAAAAAGGTATTGCCTCGCTCAACCCGGCGGCCTGGGATAATCCCTATCAGTTCCTCAACCGTCTCTACCCTGGTACGCGCACGGTTAACGATCCGGGGTATACCTACGGTGTAGAAGAGGCCTCGACCAGCGGCTACTTCCAGGGAAATTTTGGCGATGACGAAGCCGCGCTGCCCTATCGCGGTAACTTTGGTATCCAGATAGTCCAGACCGACCGCACTGTGGACAAGAGTGTCGTGCCTGAAGTATTGGATTCGTTTAACTCCATCGGTTACGACGACTGGCAAAAGATCGCCTATGTCTATGAGACTGAAACCTACAAGAACAGCAATACCGAATTCCTGCCGTCATTCAACATCAACCTGTTCCCGATGGACGAGGTGGTTGCCCGTCTTGGCGTGGCGCGCACCATGACCCGCAATGATCTTGAGCAGGTGGGCTCGAGTATGGCGCTCTGGTATGGCCAATGTAATAAGACCGATGAAAACGGCAATCCGGTAATGGTGCCCGATCCGTCGACCGGCCAATCGCGCCAGGATACAGTCGGCTGCGTGGGCGGGGGGGATGACAAAGGCTCGCCGGATATCAAACCCTGGCTGTCCACCGTCTATAACGCCTCGACTGAGTGGTACTTTGCCGAAAGCTCCATCCTCGGCCTGGGCCTGTTCTTGATCGATGTGGACACCGCTGTGGAAGAGTTCCAGGAAGCGCGCCACTTTGTGGATATGGATGGCATAGACCGCGGCCGCCAGGCGAACATCTACACCACCCGCAATGTGGGCGCATCGGATCTCTATGGTGTTGAACTTGGCTATAAGCAGCCGTTTACCTTCCTGCCGGGCGAGTTCCTGAGCGCGACGGGGATCGAGTTCAACTACACCTATTCGCACAGCGAGACCGAGCAGACCGACATCATGGGTAATGCCTTGCCGCTGCCTTCCAACTCCGAAAACCAAAGCAACCTGATCCTCTGGTACGACAAGGACGGCCTCAACGTGCGTCTGGCTTACAACTACCGAAGTGAAGAGTTCTCCAAGCGCACCGGGGTAATCACCAACGTCGCCGTAATGCAGATGGCCAACTGGGTCGAGCCAGTCGGCTACCTGGATTTGTCGGTCAACTACTGGATCAACGACAACTGGAACGTCTTCTTCAACGGCACCAACCTCACCGAGGAGAGCCGTAAGAGCTACGCCCAGTTTGACGACCAGTTCCAGTCATTGTGGGTGCAAGAGGCGCGTTACAACGTAGGTGTGAACATATCCTTCTAAGCGGTGCGGGCTGCCCGAAGGGCGGCGCCGGCGAATAATAGAATTTGGAGTTTAAAAATGAAAAATAAGATGACGTTAATCGCGCTGCTGAGCAGCGCAAGTATGTTGTATGGCTGCGGTGGTGGCAGCATGTTGGGTTCCTCCGATGCCGAAGACCACAAACTGGTGCCGGATGTGGTAACCGAAGACCCTAATCCGCAGCGCCCCACAGCCGGTCTACCGGTGATGCGCGCCCAAGGCGACCAGATACTCTTCCAGGGGCAGCCGGTCAGCCTCCACGGTATCAACTTGCAATATGGCGATGACCCGCTTGGCCGCTATCCCGGTATCAAAGCCATTAGTGAGGCCGGCTCCACTATCATCCGTCTGGTAATCAAGCCAACCACCAGCACCAATGATCTGGAGGCGGCGCTCAACGCTGCTATCTCCAATAAGCTGGTCGTGATTTTAAGCCTGGCCGATCCGGCGCTCGCCTGTACCGATGACGAAACCCAATTCTCATCGGCGGTGCAAGCCACCTGGTTAAAGGCCTTCCTGCCGATTATCCATCGCGATCAATATCAAAATAACCTGATGATCAATATCGCCAGCGCCTGGGGCCCGAAAGATATTTTCAACGGCTACAGCACCGGCTACAAAACCTATATCGACAACTACAAAACTGCGATCCGCGCCTTCCGCAAGGCGGGTTTCCAGGTGCCGCTGGTGATCGATGCCCCCTGCGGCACTGACTACTACGCCTTCGCCTCTGACCGCGGCAAAGAATTGCTCGCTGCCGACGATGAGAAAAATCTGGTGCTGTCCGTTCACGGGTACGGTGCTTACTGGAACAGCAACAGCAAAATCGATACGGCGCTGAGCGTGCTTCAATCGCAAAAAATGCCGTTCATCCTGAGCGAATTTGGCGGTTCGGGTGTGGGCGACAAACCGGTCAAACACAAGCAGATTATTGAAAAAGCTGCCGGTGACTATGCGCCCAACGTTTCCATCCCCTGGAAAGATCCGAGCGATAAAGTGGCCTATATAGTCCCGCTCGATGCGCCGGTGGATGTGACTAATACCGACATCAGTTTTGATGTGTGGTTTGATAAAGCCTATGTTGACAATGGCAAGTTGGGTTTCCAAATGTACCTGCGCGATGAAAACGGCGAGTACGCCAATATCGCCTGGAATGACATGTCAAAAACAACCCCTGGCGCCTGGAATACCTTTAAGGGCGTGGTGCGCAACAAAGGTTCATTCGGTTGGGCGAGCGACAATTTCAATATCCAGCGCGTCACCAAGGTCGGCCTGGAGCTGATTGCTAATGGCAAGCCGGCTGAGGTAGTGGGCGATATTAAATTCGACAACTTCAAAATTGTGGAAGGCAGTGGCGCCAAAGAGTTGTTCAGTGGCGATTTCACCAGCTCGATTGCTGGTTGGGAAACGGCATGGGAAGGTACCCTCGTCGCACTGGTGCCCGGTGAAGGTGTCGGCCTGACCCGTGCCCAGGGCAAAGACCAGGTGGTTGCGATCTACAAAGGTATTACCGGCGTGGATTTCACCAAGCCCATCCAGATCAAAGCCAATATCTATTTCCCTGCTGGTTACCAGGGTTCTGTTGGCACCTACCTCAAATTTTTTAACAATGAAATTAGCTGGGTGACATCCACCGAAACGAACACTATCAGTTACGGTGCGTGGAATGAAATCAACCTGACAGCAGATTTCGGTAGCGCAGGTGCTAGTTTCAGTTCACTCGGTATTCAAATCGGCAACCTGGCCGCAGGTGCCACTGCCAATCCCGACTTCTACGGCGCGATTGTCATTAAAGACCTGACCATCAGCGGCATAGCCACCAATAATTCGTTTGCGCCAGGAACCATCTATAGCGGCACCTTTGAGTCCGGTGAAGACAATTGGGCGGTGATGAGCTGGGGCGATTCCGGCGATGCGATTGCGGCCGATGGCAGTTTGAATATCACTGCCAAAGTCGCCAATGCGGATCGTATCGATGTGCAACACAAAGACCCGGCCAAGATTGAAGGCCTGAACTTTAAGGACCCCTTCACCTTCAAAACGCGCATCTTCATCCCCGAGTATTATCGCAACCTGACCACCTTGAATGCGCAGTTCTACCTGCAGGATGCCAAGTGGCAGCACCATTTCAATGTGTTTGACCTCTCCCATGACAAGCTCAAGATTGGCGAGTGGAACGATATTGAAGTCAAGGTGACCTTCCCTGAAGGTTTTGTGCGGGAGGCGCCGCCCAAACACATGGGCTTCTCCTTCTCAACCAGCCTGGATTCAAAGGTGCAGGGCGCAGCTATGTCCACTACCGACGCAATCAAGGTAGATGACCTGATATTTGAAGGCCTGGTACCGGTGGAGAAAGAAGAGGTGGTATTGGGCTTGGTAGATTTCTTCCAGCCAGAGCACTTCGAAAATTTGGCAGTGGACTTCACCCAGGGTGTGATAGTGCCGGAAGATCTTGCTGCCAGGACAAAAGTGGATCTGCGCAGCCCCAGCTTCAACTGGCTGGCTTGGTCCTGGTACGGCAATAGCGCAGAAAATGCAGCGCTGGACATGACCAAAGCCGTAGCTGACCCCGCCGCCTTGACCGAGCGCGGCGAAGACATAGTGAACGGCAAAGGCGGATTGAGATACTACAATCCCGTCCCTGTGAAATAACTCTGCTGTAAGTGAGTTGCCAAAGCCGATACCTGCGAGGGTATCGGCTTTTTTATTGGGTCTGTTCAGGGTAGTGCGGAGCCCTTGGGTAGCCGAGTTTGCTTGATTGGTGCTGGTGCTGGTGATCGTTGGGCGCCGCCCGTTTTGTACTGCTTCCCTCTTAGGTTAGCCGCGCCCTTGCGATGGCGAAACAGTGCGGCAGCTGCGTTAGTGAGCCGAGGATGTACCAAGCGTGAATGCAAAAAAATCCCGCCTCAATGGGCGGGATGTTTCAGGTCTGCCAGCTCACTTTAATAAGTGAGCTGTGAGTTTTTAATTGAATTTAACGGAAAAGACTGCAGAGCTAATTTCCTTCTCTTTGGTTTCTGACTGAACCAGGAAGCTTCCAGTAACGCCGATTGGACCAGAAACTCCAATTCCGTAACAAACCGCATCAGGTGTGTTGGGTACTACGGTATCCATCTTGCTAACGATCATGTCGAGTGCTTTTGCCGGATCAATAGTGATTTTGGTTTCACTGGGCAAACTGTTGCCGTTGATGTCCGATACCAATACATAAACAGTTCCTGAGCTGCCAGTGATTGACCCCATTGGAATAGAAGTTAAACATTCTGGATCGCTGTACAGGCCAAAGACACCATGAGGGCTAGACATTGCCAGGGTCCAGCTTTTGCGGACGGTAACCTTTTCTTTAGAGCAAACTGCGGTATCGGTAGATTTACATAGGGTGCCGCTGTAGACCCCGTCGCCCGGATCGCGGTTAGCAGTGCCATTGGCGAGGTTCACATAGAGTTCGGTGCCCGCGTTGTAGGTATTGCTCTCGTCGTCATCGCGATAGGCCTCGGCCATGTCCAGAAAGGTTTCACCCGCATCGTATTGACCGTTGGTATTGGCATCGGTAAAGGATTCATTGCCTGAAGCAAAGGCCAGGATGGTGACGCGACCATTAATAGGGCGTTCCGATTGGCTGCGCCAGACTACGCTACATGAACCGTTTTTGGTTTTACAATTTGGGTCGATGGAGCCACCTTCAGCCCAGAAGGTTACTGCTGTGTCATTAACCACCGGGTTGCCGAAGTCGTCGGCCATGCGCATCGTCATGGTGACTTCCTCGCCGTCGCGATCCCAGGCGCGCGGATTGAATTTAGTTGCCGAAAGGGAAACCGAACGCTGTACCGGTACCCCCGTAGATACGGCGAGGTTGAGCGAGGAAGTTGATATACCGCTGCCATCAACTGTCGCAATAACGCTGACATCGGTAGGTACTGTGCCCGCGTTAATTTTGGTTTCAACATAGCCTTCACCGTCGCTCAGCGCAGTGGTTGGGAACAGGGACAAGCCGCCAGCGGTAGTGCTCATAGAGAAAGTCACACTGGTTCTTTCAATCGGCGCACCGTTGCCGTCCAACACGCGGAAGCGCAGGGTGGCAGTCTCAATTCCGCCACTGCCCTTGAGGCTGATTTGCGCAGGCTCGGCGCTGGAGAACTGGATGCTGCCCACTGTGCCCGCTTGGATATTCAGGTTGACATTGGCGTACTTGGTAACACTGCTGAGCGACGCGGAGGCGGTGACCTCATCCTTGCCAACGCAGCCATTTGCAGTGTAGGTAATGGTGGCGCGCCCGTTTACAGTGGCTACAGTGTTGACAGCCTTGCCCGCGGAATCCTTGAGGACGGCCTTATTTGCTGCGATACAGGAGGAGATAAAGCTTACGTTAGTTGATGCAGTCACTGGGGTGTTGGTGCTACTAACGACATATACAGTCAGTGTGGTGGTACCACCAGCGGACAAATCGGTCACATCATTGGTAACACCAATATTGCCCTCTTTAAACTCACCGCCTGATCCTGAACCTATCTTCTGAGGCGTTGTGGTATCTACATCGCCCCCGCCAGTGCCGCCACCGGTATTGTTGTTCATTGGAGAGCCAGAGCCGCCACAAGCGGATAGCAAAAGGCTGATGAGTGCTGCACTGACAAGCGTCGTTGTTTTTAGGGTATGCATGGTGGTTTCCTAGGTTACCGACCGCCGTAGGATGAATAAGGCGGCGGCTGGCATTGAATTCGAGGGTATAAATGGCATAAAGAAGCTGCGCTAAGCTCTTGAGCTTATTAGGACTTATGGCCACAGCTAACGTTAGCTCATATCTTTTGATTGATAAAGTGCCAAGCGTTTAAAAAATGCGCTGCCAGCTTCGCAAGCCCCGATATTTGTGCGTCTGGTAGCATTTTGCTGGTCATTGCGTTACCCCTGAGTGCGTGGGTTGCGGCTAGTGTGTTTTTTTATTTCTCTGCCCCGCCCCCGCAAGCCGTATAATCCGCGCACTTTTTTCCTATGTGAGTCTTGCCATGAGCCTGCCCGTCCTTGTACTTAACCCCCAAGCTGATCGCCGTTTGAAGCTGGGTCATTTGTGGATTTACAGCAATGAGGTAGATATCGCCAAGTCGCCGCTCAAATCTTTTGCGATGGGGCAGCAGGCGCTGGTGACGACCAACAGCGGTAAGCCACTGGGGATTGCGCTGATCAATCCTAATGGCCTTATCTGCGGTCGGTTGGTCAGCCGCGATGAAAAATACCCACTCAATAAATCCCTGCTGGTGCATCGCATCAAGCAATCGCTGGCGCTGCGGGAAATGGCGTTTGATGAACCCTTTTATCGCTTGATTTACGGCGATGCGGATTTGCTGCCGGGCCTGGTGGTAGACCGTTTTGGCGATTATCTGGTGGTGCAGATTGCCAGCGCCGGTATGGAAGCGGTTAAAGATGAAATCGTCGAAGCGCTGGTGCAGGTGTTGAATCCCCAGGGTGTGTTGCTCGCCAACGAGCACAGCGCGCGCGCGTTGGAAGGTTTGCCGGAGTACACCCAAGTCGCTTACGGCGAAGTGCCTGAGTCAGTCGAGCTGGTGGAAAACGGCACGCGGTTTATGGCGCCGGTACACGGCGGGCAAAAAACCGGCTGGTTTTATGATCACCGGATGAATCGCGCGCAGTTGCAGCAATATGTACAAGGCAAGCGCGTGCTGGATGTGTTTTCTTATATCGGCGGCTGGGGGGTGCAGGCCGCAGTAGCGGGCGCGAGCGAAGTCTTCTGCGTGGATGCATCGGAGTCAGCGACAGATGCAGTATTGGAAAATGCCCAGCTCAACGGTGTTGCCGACAAAGTCGCGGCGATTCAGGGCAAGGCAATCGATGTGCTGAAAGAGTTGATCGCGAATGATGAGCGCTTTGATGTGGTGGTGCTTGATCCGCCAGCCTTTATCAAAAAGCGCAAAGACCAGAAAGCGGGTGAAGCTGCCTATCGCCACATTAATGAGTTGGGAATGCGCTTATTGGGGCGCGATGGCTTGCTGGTGTCAGCGTCTTGCTCGATGCATTTGGGCAAAGACACCTTGCTGGAGATCGTGCGTGCATCCGGTCGCCATTTGGATCGCCATGTGCAGATCATTGGCCAGGGCGGGCAGGGGCCGGATCATCCGATCCATCCGGCTATCCCTGAAACTGACTATTTAAAAGCGGTGTTTGCGCGCGTTTACTTGGCGTAAACAGACTTGGCCTAAACGCCTGGTTGAATATTTCTCTCACAATAAGCCTGCCTAGCGCAGGCTTATTGCTTTCCAGTTACGCTCCCGGGCGATAGCGGCGAGGCGTTCATCGGCGTCGACTACCACTGGGTGGTCGACCTGCTCCAGCAGTGGCAAGTCATTGATCGAGTCGCTGTAAAAATACGCACCTTCCAGTGAGTGGTGGTTGTGCTTCAGCCACTCGTGCAGGTGGGTAATTTTACCGGCCTGGAAGCAGGGCTCGCCGACAAAATTACCGGTGTAGCTGCCATCCACAACTTCGGGGTCAGTCGCCAGTATGTCGTCCACACCCAGGCGCTTGGCGATAGGGCGCGTCACAAAACCGTTGGTGGCGGTGATGATCAGTAGATGATCACCTTGGTCGCGGTGTTGCTTAAGTAGCGCCTCGGCTTTCGCTAACATCAATGGCTCGATATGGTCGCGCATAAATTCCGCGTGCAGGGTTTGCAGCTCCGCCATGCTGTGGCGGGTCAGGGGCGCGAGTGAGAATTGCAGGTAGGCGCGGATATCGAGGGTGCCGTTTTTGTAGTCGGCGTAAAAGCCATCGTTGGCGAGGCGATAGGTTTCTGCATCCACCAATTGTTTTTCTACCAAAAATACGCCCCAGCTGTGGTCGCTGTCGCCCGCGATCAGGGTATTGTCGAGATCAAAAATTGCCAGTGCCACGGTGGTTCCCCATATAGATGAAGCAGGTGTTTGCGCGAGTTGTTGTAAAGGGGCGCTAGGATAGCGGCAGCCGCTGGTGCGCTCAATGAAAACCATTTCATTGATTCAGGGTTGCGGGTTTGGACAAGCCTGTTATAGTGCGGAAAACGCTGTTTTGTGGAACATGTCCGCTCTTTATCGCTGGAGTTTTGGTTTCTACCGCAGCAAAACCTTTTATATGGATAATTCCCCCGTGATAGATTCAGACGGATTTCGCCCCAAT
>DATIDX010000381.1:0-19854 GCA_035456025.1 Cellvibrio sp. | reverse complement strand
TTGCTTGGGCAACAGATGCACGAATACCAGTAACAGTCACTTCTTCTACACTGTCGTCTTGAGCAAAGGTAACGCCGCTGAAACTCGCAGCAATTGATGCTACTGCTGTCGCAAGTAATTTTTTCTTAAAGCTTATAGTTTTGTACATGGAGCTCTCCTTTATTATCGTCAGGAATTATGTTTTCCGGTACACACATGTTTGAACTGCCGTCTACGGCGACCGAAAGTCCAACCATTTTCGCTTTCGTGTGAAAGCGAATTCTTCTTTTTAATCGATTTAATTTGCTGACTTAACCTTAGAACGCATTTTCGGATACAAAAGAAATTAACAAATATTTTCACTAATGAATCTATTAGTAGTCTAGATAGCCGAACCCGGGATTAAGTTGCGCACAAAACTACTACTATGTGACAGCGCTGTCAATTATTTGAAAGATGATTCATGTGTAAATTTAAGCAAGCTGTATCACATGAAAAGTTATAGTCAAAATGACAAAATATTAAGCAGTCTTATTCACAGGAGCTATAGCCCCCAGTGAATAGGAACCTTATTGTTAGCCTCCAAATATTGATTAGCTTTGGAAAAGTGCCCGCATCCGATAAATCCCCTGTGGGCAGAAAGGGGCGATGGATGGGGAGCCGTGAGGACAAGGTGCTTTCGACGATCAATGAATGCAGCCTTCTTTTGGGCGTAGCTTCCCCACAATAGAAAAACCACACCTTGGCACTCACTGTTGACCAGTTGAATTGCCTTATCCGTAAACTCCTCCCACCCTTTGCCCTGATGTGACCCTGCTCGTCCCTGTGCTACCGTTAGGGTTGCATTTAGGAGCAACACGCCCTGGATGGCCCACGCCTGCAAACACCCGTGTGAAGGAATCTCGAACCCCATATCGCGACGCAATTCCTTAAATATATTTTGCAAGGATGGGGGCGCGGAAACCCCTGGCTGTACTGAAAAGCAAAGACCATGGGCTTGATGAGTACCGTGGTAAGGATCTTGCCCCAAAATAACTACCTTTACTTCATTGAGCGGGGTGCTATTAAAGGCGTTGAAGATGTCCTTTGACTCAGGATAAACAACCTCACCCAGCCGCTTTTCTGCTACGAGGAAGGCCTTCAGATTTTTCATATAAGACTGTTCAAACTCGGGAGCGAGATGAACATGCCAGCTCGGATGAAGATCAATCGTTTTTTTAGTGCCTGCCATTTTTATTTCACCATAATAAAAACCCAGCCAGAAAAGGCTGTGTCAAAACCTTGAATTATAGGGTTTTAATTGGCGGGTGCCAAAATGGAAATGACGTTGGATTCTATGACTTAGAACATGAAACAAGCGATAAATGTTTTGTGGATTTAGAAAATGATGCATTGCTAATGTAGGTGCAATTTTACGTTAGAAATACATAGCCGATAAAAGCAAAAATGCCCCGAGATCATCGGGGCATTTTTATTGACTAACTAGCGACTGTGAGTTTTGACACAGCCTCTAGAGTCGGGCTTTTTACAAGAATTACCCTGAAAAGCAGAACTTAGAGCTTGTCAGCGTGCTCAGCCAGATATTTGGCAACGCCTGCTGGCGATGCGTCCATACCTTTATCGCCATCTTTCCAGCCTGCAGGACAGACTTCGCCATGTTGCTCGTGGAAAATCAGGGCATCAACAGTGCGGATAGTTTCGTCAATGTTACGACCAATTGGCAGGTCATTAACAATCTGCGAACGAACAACACCGGCTTCATCAATGATGAAAGTGCCACGGAAAGCTACACCATCAGCAGACTCCACATCGAACGCTTTAGCGATTGAGTGGGTGATATCCGCCACCAAGGTATAACGAACGGGACCGATGCCGCCATCGTTAACGGGAGTGTTACGCCAGGCGTTGTGGGTAAATTGGGAGTCGATGGAAACACCGATAACTTCCACGTTGCGCTTCTTAAACTCTTCTACACGATGATCAAATGCCAACAACTCTGAAGGACATACAAAGGTAAAGTCCAATGGATAGAAGAACACCACTGCTTTTTTGCCTTTGGTGGCCGCAGCAAAGTTATAGCCATCAACAATCTCGCCGCTTGCCAACACTGCTGCTGCGGTGAAATCGGGTGCTTTTTTACCAACTAATACGCCCATAATTACTCTCCTAATGGTTAAACGCTCAATGGTGGGATCAATCAGAACAGGCAATCGGAACCAATTTATTCACTTAATGTGACGCTTTGATGGTCATTTATTGATTACCTGAGATTTATCGATAGTGCGGGGCTATCATACACAGGCAGACATGAGAGTCATATTGATTTTCTATATAGCTCACAGAAAGCTGGGGCTATAACAAATATTTGAAGCATAAACCATCAGCCGTTGTGTCTGATATAAACACTAATCTAAATTACTGCCAAATGCGACTCTCTCCTATAAATGATTGACACGAATTCTCATTGTCATTAAAGTTTACTTGTTCGTAAATTAATCGCATTTGGCTGGAATTATTATGTACGTCTGCGTTTGCAAAGCTATCACTGATCGTCAAATCAAAGCGGCTATCGATGATGGAGCTAGCTCCCTGGGTCAATTGCGCAAAGCTTTAGGTGTGGCTAGTCAATGTGGGAAATGTTCGGTAATGACACGTGAAATCCTCGACGAAGCACTCAACGCAACACCGATGATCAACGGCCTGCCCCAATTTTATGCCGCGGCTTAGTATTAGCGAGCAGCAACAAGAATCTAAATCATTGCGATTTTCAGTATTTTTTCCTTCCACATCAATTACTTAGCATAAGCACTTGCTTGACTTCGATTCTCTTGAAGCCCAGACTCTGCTTTTGTTCTGTCGCATAAGGAGAACTCAATGAAAGGCGATTCCACTGTCATAGCTGTGTTAAATAAAGTCTTGGGAAATGAATTGATTGCGATTAACCAGTACTTCCTGCATTCACGTATGTACAAAGATTGGGGCTTGAAAGAACTTGCCGACCATGAGTATCACGAGTCAATTGATGAAATGAAACACGCTGATGCGTTGGTGGAACGAATTCTGTTTCTCGAAGGGCTGCCCAACCTCCAGGATCTGGGCAAACTGCACATTGGCGAAGATACACTGGAAATGCTGAAGTCTGATCTGAAGCTGGAGCTGAAAGCCATTCCGGATCTGCGTGACGGTATTACAGTATGTGAAGGCGTGCGTGATTTTGTCAGCAGGGACCTTTTGAAAAGTATCCTCGAATCCGAGGAGGAACATGTGGATTGGCTGGAGACGCAGTTATCACTGATCGATAAGGTTGGCATCCAGAATTATCTGCAAACCAAGATGGCTCCGCAATCCTGATATCGTCCCCCAAAAAAGGAGCCTAAGGCCCCTTTTTTGGGTAGGGCATAACTGTCCACCTACATGTTTATCCAACCGGTTAATGCGCGCAATTTAAACACGATATTCCCATGTTTTAGCACCACGCCATCTACGTAAATCTCCTGCACCACAAACTGCCCGGTACCGATGATATTGCCTACACCGGTCGTTTGATTGTTGATCACGACACTACTGACCCCGTTAACCAGGAAATCATGCCGCGCATAACTGATGGTGGGGATTTGCTGGCGCATATTCCAGGGGAGTGCATTGAAATCGGGGATATTGGCGATACTGTCAAAAGTGCGGGGTGGTCCCTGCTCTTCTACAGCTGCAGCCGCGACTGCCGCCGCACCAGTCGGATTAAACGGGTCAACAATTGTTTCCGATGCGGGGCTGGCAGCCATCGTCGCCGCTTCGGCGGCGTAAAGCTCGCCCACGCCCGGCTCAACAACCGCCATGGGTTCGCTCTCTTCAGTTGAATAGAGTTTATCCACAGCAGCATTTGAAGCCTTATTCTTAGCAGGCGCTTTTATTGCCAACTCTTCAGCAGCGATTTCGGAATCAGCGGGCGGGTTTTGCGCGGGTGATGGCACCACCAAAGCCTCTCCGTCCTCTTGTGGAACCGGAATGCCAACAGGTGCTGCTGACTGAGAAGATTCATTCGTTGCCTGCGGCGGCGCAATCGGCGCCCTGCGCAGTACTATAACCAGCGCAATAATGATGGCAATTAACGCCAGAATGACCGCGATCCCTGCCCATAGTGTACGGCGGGCCCCCGGCTTTGTGTTGTGCTCTTGGGGTAGATGCAGACTGCTGAGATCGGGCACAGCATTCTGGTTTTTTCGTTCATTTTCTGCGCGGTTGAGGGCATCCAATATCAGTGACATACAACTAAAGCCCTTGTTTTTCACGTGGAGCAGCCAGCTTTTGCTCATCCAATTCCACCAGGGATTTATCAACCCCCAGCACTTCATTCAATCGGCGCAGGGTTTGCGCATTGATCACACCATCAGGGAGGATATTTTGTGTCGACTGGAACAGCTCCACCCGTGTCTTTAAGCGCTCAGTAAAGAACTGGCGAGTAAGGGGCGCCGGTTGTTGATCGATGAGGGCAAACTGCTCGGCAATCCAGGTGATCAGATCACTTTTGTCGCCCATCTGCAAATTTCCCTCAAATGACTTGGGGCGCGACCAGACATACAGTAAATCGCCGTTCCACACATTCGCCACTTCATTCCAGGGCACAATTTTTTTTGTGCCGTTTTCCAGCAATAGCGCATGGTTTTCACTCAAACCAATAATCAGCGCGTAGACCCATTTTTTATCGGGTGTCGCAAGCGTAATCAATCCGGGGCGATTGATATCCTTTAATTCATCCCAGGAATTGATCTGAGTTTTCTCGCACACATATTCCGCATCTTTTACCACTTGGCAGGGATTTTTTTTATCGCCCACAGCAATTTCCAAATAGCTAAACAAGGCCAACTGGGCTGCAGCCTGATCCCGGGTAGCCATGGTAAGCAGCTTGGAAGTGGTAGGCGCAGCTGAGCTGGTGACCTGCGCAGATTTTGGCTGGTTGCGCAGATCATTGAGCGATCCTGAGGCCAACTGCTGCGTAGGGCGGGCACTTGTAATGACTGTCGGTGCCGACGATTTTTGCACAGCGCTGCTCGCAGTTTGGGCGAGCGCCTGAGGTGCCGGCACAGGCGCTTCATCGGGGACTAAGAACCAAACAGCGATCATGATACCTATGACCCCGAACACAAATAGCGCATGCCAGGAGGTGCTACGGACTGAGGCTAGCTTTTCTTCCTGCTGGGTTGCGGTGCCCGCAACTTCCTTAACCGCCGCTTCAAAAATTTGCTTGTCGATATGGTGATGGTTTTGTGCATAGGCACCGAGTAATAAGCGCTCACTGATCACGTTGATCAGACGCGGCACGCCGCCACTAAACTCATGGATTTTTTTAATGATCGAATCGCTAAATGGGCGTTGGTGATCGGGCAGCCCAGCGACCTTCAACCGGTGTGCGATATAGGCATGGGTTTCCGGCAGGCTCAGAGCCTCCAGATGAAAACGCGCAGTAATCCGCTGAGATAGCTGCCGCAACGCCGGGCGCGCCAGGAGTTTTTTTAATTCCGGCTGCCCCACCAACATGATTTGTAACAGCTTGGCGGTGGTAGTTTCCAGATTGGTGAGCAGACGGATTTGCTCGAGTACAGGGACTTTCAGCAACTGCGCCTCATCAATCAGGACAACCGTTTTGCGCCCCTTGCGATGGTTGTCGAGCAAAAACTGAAAGAGCGCATCAGTCAGAACTTTTACGGTCAACTCGTCGGCGATATAGCTTACGCCCAGCTCGTCGCAGATGGTGGAAAGCAGTTCCGGCGCGCTACCCATGGGGTTGAGGATAATCGCCATGTCGGTGTTGGGGGGCAATTGCTCGAGCAGGCAGCGGATGATGGTGGTCTTGCCGGTGCCCACCTCACCGGTCAACATCACAAAACCGCCGTTCTGGATACCGTATAAAAGATGCGCCAATGCCTCCCGGTGCTGGTCACTCATAAAGAGGTAGCGCGGGTTTACGGCGATGGAAAAGGCAGGTTCTTTTAGACCGAAAAATTCGTGGTACATAAGCCTATTAAATACACAGTTATTATGGATGCCGCAGCGTAGCGGTGTTGAATCATAACAGGCCTAAGATTCAGCTGTTACCTTCTTGTTCCGCTGACATCGCTAGAAAATACGCTTTGCAACAGCTGACAGCCGGCACAAAGGCTAATGGATCACGCGTTGATTGCCCGAAAAGCGCCAAATTGGTACCATTGCCGCCTTTTTACGCAGGCTCCCTATTTACAGGTAAATTCCAGCCGCCCCCTCTCCCTTCTTTCAATTACGTGTTTTCCTTTTTATCACAGAGAGTTTCTATGTCAGTTGATTTTCGTTCAGCTTCCCTGTCCTTATTGGCCAATCATGACGAATTTGTGCAGCGCCATATTGGCCCGGATGCCCACCAAACTGCCGCTATGCTGGCAACCCTGGGCGTCAGCTCAGTCAAGGAGCTGATCGACAAAACTGTACCGGACAATATCCGCCTGAAAAATGAACTCAACTTGGGCGACGCCGTGAGCGAAGCCAACGCCTTGGCACAATTGAAAGCCATCGCGAGCAAAAACCGTATTTTCAAAAACTATATCGGCATGGGTTACCACGATACCCATGTCCCTCTCGTGGTACTGCGCAACGTATTAGAAAACCCAGGCTGGTACACCGCTTACACACCTTATCAGCCTGAAATCGCCCAAGGCCGCCTGGAAGCGCTACTGAACTACCAGCAAATGATCATCGACCTGACCGGCATGGAAATGGCCAACGCGTCGGTATTGGATGAAGGCACTGCTGCCGCTGAAGCCATGGCGATGTGCAAACGCCAGAACAAAAAAAGTAAATCCGACCTGTTCTTTGTGGATGCCGATACCCATCCGCAAACCGTCGCGGTAGTAAAAACCCGCGCTGAACATTTCGGCTTTGAAGTTGTGGTTGCTAAGGCCGATGAATTGGCCAATGGCGATTACTTCGGCGCTCTGCTCTCCTACCCCGGTTCCAGCGGCCAAGTGCGCGATCTGACTGCGCTGATTGAAACCGCACACAGTAACAACGCACTGGTTACCGTGGCATCCGATTTGATGGCGTTGATGCTGCTCAAATCACCCGGTGCCATGGGTGCAGACGTTGTGGTCGGCACCAGCCAACGCTTCGGTGTCCCTATGGGTTTCGGCGGACCACACGCTGGCTTCTTCGCTTTCCGTGATGCTTACAAACGCTCAGCGCCCGGCCGCATTATTGGGGTATCGATTGATGCGCGCGGCAAACAAGCTTTGCGTATGGCGATGCAAACCCGCGAACAACATATCCGCCGCGAAAAAGCCAACTCCAATATTTGTACCTCGCAAGTATTGCTCGCAGTGATGAGCGTGTTCTACGCGATTTATCACGGCCCAGATGGTTTGACACGTATCGCCAATCGCATCCATCGTTTAACTGCAATCGCGGCGGCTGCTTTAAAAGCAAAAGGTTTCGGCATCACCAATAATCAATTTTTCGACACCATCACTGTCAATGTTGGCGATAACCAAAGAGCGATTTATCAAGCTGCAATGACTGCGGAGATCAATCTGCGCTTGGTGGGTAGCGATTCACTCGGTATCAGTCTGAACGAAACCACTTCGGCGGCAGATGTTGAAGCCTTGCTCGCCGTATTTGGCGTGACCGGCGTTGAATTGCGCTCATTTGATGAGCAAGTGCTCGCTGGGAAAAATCTCACCGCCAACAATGCAATTCCAGCGGAGTTGTTGCGTCAGGATGCCGTATTAACGCATCCCGTGTTCAATACTTATCACAGCGAAACCGAAATGTTGCGCTACCTGAAGCGCTTGGAATCAAAAGATATCGCATTAAACAACGCGATGATTCCGCTCGGTTCCTGCACCATGAAATTAAATGCAACGGCGGAAATGATTCCTGTCACTTGGCCGGAATTTGGCAAATTGCATCCGTTTGCACCAATCGACCAAGCAGAAGGTTACAAGCAATTATTTGAAGAACTGCAAGAGATGCTCAAAGCCTGCACTGGCTACGATGCTATCAGTTTGCAGCCCAATGCCGGTTCACAAGGCGAATATGCAGGCCTTGTTGCAATCAAAAAATATTTTGAAAGCAAAGGCGAAACCCAGCGCGATATTTGTTTAATCCCAGCGTCAGCTCATGGCACCAACCCGGCCTCGGCACAAATGGTAAGTTACAAAGTGGTAGTGGTTGCCTGCGATAACAAAGGCAACGTCGATCTCACTGACCTCGCAGAAAAAATTGCCACTTACGGTAATCAAATCGCGTGCATCATGTGTACCTACCCATCCACGCACGGCGTATTTGAAGAGGGCATCACCCAACTATGCGACATGGTCCACGCAGTAGGCGGCCAGGTTTATATTGACGGCGCCAACATGAACGCACTTGTTGGAGTTGCAGCACCGGGTAAATTCGGCGGCGATGTATCACATTTAAATTTGCATAAAACATTCTGTATTCCTCACGGCGGCGGGGGCCCAGGTATGGGTCCAATCGGTGTAGGCAAACACTTGGAACCATTCCTTGCGGCGCATCCCGTACAAGCAGTTCCCGGTACCGAAGTAGCTAACGGCACTATTTCTGCGGCGCCTTGGGGCTCCGCCAGTATTCTTCCAATCAGCTGGATGTACATCAAAATGATGGGGGCGGTTGGTATGCGCCAAGCAACAGAATTTGCAATGCTCAACGCAAACTATGTGGCGAAAAAATTGGAAAGTGCTTATCCGATTTTGTACAAAGGCACCAACGGTTTTGTTGCGCATGAGTGCTTGCTGGATTTGCGTCCGTTAAAAGAAGCCAGCGGCATCAGCGAAGAAGATATCGCCAAACGCTTGATGGATTTCGGCTTCCATGCACCGACCATGTCATTTCCGGTAGCGGGTACATTGATGATCGAGCCAACCGAATCCGAATCAAAAATCGAATTGGATAAATTCATCGAAGCCATGTTGATTATCCGTAAGGAAATCGACCAGGTTATCAACGGCGAAATCGCCGCTGAAGCCAGTGCATTGCACAATGCACCGCACACGCAAGATGATGTACTGGCAGAAAACTGGACTCGCGCCTATTCACGCGAAGTTGCCGGTCGCCCGGCAGCTTGGTTAAAAAACCACAAAGTGTGGCCAAGCGTGAACCGCATCGACAACGTATACGGGGATCGTAATTTAGTTTGCTCCTGCCCGAGTATCGATACCTACATGGAATAACATTTTTTCTAGTAATCGATAAAAACCTCAATAAACATAAAAAACAGACAAACTTTCGCTTGTCTGTTTTTTTATGCGCACCTTAAATTTGAAAAAATTGAACACCCCCCCACTTTGAACGCGTCAGGCGTAAGCCAAAACTATCCCACTTAAAATCTTAATCTGCCCTCCGTTAACGAGTGTTCGGCTACACATAATCAAGCCATGAAAAATATTCATGTTTTATTGAAAAAAGATCATTTTTAATCATAAAGCCATTCCGGTATAAAACGCACCTGTCTCGCCCTACCAGAAAAGAAAATTGAAAAGTCCGGCAGAGCACCGAATTGAGTCAGGCTTTATCCCAGAAATCAGGTTAGAAGATCACCATGAACAAAGACTTTACGTTTACGATCAAGAGCATTTGTTTCGATGAGAATTATCATCCCGCAGACAATACGCGCATCACGACCAACTTTGCGAATTTAGCCAGAGGTGAGAGTCGCAAGGAGAACCTGCGCAACACATTAAGGATGATTAACAATCGATTCAATGCCTTGGCACATTGGGATAACCCTAAAGGTGATCGTTATTCACTCGAACTTGAAATTATTTCTGTTGAGATGGATATAGATCTTGAAAAGCATGGTGATGCACTTCCTTTGATTGAAATATTGAAAACGAATATTGTTGATCACAAAACAAATGAGCGCATTGATGGCATTGTAGGAAATAATTTTTCTTCTTATGTGCGCGATTATGATTTTAGCGTGCGGCTGTTAGAGCATAACAAGAATCAATCGACATTTAGTACTCCCGATAATTTTGGCGATCTGCATGCAAAGCTATTTAAGTCTTTCGTGCATTCAAACACCTACAAAGAGCACTTTAATAAACCTCCGGTTATCTGCTTGAGTGTTTCCAGTAGCAAGACCTATTATCGAACTGAAAATCAGCACCCGGTCTTGGGTGTTGAGTACCTGCAAGATGAATATTCGTTAACTGATGAATATTTCAAAAAGATGGGGTTACAGGTTCGCTATTTTATGCCGCCAAATAGTGTTGCCCCTTTGGCTTTTTATTTTGCCGGTGATTTATTAGGTGATTACACCAACCTTGAGCTAATCAGCACCATTAGCACAATGGACACTTTTCAAAAAATCTACCGTCCTGAAATTTACAACGCGAATTCTGCCGCAGGGAAATCCTATCAACCCAGCTTGAAGCATCAGGATTATTCATTAACCCGAATAGTATATGACCGGGAAGAGCGTAGCCGCCTGGCTATTGAACAGGGAAAATTTGCTGAAGAAAACTTCATCAAACCCTACCACACTATTCTTGAACAATGGTCTGCTAATTACGCTCTTTAATTAACCCCATACAAAGTAGAAAAAACATTGATTATGAAAAAATTATTACCCACTTCAACTGCGGGAAGCCTACCCAAACCTTCCTGGATTGCAGAGCCTGAAAAGCTTTGGTCACCCTGGAAACTGGAAGGCCAGGAATTAATTGACGGCAAACAGGATGCTTTACGTTTGTCATTGCACGAACAACAACAAGCAGGGATTGATATTGTTGGTGATGGGGAGCAGTCGCGCCAACACTTTGTGACTACGTTTATTGAGCATCTCGACGGCGTTGATTTTGAGAAGCGTGAGACCGTTAGAATTCGCAATCGCTATGACGCAAGCGTTCCTACAGTCGTTGGCCCTGTGTCTCGCACAAAGCCCGTATTTGTTGAAGATGCCAAATTTTTACGCCAACAAACCAAGCAGCCGATTAAATGGGCCCTGCCCGGCCCTATGACGATGATCGATACGCTTTATGATGCCCATTATAAAAGCCGCGAAAAACTGGCTTGGGAGTTTGCTAAAATCCTCAACCAGGAAGCCAGAGAATTAGAAGCTGTTGGTGTTGATATTATCCAATTTGATGAGCCCGCATTTAATGTATTTTTTGATGAGGTAAATGATTGGGGCATTGCTACCTTAGAGAAAGCAATCGAAGGCCTTAAGTGTGAAACTGCGGTACATATTTGTTACGGCTATGGAATTAAAGCCAATACAGAATGGAAAAAAACCTTGGGGTCAGAGTGGAGACAATACGAAGAAATTTTCCCTAAACTGCAAAAATCCAATATCGATATAATCTCTTTGGAATGCCACAACTCTCATGTTCCCATGGAGCTCCTTGAGCTTATCCGCGGCAAAAAGGTAATGGTGGGAGCCATTGATGTGGCAAGCAATACCATTGAGACGCCTGAGGAAGTCGCCAACACTTTACGAAAAGCCCTTCAGTTTGTCGATGCTGACAAACTTTATCCTTGCACCAACTGCGGCATGACGCCTTTATCCCGTGGAGTAGCAAGAGGCAAATTAAATGCGTTAAGTGCAGGAGCAGAAATCGTCCGCAGAGAGCTCTCTCGCTAACACTCACCAATATTTTGATGTGACGCAACCTGATGATTGAAGCGGCAGACTTTAGAAATGCAATGTCATTGTTAACAAGTGCAGTCAATGTTGTTACCACAACAGGGGCGTCCGGTCGTTATGGATTCACCGCATCCGCTGTGTGCAGTGTTACGGATACCCCTCCAACATTATTAGTCTGTATGAACAAAGCGTCTTACTCACATGCACATTTTATCGAAAATAAAATTTTAGCAGTGAATGTTTTAGGCGCACATCAGCAGACTATTTCTACCGTATTTTCATCCAGGTTAAATTCGGAAGAACGGTTTAAACATGGCTGCTGGACAGAATTAAAAACCGGTGCGCCAGTGTTAGAAGATTCGTTAGTGAGTTTTGATTGTCAGCTTGAGCAAATCCAGGAAGTCGGCACACATGATATTTTTATTTGCCGAATTGTTGCTATTCAACAAACTCAACACGACCAAGGCCTGATTTATTTTAAGCGCACTTATCATCCTGTGGGGCAAACGGCTGCTGTAAGCGAAGCACAGTCATGAACGAATTTTTGAGTCAGTGGTTGCCCACGATTATTGCCATGATTATCACTGGCGCATTTGCCGGAATCCTTGCCGGGTTGCTCGGTGTTGGCGGTGGCATAGTAATCGTGCCCGTGTTGTATTTTGTGTTGCAAGCCGCAGGCGTTAGCCCTGCAACCGCCATGTTGGTAGCGACTGCGACTTCGCTGTTAACGATTGTGCCGACCAGTATTTCTTCCATTCGCGCCCATCATAAGCGAGGCAATGTGGATTGGCTGTTGGTGAAACGATGGTGGCCCTTTATGTTGATAGGCGTTGTCTTGGGCAGTACATTTGCGCTTCATGCCAAAGGGACTGCTGCCAGCACCGTCTTCGGTGTCGTTGCCGTATTGGTGGCTATTAACATGTTGTTTCGCGCAAAAGCGGCGCCCATCGCCCAACAATTACCCGGCATAAAAGGCCAAGGTGTAATGGCGGGATTTATCGGTTTCTTCTCGGTGATTATGGGCGTCGGCGGGGGAACGGTTGGTGTGCCGCTGCTTACGGCGTGCAATTATTCGCCGCATCGCGCTGTTGGTACTGCATCGGTATTTGGAATGTTAATCGCATTGCCCGGCTCGGCGGCAATGCTATTTGCGCACACACCGGCCGATGCGCCACAAGGAATGATCGGCATGGTTAATTGGCCAGGTTTTTTGTGCATAGTGCCGCTCACTGTTTTGCTCGCGCCTGCCGGTGCGCGGCTCGGCTCTAAATTAAATTCATTAATGTTGAAGCGGGTATTCGCGATTTTTTTATTTATCAGCGGCGGTCGCATGCTGATGCAAGTTGCAGGATTTTAATCTCGCCTGTTAGAAATACCTATCACTCCATCGTTAAACCACACAGACTGAGTTGGTGCTTTTGATCGGTTTTAAGCACAAAAAAACCCGCTTTGTACAGCTCATTTAATGCTGATTGAAAAAGCGTTAAATGCACCGCAAGGAATGATGCGCCATGACAATACTGATGACAAGTATTGTGCTGACATCAGAAACTCAAGAACGCAGTTGACTTCACTCAGGCTCAGGCCTAATTTTTTCCAGTTCGCGGAAACTGCGCGGATTGCCCTCAAGCAAGAATCCATTAAGAAGGAGTTACTACTATGCGCAATCTATTTTTTTCGCTTTTTGCTACGACTGTTTTATATAGCGTTAATGCTCACGCACTTCCTATAGAAAATGCAGATGCTTTTGTCGCGGGGGATGGTAAAGCTATTTATGAAAAATCCAGCGGGCTTACCTGGCTAGATTTTGGCATCAACACTGACATGACACTCTACGGAGTCACAACCCAGCTCGATAGCGAACCCTATGCAGGATGGCGACTGCCTACTGAAGCAGAAGTTTTGCATCTATTCAAAGCACTATTACCGGAGTTTTCTGTTCCCGATACACTTCCCCCGAAAGCTTACGACCCTGCTGCTAGCACCTTATTAGTTAGGGATACTCCCATTACAGTTCCAGAGCCGGGCTTAATGGCGCTATTTTTATTGGGCTTTTGCATTATTTTGTCGCAGCGGTTTTCATCCGGAAAAAGCAGTCAGCGATAATCCAAATCATCGCAACCTGAATTGACTCTGATTTCATTTCAATATCAAAAACCCCGCGCGACGGGGTTTTGTTTATCAAATAGTTGAATCAGCGGCACACA
This sequence comes from Cellvibrio sp., assembly GCA_035456025.1. Taxonomy (GTDB): domain Bacteria; phylum Pseudomonadota; class Gammaproteobacteria; order Pseudomonadales; family Cellvibrionaceae; genus Cellvibrio. Next base: position 6,039 of record DATIDX010000381.1, on the reverse strand, counting down.
TACCATTTTGAAAAAATCAAAAACTTTTATTGCAGGTCAGCCTGTCAATTTTTAGAACTCGACAGTTGCGGAGAGCATCAATGTACGCGGGTCGCCGATGCGAGTGCCATTGAAACCATTCCAGTAATGCTCATTGGTGATGTTGTGCAAATCCGCACGCAGCGTGACCAGCTTGTTCGCGACGTCCATTTGGTAGCGGGCACCCGCATCAAACAAAGTGTAACCGGGCACTTTATCGGCATTTAACACATCGCCGTAACTGGTGCCGTTGTGATTGGCCGCAAAAGAGATGCTGAGGTTGGGAAGTGCAGGAACTGTGTATTCGATGCGCGCTTTCGCAAGCTTTTCAGCCACGTCAGCCGGTGCTTTACCTTCCAGTGCCGGGTTTTGTTTTTGCTCTTTCACTTCCGGATCCAGCCAGGTAAAGCCGCCGATAAGGTTTAGGTTGTCGGTCAGGTTACCCGTCAGGGTCAACTCCACGCCCTGATGTACCTGCAGCCCGTCCTGCACAAATTTTGGCAGGGCGGGATTGCTGACGTCGTAATACTGCAAACCTTTTTCGATACGAAACAGAGCGGCATCCAGAGCAAGTTGCCCCAGCTTGGTCTTGGCGCCGATTTCAAATTGCTCACTGGTCAAAGGCTCAAACACCTCTCCCTTGTTCACCACCGGTACGCCGTTATACAAATCGCTCGCCACACCACCGGCTTCCAGCGCTTCTACGTAACTAACATAAGTAGTAAGCCTGGGTATCGGTTTGAACAGCACTGACACCGAGGGCGTGAGGTCGGACTCATCATAGTAAGTGCCGGTCTTTGTGGTGATGGTGGTATGCGCGGCACCGAGCAGCGCCGACCATTGCTCGTTAAACACTATGTCATCACCAATCACCAGACTCTGGTATTCGTTGTTGCTGCTCAGCGTCAGGTCGCCGCGATTAACCTGCTTTATATTTTCCGGGCGCGGAATATAAGTGGGTGATGACATGGAAAAACCGGTGAGATTGATCGCGGCGGCACTCGCCCCGCTCATCCGATATTGGAAGCTCTCACTGGCTTGGTATCCCGCCGTCAGTTTGTGCGCGACTGCGCCGGTTTCAAACGAAACATCCAGGTATGCCGACGCACCTGTATCTTCCTGCTCACTGAGCAAGGTATTCAAACCGGAGGTGTAGACGCCGGAGATTTGCTGGCTGTAGGTGCCCGCTGCAGAGATGGTATTACTCGCACTTTCGGAGCCACGCGTGCCCCGGTTGTCGATATAAGCCGCCCGGAACGACACCTTGTCGCTAATCTGCCACTTCAAATTGGTGCCGTAGCGGTTGTAGTCATACCAGCGGTTGGTCCAGGGTTGTCCCCAGGAGATGTCGTTATCGATGCTGCTGGCAGCAGGCCGTTTCACATCCTTGGCGAAATACCAGTAGGCTTGCGAGCCGTTCACATCGTAGGTGTAATCCATGCCGTGGATCTGCACCCACAAGTCTTCAAAGAGATAAGCATCAAAGGCCAAACTGTAGAAAGTCTTCTCAATTTCCTGGTTTTCGATAGCGCCGTCACCACCCTGCTCCACCAAATTGACGCGATAACCGTACTTGCCTTCGCTATCGAACTTGCCACCGAAGTCGCCATGGGTATACCAGCTGTCGCCACCCAGACTGCTCAGGGTCAACTGGTTAGTGCGCTCCTCGGTCGAGCGCTTGGTCACATAATTGGTCACGCCTCCCAGGTTGTTCGCGCCATACATAAAACCTGAAAGTCCGCTCAGAATTTCAATGCTCTGGGTGTCCTCCATAGTCGCGGTGTGGTTGTATTGGTCATCGGGCACGCCATCGCGGTAAGAGCGCTGCACGGTGAAACCCCGGATCATCACTCGCGGCTGGTTGTTTTCGTGCTGGGCGCGGATCAATTGGGTCGTCGGGTTGATGCGATACACCTGGTCGGGCGTGGTCGCTTGCAGGTTTTCGATCAGCTCTTCGGAAATCACATTGACTGAATAAGGAGTGTCTTGCAGGCTGCGCCCCTCCCATGCCCCGACACCGGACACTGTTTCGGTGCGATAGCCCGATTCCACTCCACCATCAATTGCCTCGGCAGTGACTTTTACCGCTGTTAAGCGCGCGGTTTCAGACGCTTTGTCTGCAGTTGGCGCATCCCCAGCAGCGGCGAAGCTCAAGGGGCTGGCTAGCATCAAACCAAGGCTGGCAGTGCGCAACGCCTGTGTAAGTGGATGGATCTGGTGCAATCTGCGGCGAGTTTGTTGGCGCATAAGTGTTCCCCATGTATTAAATTTTGGGTGGCACCTTAACACCAACAATAAATATTCTCAAATAGGAATGTAATGCACAGGATATTTAAAACTATCTGCTATACATTCGCGCTAGAGATCCAAGGTAGCCGACACCAGCAGCGTGCGCGGGGCGCCCGAGGTGATAAAGCCGCGCGACACCGAATTCCAATAACTCTTATTCGCCAGGTTTTGCAGATTGACGTGGAAAGTCAGTGCCTTGCCGCCAAGCTCAGTGATGTAGCGACCACCGAGATCCAGCGTGCCCCAACCGGCGATACTCTGGGTGTTGCCGACATCGGCCTGGGCGTCACTGAACGCGGTGATCCGGCCGGTCAAGGTCAGGCCCTCAAGCTGGCGGATATCGTATTCGTTATTGAGCACCAGGTTGTAACGGGGGATGCCGATTGCGTCTTTGCCGTCATTGATCCCCTCGCGGGTGCGGGTTTGCTCGGCGTCGATCACCGTGAACCCGCCCAGCAAGCGCATACCGTCCAGCGGTTGGCCGAAGATAGACAGCTCCAGCCCCCGGTTGCGCTGTTCACCATCGGCGCCGAATACATTGGCGCTATTGGTGAAGGTGTTGGGCTGGGCGATCTGGAAAGCAGCGGCAGTCAGGCCGAAAGTGCCGGCGTTGTATTTAATCCCGCCCTCGTACTGTTCGGTGACTGAGGGTGGCAAAAGCTGCCCTTGGTTGACTGTTCCATTGGGCGCCGTTGCGCCTTGGGCGAGACCTTCGCTGTAGTTCGCATACAAGGAATAGCTGCCGGATTTGACCAAAAGTGCGGACATAGGCGTGACTTTGCTTGCCTCATCGGTACGGGTCTGGACGCCGGAACTGAACACACCGCTTTCAATTTTTTGATCGCGCGCGCCGACTGTCAGCAATACGGTGTCACCGATAAAACCGAAAGTGTTCAGCAGCCCCACACTGCTGAGTTGCAAGTCGGCCGTTTGCAATAGCGGCGGATACGTCAGCGTGGGTTGGGCTAAATCGCCAGTTTCATAAATATTGCCGGTGTAAACGCCGGTTGCATGCTCAAGGCGTCCGTCGGCGACACGCCCCATTTCGTTGTAGATGACGGCGTAGCGATTGCTCACCGAGCCGAGTGTAAATTCGCCGCGCGCGCCTGCCTCGTAAGTATCAGCTTCATAGGTGCCGCGAAAGCCGCCGACCCGCGCGGTGAAATCGCCCGCATTATTGATGATGCGGCGCATTTGCGAGGCGGCATAGAAATACTCCTCCTCTCCTTCAGATTTACCGTAACTGGCGTAGAGCGAGAAGGCGGGATCAAATTCGTACTCAGCTGCACCCACCCAATAATTGGCGTCGGTGTCGATAAACTCCCAGTCGTTGGCAAAGTTGTGGTCATTCTGCGGGGCTTTGGGCAGATCAAAGCCCTGGTTGTAGACCATGTTGGCGGTGTGGCCTTCGGTGCGCCGCTCCTGATTGGTGCCGTCCAAGCTGAGCTTCAAGTTAGTACCTTGGTAATCCAGCGCTAACGCCTGGTTGTTGGTGCTGTCTTCCTGGTTGTCGACCGGTGTATCGCCCTCCCGCTTGAGCGCATTCAAGCGCACGCCCCAAGCGTTGTCATCGCCAAAACGGCGGCCGAGGTCGAGATGCCCGCCAAATTGCGCATCAGAAACATAACTGCCAGTGATACGCGCCAAAGGTTCCGCACCGGCGCGCTTGCTCACCAGATTGAGGTTGCCACCGACCACACCGAAGGGGCCAACCCCGTAGAGCATGGACGCCGGACCTTTGAGCAAGTCAACGCGCTCGTAAAATTCCGGCGTGATCCTGCGGCCGTCGGTCATGCCGTAGAGGCCATTGACGCTGACCTGGTTGGTAAACAGCGGGAAGCCGCGCACCATAAAGGTCTCGGTATCACCGTATTCCGCCATGGGGCTGCGCACTGAAGGGTCGACTGAAACCACATCCGAGATGCGGCGCGACTGTTGGTCGCGCGCAAAGTCTTCGGTAAAGCTTTGGGTGCTGAACGGCGTTTCAAACACATCGACATTGCCCATCACCCCCATACGGCTACCCTTGGCAACTTGCCCGCCCGCGAATGCTTCAGGCAGACCGCCCGAGGTCGCGCTCGCCGTCACCTTCACTGCCGTCAATTGCCCCAGAGGCGCCGCCGGTCTAAGGCTGTAGCTGCCATCCGATTTGCTCACCAGCTCCAGACCGCTGCCCTGCAACAGCGCTTGCAGCCCCGCTTGCGGGGTGAAACTGCCTGTGAGCTCCCGCGCTTGTTTGCCCTGAACCAAATCAGGTTTAAACGACAGGGTAACTCCGGCTTCACTGGCAAAGCGGTTGAGCGATTGCGCGAGCGTACCCGCCGGAATCTGGTAAGCCTTTTGTACTTGCACCGATTGGGATGTGGGTTGGGCAAGCACAAGGCCATTGCTCATTAAAGAGATTCCCAGTCCCATGCAAGTGACGCGCAGGATCTTGGCGAGCGGGGTGAGTAAAAAATGCGGCATAAACTGATAGCTCCAAACGTGGATGAAAAGTGGCTTGTCAGTGGTTATGCCGAACAGGCAAAAAAAAGGGGACACAAAAAAGCGCTGAAAGCAGAAAAATCCTCAGGGCGAGGTAACCGTGATCCAGTAATCCGTGCGGCGCAGAATACCGACCGGCAAGGTGCCCGCAATAACATCCACCACCTGGCGGGTATTTTTCAGCTGGAAAACGCCGGAAATGCGCAAATCCGCAACCGCGGGATCGCAGCGCAAAATGCCGGTGTGATAGCGCGCCAGGTCGGCAATAAAATCGCCCAGGCGCTGGTTGTCGGCAATGATCTGGCCGTTTGTCCACGCCGCCAAGGATTGTTGGTGCGCTTCAATAAAATGGATTTTGTGACGGTCAAACAGCGCTTTTTGTCCGGCTTCCACCCGGGTTTCCAACACACCCCCAGCCGGTTTTAGCGCAACCGCATGCTCGTACACCTCTACTTGCGCGCTGTCGCTATCAAGGGCACGCACCGCAAAATGCGTCCCCAGGGCACGGATACTTCCCACCGGCGTCGCCACAATAAAGGGGCGTTTATAAAGGCCATTGCCGAGATTATCAGGCGCCGTGCGGATCGCGATTTCGCCGCGCTGCAAACGGATCAGCCGCTGCTGCTCATTGAATTGCACATCCACCGCGCTGCCGGTATTCAGCTGCAATTGGCTGCCGTCGGGCAAGGTGATCCTGCGCTGCTCGCCCTTGGCGGTGCGATAGTCAGCGACCAACACCGGCCACTGTTGATAGGCCACCCAACTCGCGGGTACAGCAGTCGCTAACAGCGCGAGCGACAGCAGCAACTGACGCCGATCCAGGCGCTCACGGCCGAGCACCGGCTGGCCCAAATCGGCGGGCACAGCACCCATCATCTCCTTGAATTGCATGGCCGCCCGCCAAGCCCGTTCATGCTCGGGATTTTCATCGCGCCAGGCTTGCAATTGCGCCGCCGCGTCCGCGCTGAGCTTGCCTTCCTGCATTCGCACCAGCCAATCTGCTGCGCGGGCGATTACTGCCGGCGGCGGGGCTAGAACATCGCGGCTATGCATTGGCTAAACCCCTGTTGCATGTAGCGTTTAATGGTGCGCTGGGAGAGGTTCATCTGCTGCGCTATCTCGGCATAGGTCAGGCCTTGGAGCTGCGACAACAGGAATGCCCGGCGCACCGGTTTGGGTAACTGGTCGAGCAAGGCATCGATGCGATCCAGGGTTTGCAGCAGGATTTCCCGCTCCTCGGGTGAGATG
>DATIDX010000380.1:0-9681 GCA_035456025.1 Cellvibrio sp. | reverse complement strand
ATCGACGGTGCATTTGCCAATCCCTTTCAGGCAGCCCCGCTGGATTTGTATCAGGAAAATTTTGTTAGCAATCGCCCCGGCATCCAACAACTGTGGCAATTGCTGGACGACAATCTGCACCACGAACATATCCGCGAACTCTGGCGTACTAAAAACGGCGTCACTAATCATTTTGTGGCTTGGCCATTTTTGGAACAGGAACTACTTGAGCTCGCACTCCAGACAATTCCAGCGCCGCATTTAAAAGCGATTTTTGAACGGTTGTTATTCGATATAAAAAGCAACCGCAGTGGCCTGCCCGATTTAATCCAGTTTTTCCCTTCAACTAATTCTTACCGAATGATTGAAGTCAAAGGCCCAGGTGATCGCATTCAGGACAACCAGCAGCGCTGGCTGGATTATTTTGCCGCACACGCAATTCCTGCCGAGGTTTGGTATGTTAGTTGGCAATAAACCCAAAGCGATTGCGATAAAAACCCTTGTCGAATTTGCAGCAAAAACGGGCAGCCTCGACCGCCGTTTCACACCATCACCGACCGGCCAGGAAGGTATCGAAGGCCATCAGCGGGTGGCGAGCAGACGTTCATCCAATTATCAAACTGAAGTCAGCTTGAGCATCACCTACGGCGATATTACCTTTCGCGGCCGCGCCGATGGTTATGCCCCCACCGATCACTGCATTGAAGAAATTAAAACTTTTTACGGCGATGTCTCGCGCATTCCCGCAAACCATCAAGCACTGCATTGGGCACAAGCCAAATGTTATGGCTGGATGTACTGCGAAACCCACGGCTGCGATGAAATTGATCTCGCACTGATTTATTTTAATTTAACCGACGAAGAAGAATATCGGCTGGAAGAAACCTGGAGCGCGGCGGAATTGCGCGAATTCGGTGAAGCGCTCGCCGAAAAATATTGTCAATGGCAAGCGCAGATCAACCAGCGACTAACGCAGCTCAGCGAGTGGATTGAACAGTTACAATTTCCCTACGGCAGCATGCACAGCTCGCAGCGGGTAATGGCGGAGGCAGTCTATAAAGCGGCTGCAACAGGACGAGTGGTATTAGCCGAAGCACCGACCGGAACCGGAAAAACATTGGCCGGATTGTTTCCGGCCATTAAATCCATGACCCGCACGCCGGTCGATAAAATTTTCTACCTCACCGCCAAAACCACCGGCAAACAATTGGCACTGGAAAATATCCAGCTTATCGCCAGCGATAAAAATGGATCTACGCCTCCGTTACGCACACTGGAATTAACGGCCCAGGAAAAAGCCTGCCTTGAGCCCGACAAAAAATGTCTGGGCGATTCCTGCCCTTACGCGTTTGATTTTTACACCAAACTGGAAGCAGCGCGGCAAGCGGCCTACAGCATTCCGGTGCTGGATAAACAAGCACTCAATACCCTTGCCTACGAATTTGAAATCTGCCCGTTTTATCTCAGTATGGAAATGAGCCGCTGGGTAGACATCGTGGTTGCCGACGTAAACTACTATTTCGACGGCACGCCACTATTATTAGCGCTCACCAACGAGTTTGATTGGAAGCCTTATTTACTGGTCGATGAAAGCCACAATTTAATTGATCGGGCGCGCGGTATGTATTCGGCAGAATTGAGTCGTGGCGACTTGATCAGTGCAAAGAAAGTGTCGCCTGCGCCGATTAAAAAAGCCCTGGATAAAATTAACAAGCTCTGGCTAGCGCTGCTTAAGCTGCTGCCGGAAAGCGAGGATCAATTCCGGTTGCTCCCGGTATTGCCAGAAAAACTGGGCATAGCACTGGTTGATTTCACCAATGTCTATATCGAGTTCCTACAGAAAAATCCCGATCACACCGTGCAGGAAACTATCGCGCAGGAATTCTTTTTTGCCGCGCTTAACTACGAAAAAGTTGTGGAAGTGTTCGATGAAGATTTTTGTATTGATATGCAGGCCATGGGTACCAAAGAAGAATTGTTAACGCTGCGCAATTTAATACCAGCAACACCGCTGGCGGCGCGCTTGAGTTTTGCCCACTGCGCCTGTTACTTCTCAGCCACTTTGCATCCCGCCCAATATTACCAATCATTATTGGGATTACCGGAGGACACAGTGCATATCAATGTGCCCTCGCCGTTCAAACCTGAACAATTACAGGTGCAGATCGCCGCCAATTTATCCACTCGCTACAGAGATCGCAACGCCGCTATTGAACCTATTTGCAACATCATCAAAGAGCAAATTTTCGCGCAACCCGGCAATGCCCTGGTGTTTTTTTCCAGCTATGAGTTTCTGCAAAAAGTGGAATCGGTTATTCGCCCACGCTTAATAGGTAACGACATTCAATTGATAGTGCAATCCCGGCGCATGAGCGAAGCAGACCGGCAGGAATTTATCGAGCAGTTTAACCAGCATAATAATTTGTTAGGGCTGGCGGTATTGGGCGGCGCATTTAGTGAAGGCGTGGATTTATCGGGCGATGCATTAAAAGGTGTTTTTATCGCCACATTGGGATTACCCCAGGTGAATCCGGTGAATGAACATTTGCGCGCAGTGATGCAAGGTAAATTCGCGCAGGGATATGATTTTACTTACACCTATCCGGGAATCCAGAAAGTCATCCAGGCCGCCGGGCGAGTAATTCGCACTCCATCTGATGAAGGCTACCTATGGTTACTGGATGAACGCTTTCAGCAACCGCAAATAATGTCGTTACTACCCGATTGGTGGCAGATACATTAATAGCGAAGCGTCTGCGGCCAAGCATCAATGAATAAAATGTGACACGCAATGTCACACGCGCCAATAGGCTGGATTCACTATAGGCCGCATGCTAGGCTTAAAACCGGCTGCAACATGGGGTCGCAGCACCATGCACTGTAAAAAATACTTCCTATGTTAATCTCCCTTGTTGTCATTTTTATTATTGCCTACGCGGCTATCGCCCTTGAGCACCCTCTCCGTATTAATAAATCGGCCTCCGCTTTGTTAGGAGCAGGTTTACTCTGGACAGTTTATGCATTGTCCGGTGCCGGTCATAATGTATCAACTGAACTATCCGAGTCCTTAATTGCAATCGCCCAGATAGTATTCTTTTTGATGGGCGCCATGACGATTGTGGAAATTATTGATGCGCACAATGGCTTTCAGGTCATCACCAGCCGCATTAAAACCACCCAACTTTCCTCGCTTATGCTCTTGGTAGGAGTGGTCACTTTTTTTCTGAGCGCCATCCTCGATAATTTGACCACCGCGATTGTGATGGTGTCGCTAATGAAAAAATTATTGGCCAAACGCGAAGACCGTTTATTGTTTGCGGGGATGATTATTATTGCCGCCAATGCGGGTGGTGCATGGTCGCCCATTGGCGATGTCACCACTACCATGTTGTGGATTGGTGGCCAGATAACGCCCATCAATATTATTACCGGCGTATTTATCCCCAGTGTTGTTAACCTGCTGGTCCCGCTTGCAATTATCGCGTTTATGATGCGCGGGAAAGCAGTGGAAGCGCCAGCAATCGCCACAGAAAAAGCAACGGATTTAACCACGCCACTGGAACGGAATATTGTTTTCTGGCTGGGTGTGGGGGTACTGATCGCCGTCCCGATTTTTAAAGCCATCACCCACCTGCCACCGTTTATGGGAATTTTGTTTGGTGTGGGCATTCTCTGGCTGGTGGCCGACCTCATGCATAAAAATAAAACTGCCGAAGCAAAAAAACCGCTCAGCCTGGGGCATGCGCTGTCCCGCATCGATATGGAATCCATTATTTTCTTTATCGGAATTTTATTGGCAGTTGCGACTCTGGAACATACGCACATACTCTCAGCATTGGCAGCCTGGCTGGATAATACTGTCGGCCGTCAGGACATCATCGTGACCTTGATAGGCCTTGCCAGCGCGGTGGTGGATAACGTACCTCTGGTTGCCGCATCAATGGGTATGTACAGTCTGGAACAATATCCAACCGACAGTTTCTTGTGGGAATTTTTGGCTTATTGCGCAGGCACTGGTGGATCAATTTTAATTATCGGCTCTGCTGCCGGTGTTGCGGCTATGGGGTTGGAAAAAATCGATTTTATCTGGTACCTGAAAAAAATCAGCTTATTGGCACTGGTGGGATATTTGGCCGGTGCGCTGGTATATGTTGTTCAATACAATCTCACGCATTAAATGAAAAAATGGTGGTTGAAAATTTCAACCACCATTTACCTGCCTGTTTATTTCAAAAATTTCAATCCGCTCAGCTTCCTTCCGCGATGGTGATAAGCGCACGACAATCTGCATGTTTCGCATCACCGGTTTCAATAAATGCCAGGAAAGCGGCAAAGGGCGTTAGGAAAGTGCCCAATGCAATTGCGGCTGCACCACGTGCGCCTGTCCTTTTCATATCTATCCCTATACCCGGTGATTTCAAATCTCCTGACAAGGTAATAGGAATTTGGGCAGAGAGGATGCTGTTATCTTTCGGTTTGGCATCGAGCCGTGCGCTTATTTTTTCCCGCTTTAAATCCACTCCCACCCTGCCAACCAAGAGGGAGTCATTGGTATCCAGCACCACGGTTTTTGATTTCAGCATTCCGTCTTTTACATCAAAATCGATAACACCGCAGCGAATAGTGGTGGATTTATCCTTACCCAAAAATAACGGCAAGGCTTGTCCTACATCTACGTCCGAGGCTTCAATCAATAACTGACTAATTTTCCCACCCGACATAATAATGGCCATTTCCCCATTACTGGTTCCTAACACATCTGCTAGCGATGCACCTACGCCCTTGAGCGAAATCTTGCCACCAAAAAAACCCCTTGTCGTATTTTCAAAACGTGTATCGACAAAAAATTGTGCAAGGCTAAGTTTGTGTATCGTCAAATCTACTGTCATAGGTGGGACATCCGGACGCGCATCTACTTCTATAGCGCCTTCAATCGTCCCGTCCGCCAATATCACCTTAAACGGATTTAATTTCAGCAATCCGTCTTTTAAATCAAACCGCACCTCCATCCCCTTGAACGGCAAATTAGGTGCATTAATTTCTTTAGCGACCAGGGTTACATCCAGATCTGTTGCACGCAACCGCTCTACTTTCAATGGCACATCCGGTATGAGTTTAGGGCTGGCCTTTTTCTTGGCCGATTCCTTTTTCTGTTCGGGCGTCGCATTCTCGACATCCGGAGTTAAGCCAATAAATCCCCCGAGATCTGCACTGTTGAGTACATTGGAAAATAAATTCGCCTTGAGGAAACCGCGCTCACCGCTAACGTCGTATGACAGACTGCCCGACAAATCGCTACCGCCCACTTTACCGTTGAATTTTTGGTAGCCCCATACATCACCGTCTTTCGTCAACTGCCCCTCCAAGGTGTAAGGTGGTGTTGGCGGCAAGGGAATGGCGGTGAGATAAAAGATATCGGCAAGACTATCGCCCCTAATTTTTAAGCTGGCATTGGCACCGCTGAATTTAAGCGGGTCTTTGAAGGTTCCATTCACATTCACTTGGGTAGCGCCCATAATCAATTGCAGCTGAAGCGGAAAATCCGCTGTGGAATCGCGTAGGGTTTCCAGCGAACCGCCCGAACCCACTAAATCAAATTTTTCGCCTTGCAAAGTCCCTTTACCTTTTACGGAAAATCCATTTTCACTTTTCTTGCTATCCTTTTTCTCACCGCCACTACCGCTCACGGAATTTAATTTGAGATTGAGGCTTAATTTTTTTACTGCATCGCGAAAAACAAGTTGCCCATCGTTCAACTCCAATCGCTCAATTAATGGAAATTTATGGCGGTTGTCGGGCGCGACTGATTCACTAGTGGCATTGGCAGCAGAGAACATCGGGAAATTCCAATTGGCATCCTCCCGGGATTTTCGCTCCAGGATAATTATCGGCTTATGCACAGTGATCACACCGAACTCCAACTTTCCGATCAGCAATTTCAACGGTTTGAAGCTGAGATCCACAGATTCAATCCTAATCATTTCCGGTTCTTTGTAATCAGGTGCATTGCTGAGACGGATTTTTTCCGCATGGATCTCCGTAAAGGTCCAATGCCAATCTACGCTGAGGGGGCCATCAATGCGCAGCTCGCGCCCTAGGGATTTGCTACCCCTGTCCTCTACCAACATTCGCACCAGCGTCTCGGAATAAATGATCACAACCGCTACAGCGATCAATAGCACCAATACCAAAACACCGATAATAGAAGCGATTTTGTGATGGCGAATGCGTTCTAGGGTCATAGGAATATCCACGGCGATGGTTTTACCTTGAGCCTATCCAAACCATCAATCAGCTTCTGTTCACTGTCACACGCAAGATGGCGCTTACTTTTCCTTACGCCGCCGTAACTTGAACCCCTTCCCAACTGACCCCATTGATAAGGACACCTGCTTTCTTTAATGCTGTCACCGCTCGTCAATGGGTATTAGCCATGCTGAACAACATCCCCTTCTCCCTGCTCGAACTCGCATCTGTGCGTGAACATGGCACTATCAACGAGACCTTGCAGAATTCATTGTGTTACGCACAGGCCGCAGAATCGCTGGGATTTAACCGTTTTTGGCTGGCCGAACACCACAATATGGAAGGGATCGCCAGCTCAGCTACGGCGGTGCTGATTGGCTATATCGCGGGCGGCACCAAAACCTTGCGCGTGGGCTCAGGCGGAATCATGCTGCCCAACCATCCGCCGCTGGTGATCGCCGAACAGTTCGGCACGCTCGCATGTTTGTACCCTGATCGTATCGATTTGGGACTCGGGCGCGCACCGGGAACTGACCCCATCACCAGCCGCGCCCTGCGCCGCGATCTCGCCGCTGCCGATGAATTCCCGGCAGAAGTCAATTTACTGCAGCAGTTACTCGCACCCCTTGCTCAAGGCCAACGCTTGAAAGCCATTCCCGGCGCGGGAACGCAAGTGCCTATCTGGTTGCTCGGCTCCAGTTTGTTCAGCGCACAACTCGCCGCCAAACGCGGATTACCCTACGCCTTCGCCGGCCATTTCGCCCCGCGTTTGATGCGCGAAGCACTGCGCATTTACCAAACCCAATTTGTTCCTTCCGACACATTGGAAAAACCTTACGCGATGCTCGGCATGCCGGTAGTAGTAGCGGATTCCGAAGCCGAGGCAAAACATTTATCGACCACTAGCCACCAACGCATACTCGCATTGCTACGTGGCAACCCGCTGTGGTTGAAACCACCGATTGAATCTATGGACGGTCTGTGGAATATCGAAGAAGAATTACAGGTGCGCGAATTTTTATCGCTTGCTGCCGTGGGCAATCCCACACAAGTAAAAGCGAAATTGGAAAACCTCGCCGATGAACTGGGCATCAACGAATTTATGTTTACGATTGATGTTTATGATCCGCAAAAACGTTTGCGGGCACTGGAGTTATTGGCGGGGATGAAAACGGTTTGACTGATGGGCTCGCACGTATAGGATAGGCGGCTCTGATTTTTGACGATGACTCCGCATGCCCTCACCACTAAAACACCAAACGCTGTTGGCCGGCTTGTCCGGTATCGGCGTCCTGCTCGCTGGATTTTTCGCCCTCACTAAAATTGCGCCGCATGTTAACGCCCTGCACTGGCTGCTATTCGCGGGCGGGCTTTGGGGCTTCGTCTGGTCGGAATTATGGAAGAGATTAGAATTAAATCGCGCTACTCCGGACACAGCGGTATACCCAAACCTTGGCTGGGCGAATTGGCTAACCTTATTGCGTGGCGGATTGATTGCCCTGACTGGTGGCTTTTTATTCCAGCCGCAGGCCGCAGGTTTAATCGGCTGGATTCCCGGTCTGCTTTATTGCGTAGCCGCAATTCTTGATCGCATGGATGGATTCGTCGCACGCCGCACCTGGCGCACCAGTGTGTTGGGCAGTGAATTGGATACCGCCTATGATGCACTGGGTCTATTAATCGCCCCGCTACTTGCCGTCGGTTACGGCAAAGTTCACTGGAGCTTTTTGTTAGTGAGCGTGGCTTATTATATTTTTGTGTGGGGTCTGTATTGGCGACGCACGCACAACCGCCCTGTATACCCACTCATGCCCAGTATGTTGCGCCGCACCCTGGCCGGATTCCAGATGGGCTTGGTCGCAGTAGTGTTGTTGCCCTGCTTTTATGCACCTTTCACGGTTATTGTCGCGCTGGCATTTATGTTGCCGATCCTCCTGGGTTTTGTAGTGGACTGGCTGGTTGTGAGCGGCAGGATTCGCAGCGAGTCTGCAGGCGCACAACAATTTTTCGCTCGTCTCGCAGGTTTTAGTCGCAGTATTTTTCAACCCGGCCTGCGCGCCATTTTATGTATTTCCCTGGCACTATTCCTGAACAAACTTGATACGCCCCCCGCCTTCTTGATAGGCAGCTTGTTGCTACTAGGCGGAATTGTACTGGTAGGTTTTGCCGGGCGTGTTGGCGCCCTGGCGATATTGGCCTTGCTGGGATTAATCCTGCGCGCGCAACCGCTGGATACCATCACTGCAACGATTATTTTCAGTTCTGCCTGGTTGATTTTATTAGGCACAGGACGTTTTAGCCTCTGGCAATGGGACGACCACTGGGTGAACCGGCGCGATGGCGAAGCTCGGCATGAAGAGAACCTGGATGGAAAGAACCGGCATGACTAGCACAACAAAAATAAAACTAATTAGCTGGTTGCTCTGGCTGTTAGCGTTTGGCTTGGTCGCATGGACACTCACCCAATTACCGCTGGATGAAATTGCAACCAGTATCCGTTCACTCAGCGCCATGCAATGGATTTTTTGGATGGGCCTCAACCTGGTGATTATTTTGCTGCTTACCTGGCGCTGGCAATTATTGGTAAATGCGCTCAACGACAAGGTCAATCTGTGGCGACTATTGTTGATACGCCAAGCAGGGCAAACGGTCAGTTTTATTACCCCCGGCCCACAATTCGGCGGCGAGCCACTGCAAATTTTCTGGTTGTATAAACGCTGCAGTTTGCCCTTGCACAAAGCAATCTTATCTTTGGGGATGGATCGTTTTTACGAGCTATGGATCAATTTTTCCATGCTGTTGCTCGGTGTTTTTTTATTATTTTTTTCGCCGGCGCTGGATGCAAGTGCCTGGCAAAAAATGGGCGCCGTGTTGCTCGTGTTATTACTGCTGTTATCACTGCTGGCTTGGGCGATCTTGCGCCAGCCGCAGTGGTTGTCTGCACGCGTTGAACGTCTGGCGCGGCGCTGGCAGGAGCATCCACGCTTAAGCCGCATCGAAAATCATTGGCAGGCTTTAAGCAGCGATTTACGCACAGCAATCCGCACCCAAAAACCGCGCTTATTAATGGCGGTGCTCCTGTCTATCGCGGGCTGGATTGGATTGATCGGCGAGCTGGCATTGATCATGGCATTTGTCGATGTGCAACTCGACCTGTCGGGTTTTATCCTGATCATGGTCGCTATGCGGCTCGCGCTCTTGCTCCCGGTTCCCGGTGGCATAGGCACACTGGAAGCCTCAGTGCTCTGGTCGTTCCAAACGCTCAACTTACCTGCAAGCGCGGCTATCGGATTAATTGCCTTGATGCGCGCGCGCGATGCAATTGTGTTGCTGGCGGGCTTCGCCTGTTTACGCGGATTTAAAACGCCAACAGTTACTGCACAAAGCTAATCAACTGCAATTGATTCAGCAACAGCAAGTGTTTTATAAGTAACTTTTACTGCATCGGATTGATTG
>DATIDX010000379.1:0-16227 GCA_035456025.1 Cellvibrio sp. | reverse complement strand
GCGTCATCAGCAACTTGTAGCCCTGCAGTGCCCAACTGCTCACGCAACTGGGCGAGAAACACAACACGAATCATTGCCCACTCCCTTGTCGACGATAATGTCCGCGTCGACCACCGGATTTTTCCACCAAGCACACCTGTTCGATCACCATTTCCATATCGACCGCCTTACACATATCATAAATAGTGAGCGCCGCGATACTCGCCGCCGTCAGCGCCTCCATCTCTACCCCCGTCTGCCCGGTAAGCTTGCAAAAAGTGGTAATTTCAACGCTGGAATTTTCGTCATCGAGCACAAAATCCACCGCCACCTTACTCAATGCCAGCGGATGACACAAAGGAATTAGATCCGCACATTTTTTTGCTGCCTGGATACCTGCAATACGCGCAACCGCAAGCACATCGCCCTTTTTTAGGCTATTCGCTTTAATTTGCGCCAATGTTTCCGGCTTCATCAACACTCGTGCAAACGCCCGCGCCTCGCGCACGCTTGCCGGCTTTTCAGAAACGTCCACCATGCTGGCGTGCCCTTGGGAATCAATATGGGTAAACGACATAATTTAACGCGCCTTAGGTACAGGCTGCACTTTACCGTGCAGCAGGAAGTAAATGCCGTTATCATAAAACACCTAGCGGCTGAGGCCGCATTTTATTTCCCTCGCAGCAGAACTCCACAGCTTCATGACTTCAATTCAACCGCTTGACCGCCGTTTTACACTTGCCCCTATGATGGAGTGGTCAACTTCTGATTGCCGCACCTTTTGGCGTCTATTAACCAAAAGAGCTGTGCTTTATACCGAGATGGTGACAACGGGCGCGCTATTGCACGGCGATAAAGCCCGCTTTTTAGATTACAACGCCAGCGAGCATCCGCTCGCGTTACAACTTGGCGGCAGCGACGCAGTCGCTTTAGCAGAATGCGCACGTATCGCAGAAGATTGGGGCTACGACGAAGTCAATCTCAATTGCGGCTGCCCGAGTGATCGTGTTCAGAACGGCATGATAGGCGCTTGCCTGATGGCGGAACCGGATTTGGTTGCAGATTGCATCGCTGCTATGCAAAACGCAGTCAAAATTCCTGTCACTGTCAAACATCGTATCGGTATTGACGATATGGAGGACTACGAGGGCCTAGTCAAGTTCGTCAGTAGCATCGCAGAAACCGGGTGCAGTACGTTCATCGTGCATGCGCGCAAAGCTTGGCTGAAAGGCCTGAGCCCGAAGGAAAATCGCGAAGTACCGCCACTGCAGTACGACAAGGTATACCAGCTAAAACAGGATTTTCCGCACCTGGAAATCATCATTAATGGCGGCATAACTACTTTGGAACAGAGTAAGAACCTTCTGGATCATGTTGATGGTGTAATGATTGGACGTGAAGCTTATAGCAATCCGTATCTACTCGCACAAGTCGACCAGCAGATTTACGGTGTTGATAAACCAATCTCAAGCCGCGCTGATGTAATGCAGGAATTCATGGTCTATTGCCGGGAAGAACTCGGCAAAGGCACCCGCCTCAACCATTTGACACGCCATATTCTCGGGCTTTACCAGGGGTTGCCCGGTGCGAGACAGTTTCGGCGTATTATCAGTGAACAAGCTCATAAACCTGGTGCAGGAATTGAAGTGCTGGAGCGCGCGCTTGAAAGCATAAATGAGTTACCATTGGCAAATACAAATGGGGTCGAGAACGCTTAAGGCCTTCAATACTATCGAATTATCGGCTTATAAAAAATGACTGCTTTCCGCATAAAGTCATTACGACTATAATATATCTGACGGCAATAAACGAAGATCAATCACTTGTACTTTCAGAGATAGGATTACCACTGTGACTAGTAAACTTGAACAACTGAAAAATTTTACCGATGTTGTTGCCGATACCGGCGACATTGAAGCCATCCGCTTGTACAAACCACTGGATGCAACAACCAACCCTTCACTGGTCTATAAAGCCGCGCAAATGCCGCAATACCAGGATTTGCTCACTGCATCAATTAATGCCAGTAAAAGCATCACCAACAGCGCACAACAATTGAGTGCAGCTTGCGACCATTTGGCAGTTGGTATCGGTTTGGAAATTTTAAAAATCGTTCCGGGTCGTATTTCCACTGAAGTTGATGCACGCCTATCTTTTGATACCAAAGCTTCCATCGCTAAAGCCCATGAACTTATTAGCCTCTATGAAAAAGGCGGAATCGATAAATCACGCGTATTGATAAAACTAGCCTCTACGTGGGAAGGTATTCGTGCTGCTGAAGTATTAGAAAAAGAAGGCATCAATTGCAACCTTACCCTGCTGTTTGGCTTCAACCAGGCCGCTGCATGCGCGGATGCCGGTGTATTTTTGATATCGCCTTTTGTAGGTCGTATTCTCGATTGGTACAAAGCCAATACTGATAAAAAAGAATATATCGCTGAAGAAGATCCAGGCGTGGTTTCAGTACGCCATATTTACAATTACTACAAACAAAATGGCTACAAAACTGTAGTGATGGGAGCAAGCTTCCGTAACATCGGCGAAATTGAAGCCTTGGCTGGCTGTGATCGCCTGACCATAAGTCCACAATTGTTGCAGGAGCTGGATCAAGACAAAGGTGAACTTAAGCGTGTATTGTCCCCAGACAGCACGGGGAACGCGATTGCTAAACAACTTGAAACTGAGGTCAGTTTCCGTTTTGGCCTGAACCAGGATGCAATGGCAATCGAAAAGTTATCTGAAGGTATCCGCGGGTTTGTGAAGGACCAAATAAACCTTGAGAACTTGTTGAAAGCCCGTGCTCAATAAACTCTCGCGCTTCATTGAACGCCACCTGCAACCTGCAGGTGGTGCTTCCCCCACTCTTTCAGATCACCAAAAACAATTGGCAGTTGCTGCATTGCTTGTTGAAGTCGCCATGGCTGACCATCAGTTTGCAAGCCAGGAAATCGATAACCTGAGTGTCATTCTTGAGCGCAAATTTTCACTTGCACAGGACGAGCTGGCAGACTTAATCAATCTCGCCAAAAATGAAACTAATCATGCGACTTCGTTGCATCAATTCACCCAGCTCATCAATCAATATTGCAGTACGGAAGAAAAATTTAATTTGATGAAAGCTATGTGGGAAATGGCTTACTCGGATGGGAATCTGGATAAGTATGAAGATTATATTATTCGCAAAATAGCAGATTTGATTTATGTGCCGCACACCGAATTCATTCGGGCAAAAAGTGTCGTCAAAGCGAATTTACTGACGTAGGCTAATCTAAAAGCCTGAATTAGAGTTGGTTAGTCAGCAGCTTTCTAACATGTTAACCAGATTGCGGAAAGTATCAGCGTTACTCGCGTTTAAGCCCATCAGGATTTTGTGAGCCTCCAGAACTTTTTCCTTCACTTCCTTTTCATCGCAGTTAATACAATTTAGAGGTTGCTCTGCGAATATTGGCGCGTCCAATTTATCGACTATAGTAAAAATGTCGCCAAATCCCATGGTTTGCAAAATTCGCTGGATGCTGGGATTACTTGCCAGAATCACCGGCGTAATTCCACGCCGATCCTGTCCCAATAAAGAAATTTTCGCCATTAAACCCAACGTAGTGCTATCGATGGCCTCGGACTCGGACAGGTCAAATAACACAGAGGTAAAATTTTCGCTTTTGAACATAGCATCAATAAATTGATCAAATGAAATACATAATGTCAGGCGCACATCACCTACCATTTTGATTACATAGACGCCATTATGGTCAGCAACCAATATTTGACCGGCTTTCATTAACTAAGACCTCGAGCGATGGACAAGACTGCTATGTCATCCGGGTTATCGCGAATTTCTTTTATAACTAAAGTATTACAGACGGAATCCAAACTGCCACTACTTGAAGAAATTAGTTTTAACAAATACGCTTCTTTATCCTGGAGTTCAGATTGCGACAAGGTTTCCAATACACCGTCTGAAAAACATACAAGGGCAAACCTTTCAGGCAACTGGCGTTCGTAAACCTCCCAACTGACCTCTTTAAATATTCCGACCGGTTTGCCTCGCCCAGTCAGATATTCCGCCCCTTCATTTGTGAGCAAAATTGGCATGGGCAAATGACCCGCCACCACGTAATGCATTTTATGGGTGACTGTGTCTATGACACCGACGAACAGCGTCAAATGATGGCTGAGGCGAGTCTCATGCAGTTCACGATTGATCTGGCGCAGCATTAGGTCTGCCCCCAATGCAAAAGAGTGCTCATCACCAAACAGCCCTTCTTCTCGCACCATACGACTGACCAGGTGTTTAAGCCAGATAGTAACGAAAGCAGAAGATGCGCCGTGACCTGACACATCCGCAAGGTAAAAGGCCAGATAACGCTTTTTGATATGGGCGTAATCAACGAAATCGCCACTGAGAAATAAGGAAGGAATGATGGTGTGAGCAGCTGAATAACCTTCTTCAGTAGTAAATCCCGATGGCATCAAGCGTCGCTGCACACGTCGCCCCGCAATATGGTCACGCTCTAGAACTCGTAAGTTTTCTTTTAACTCCCGATTAGCCTCTTCCAATTTCATTCGGTAACGCTGGTTTTCCTCTTCCAGATCCTGTCGATCCAGAACCTTATTAATCGAATGGACCAATACTTCCAAATCGACTACAGGTTTTATCAAATAATCGCGCGCACCCAAACGCAACGCAGTTACAACATCATTCATCACACCAGCGCCGGAAATAACAATAACCGGAAGGGCGGCATAACGTTCATGCAATACCTGAAGTAACTGCAAGCCATCACCGTTTGGCATGCGCAAATCAGTAATAATCAAATCGGGAAGTGGCTGGTCGGGGGAGGCGAGCAATTCAAGTCCGGCAGTGGCATCTGCTGCTGAACAAACACAGAATCCACTGTCCGCCAGATAAGTCACAATACTCTGGCGTACAAGGGCATCGTCATCGATGATAAGCAGCTTGCGGCTTGCGGGTGTCATCTTCTGCTCGGTTTTTTAATAAAACATGTGAATAAAGGATAGCGGATCAGGGCGCGTAACACTACTCCTTCACACAAAGTAGCGCAAGCAGTCGCAACTTAGAGGCGTTCTGCCTGAGCGACTAGTTTGTTGCCACGAAAACTCAGATTATCGGCACAGTATCCCGATTTATTTAAGTTTATTGCGATTGCGATCGCGCTCGGCTTTACGACGCATATCTATCAATTGGCGCTGGGTCATTTTGCTTTTCCGCTCAGTATAAGGGTTTTCGTTATTACGGAATTCGATTTTGATCGGTGTGCCATGGAGGTCAAGCACCCGCCGGAAAGTTTTCTCAAGATACTTAGTGTAGTGGCTAGGTACATCGTTCGTCTGGTTACCGTGAATCACGATGATTGGTGGATTATGCCCCCCAGGGTGCGCGTAGCGCAGCTTTATGCGACGCCCCTGAATCATTGGGGGTTGATGCTCCCGTACCGCATCTTGCAGGATGCGGGTCAGGAAATTCGTGCTGAACTTATCAGTCGCAGATTGATAAGCCAGCTCGATGGACTTGTACAGGTTACCTACCCCCGTGCCATGTAATGCTGAAATAAAATGAATAGTGGCAAAATCTACAAACCGTAGACGTCGCTCAAGTTCACTTTTAACATATTGCTTGTGCGCATCATCCAATCCATCCCACTTATTCAGCGCTATCACCAAGGCACGCCCTGCCTCAATAGTAGTACCCATCAAATGCAGGTCTTGCTCGACCACACCCTCACTGGCATCCATCACTAATACAACAACATTTGCATCAGCAATAGCTTGCATTGTTTTTACAATCGAGAACTTCTCAACCATCAGATCGATATTTTTTCGACGGCGAACCCCCGCTGTATCAATAATAGTGTAAGGCTTATCAAATCGTGTGTAGTTAATATAGACACTGTCACGTGTGGTTCCCGGCTGGTCGTAAACCACCACGCGATCCTCGCCGAGCAACCGGTTTACCAATGTCGACTTACCGACATTCGGCCGACCTACAATCGCAATTTTTATTCCGGTTGCCTCTTCAGACTGGTAATCCTCGGGCAACTCGGGAATCTCAGCCAAAACCTCCTCCATCAATGATCTTACACCGCGTCCATGACTGGCTGTAGTTGGATGGATCTCTCCCAATCCGAGCTCATAGAAAGGAGCCAAGGCAATATCGGGATCCATACCATCGATCTTGTTGGCAACCAAATAGGTTTTTTTATCATTCACCCGCAAGTGCTTGGCTATCAACTCATCAGCGGGATTAAGCCCTGCACGACTGTCCACGATGAAGAGAACTATGTCTGCCTCCTGAACCGCCAGCAGCGATTGACCAGCCATCATGCTATCAATACCCTCTTCCTCACCACTAATACCCCCGGTATCAATGACGATAAAGCGACGCCCCTCCAAAACCCCTTCACCATACTTACGGTCACGGGTCAAACCGGGATAATCAGCCACCAAGGCATCACGCGACTGGGTAAGGCGGTTAAAGAGCGTGGATTTACCCACGTTAGGGCGGCCAACAAGTGCTATTACGGGGATTATCATAAAGGTATCAATTGAGATAAAAAAACATGGGCAATGCAGTGGCAGCCCTGCATGCATTGAAATAGTTCAGAAACAAATCAGCCGCTGTGAAGTGACCCTATTAAATGAAGGCAATTTCAAGCGGCTGGTTGCAGTTTAGGATACAGCTTTGAAACTAGTCGTCCTTTTCTGCCTGGAACGCAATTAGGTCACCACTATTAGTATACACGTATAGGGTCTCACCATCAGTCAGCATAGGCGCGCGAGCTCCCTTACGATCCACACGTGTGCGCGCAACCAGTTCGCCATCACTTTGATTCACGACATGCATATAGCCTTCAAAATCAACAACAGCGACATATTCACCAAAAACCTGCGGACCATTTAAAGATCGACGCAACATCTTTTCGTTGCTCCACAACTGCTCACCGGATGTGGAGCTATAAGCAACCAACTTACCGTCCGAGTGAGAGACAAATAACTTATCACTCGACAGTGCCATACTTTCGCTCGTTGAGCCATCCTTACCCCAAAGCGGGCGGCCAGTACCGCGAGCCAAAGCGCTAATGCGTCCTTGATAGGTACCGACGTAAATTACTCCATCTTTAATCACAGGGCTGGAATGAATATCGACCATCCTCTCAAGCTCAGAACGACCTTTAGGGGAAGCAATACGCTGTTCCCACAGAATCAGTCCATTACTTGGATTAAAGGCCATCATACGACCATTGGAAAAACCTGCATAAATAGCAGAGTCGGTCACAATTGGGGATGGGGTACCACGCAGGGTTAATACAGGTGGTGGATTATCGTAAAACCATAACTGTTCACCGCTTTTCGCATCTAGCGCAAACAACTTACCATTCACTGTTTGGGCCGCAACAACATTCCCATTGGTGCGAGGAGCAGACACTACTTCACCAGGCAAACCCTTACGCCAAAGTTCTTCGCCGGTTTCTTTGGACAAAGCCATCACCTCGCCAGCATAAGTAGCGACTAACAACAATCCGCTTTCAGCTGCTATACCACCCACAATCTGACGATTTGGATCTTCGGCGGTAAAGAGCCCTTTAGACCATTCCCAAACACCTGGGTGAGCCCGGTTAATCTTACGCGTCCATTTTTTCTTGCCTGTTTTGCTATCGAGCGCGACAACTAATCCTTCGAAATCTACGGCATATATAGCATCGCCATCCATTGCGGGAGTGAGGCTGCTGAAGCCTTTGTTTTGGCCTTCACCTATGCCGCGGCTCCACAACGCATCGAGCTCAAGAGTCTCCTTGAAATCGACCAGTTCCATTGGTTCATTACCCGTTTTTTTACTGAACCAGGAGCAGCCAGACAGAGAGAATGCACAAAGCAACACCAACCAGCTCAAGTGCCTCACACAAGCACGCATCATTGAGCCTTCTCCTCAGCCTTGGCTGCAGGTAAAGATGCATCTACTTTTAAATCATCTACTTTCATTTGCAATAACATAAAACGCTCTTGTTGCTGCGGATCAGTTGCCGCGAGGGCTTTTTCGTAAGCGGTGCGAGCCGCATCCAAATCACCTTGTAATTTAAGTACGTCACCAGCCGCCTCGGCATATTCCGACGTGAATGCAGCAGCGGGTTCGGGTGACAATTGAGCTAATGCATCAGCGTAAGCTTTTTGAGCAGTTAATACACGCGCGAGACGCAGACGCGCAAGCTGTGCGGTAGCGGCATCGGGTTTGGCAGATAAAACCCATTTAAGTTCAGCAGCAGCCACATCCAATTTATTATCTTCAACTGCTAATTTTGCGAGAAAAAAAGCGGCACTGTGTGCATACATACTTTTGCTATTGCTGTCTTTCAATTCATTGGCCAGATGAGTAATGGTCTTTTTATCCGCATCGCTCAAAACCTTGCCAGGTTCAGCATTTGCCAGCTTAAGCAGTTGCTCATAGACCTCAGACGCCTTTTCAGCCTTCTGCCGCTTCTGATCCTGCCATGTGGTGAAGCCAAAATAACCCACCACAGCGACTAACACTGCGATAATTACGGTTTTGCCGTAATCTTTCCACCAGCGTTTTAATACTTCTAGTTGTTCTTCTTCTGAAAGATGTACGCTCACAATTGACTCCTGTAGCCCTTAGCGCAATGCGCAAACATTGAAAAAATTAATAAAACGAAACGTTATTTTTTTACTCTATCAACTGATTTACTCAAGCGTTTGCAAATATGCAATTGCCTGATCGAAAGGGAGGATTTGCTGCTCAATTTCTTCACGCAAGAATTTAATAGCTACTTTGCCTTGCTTTACTTCATCTTCACCTAAAATCAGCGCGATATCAGCACCACTTTTATCGGCTCTTTTGAGCTGGTTTTTAAAGTTTCCACCACCACAGTTGGTTAGCAAACGCACAAAAGGTAACTCATCTCGAACTTGCTCAGCTAATTTCATAGCGACGGACTGAACATCGCCCACGGCCACTAAGTACACATCAGCTTGTTGATCAAGCCCTTCAGGGATTGCTTGCACTGACTGCAACAACAAAACCAGGCGCTCAAGGCCGATCCCGAATCCAACAGCGGGGGTAGATTTGCCACCCAATTGTTCAACTAATCCGTCATAACGACCACCCGCACAAACTGTACTTTGTGCTCCTAGCTTGTCGGTCACCCATTCGAACGCCGTTTTACCATAATAATCGAGGCCGCGCACCAAGCGGGGATTAATTTGATAGCGCACCCCTGCTGAATCAAGAAGCTTCTTTAATCCTTCGAAATGTACACGCGACGCCTCGTCAAGATAGTCCAACAATACCGGAGCATCATTCAACAGCGCCTGTGTACCCGGATCTTTTGAGTCAAGAATGCGCATTGGATTAGTTGATAAACGACGCTTACTGTCCTCATCCAGCTGATCCTGCAAACCACCAAGATAAGTCACCAATGCATTCTTATAAGCGGCCCGCGCATCAGCGCTGCCAAGTGAATTAATCTGCAACTGAACAAATTCTGCAACGCCAAGTGCATGCAGGATACGTGCACTTAATATCAATACTTCAGCATCGATATCAGGCCCTTGTATTCCAAAAGTTTCAACGCCGATCTGGTGAAATTGACGATAGCGCCCCTTCTGCGGGCGCTCATGGCGAAACATTGGCCCCATGTACCATAAGCGTTGAGTTTGATTATAAAGCAAACCATTTTCTTCACAGGCGCGTACACAACAAGCAGTTCCCTCTGGACGCAAAGTGAGGCTGTCGCCATTGCGATCGTCAAAGGTATACATTTCTTTCTCAACGATATCGGTAACTTCACCAATGGAGCGTTTGAATAATTCAGTCGACTCTACTATTGGAAAACGAATTTCCTGATAGCCGTAGCGCGCTAAAATATCAGTGACTACACCTTCAACGTACTGCCACAAAGGAGAATCTGCCGGTAGCAGATCATTCATACCGCGGATTGCCTGAATCTTTTTCAATTTAAAACCTTAAGTGTTGCACGTCGAAAGCGATCAAGCTTTGACGATAATATTTTTGGCATCAGCTTCTATTTGCGCTTGCTTCTGCGCCGCCTTTGCACGTATTAGTCGCTCCAAATTATCAACCAAGTTTTCGTTGGTTAATTTTTGGTTAGGCTCACCGTCAATATAAATCAAATTATTGGGCGTACCACCTGCAAGTCCCAAATCCGCTTCCTTGGCCTCGCCTGGACCATTAACCACGCAGCCAATAACAGCAACATCGAGCGGTACGGTGATATCCTCCACTCGCTGTTCCAAATCATTCATCGTTTTAATCACATCAAAATTCTGACGTGAACAGCTCGGGCACGCGATAAAATTCACCCCTTTGCTGCGCAAACGTAAACTGCGCAACATATCCCAACCTACCTTAATTTCTTCGACCGGATCTGCAGCAAGCGAAACGCGAATAGTATCGCCAATACCATCCATCAAAAGCGCACCTAGACCTATTGCGGATTTCACCGTACCAGAACGCAAGCCACCCGCCTCGGTAATTCCTAAATGCAGTGGCTGTTCAATTAAGGTCGCGAGTTTGCGGTAGGCTGCCACAGCCATAAACACATCTGATGCTTTTACACTGACCTTAAAATTCTGGAAATTTAATGAATCAAGAATTTCAACATGCCGCAACGCTGATTCAACCAGCGCATCAGGTGTTGGTTCGCCATATTTTTTTTGCAAATCTTTTTCAAGCGACCCAGCGTTAACACCAATGCGGATAGGGATATTAAGGTCGCGAGCTTTATCGACTACTGCCTTGATACGCTTTTCACGTCCGATGTTGCCGGGATTAATGCGCAAACAATCAACACCTAAATCAGCAACACGTAATGCGATACGGTAATCAAAGTGAATATCTGCCACCAAGGGAATATTGACTTGCTTACGAATTTCACCGAATGCTTCGGCAGCCTCCATTGAGGGTACAGAAACGCGGATAATATCTGCGCCGGCTGCCTGAATACGGCGAATTTGTGCAACTGTTGCAGCCACATCAGTGGTTTCAGTATTAGTCATACTTTGTACTGAAATTGGTGCATCGCCCCCTACAGGAACATTGCCCACCATAATCTGGCGAGATTTACGACGTTTTATTGGAGACTCGCAGTGCATATATTTTCCTGATCGATTTACGCAATTACTCGTGTATTGATTGGCCCACTTTTATCATCAATACTTTTGTCCCTGATGCAGGCACCAAGGCGATACGACTACCATTTAATTCAATTTGTGCTGCCAGCGAATTCCCGAGCGTGACATCAAATGGAGCTTTGCCTCGCAACTCTAACTTACTATTGGCCGAACGCAGATCAGCTATCAACACATCACCGCTTGCATCGCTAACCTCCAGCCAACATTCCTGAGTAAAACTAAAGCTGATTAAATCCAAACGATTGGTATCTACTTGCACACCAGATACGTTTGTTGCAGATAGAGAAGCTGCTGACGATTTACTCTCACTAAGCTGCCCGTTTACAGTAACTGAACTTCTCGCCTGTGCCGATAAACTCTGCTGACTGGCCGCAACTGACGCGGTTGCCTTAGCCTCAACACTAGGCGACGAAAGCTGCGCAACGCTCGATGCTGCCGCACTTTCAACTCGCTCGATAGGTGATGGGACATTTAATGAAGTTACTACCGGCGGTACAACTGGTGCCGGCCTGTCGTAAACAGACTGCTGACGATTATCAAAAAACCAAATTGAAATTAACCAAAGTATCAATAAAGCCAACAAAACCCATACGACAAATTGCCACAGCGACTTATTATTGGACTCGACACGGCGCGGCAAAACCTGCTCAACCAAACCGTGCTTTTGCGCGTGGCGATCATATGCCGCCAATACTTGAACCACATCCAGCTTTACAAGGTTGGCATACGAACGCAAGTATCCACGCGTGAAAGTATCTGAACCCATATGACGATAATCATCTGACTCAAGTGCACGCACCTTAGTCAGAGTCATGTGCAATTCCCTAGCAACTTGTTCCTGATTCAAACCTGCACGTTCACGCGCCCAGACCAACAATTTACCTGGGGAAAGCTCGCGAAAACGACCATCGTCTACCGGCTTTTTATCGTCGTCAGCAACCATTGGATACCTGTCAATCCACCCTTATTTACATCATTGTTTGTTTGTATTCCAAATATTCTTTGGAATAGGGAAAACGATTTTTTAATACCAATAAGTAACTGGCCTCCTTATCCTTGTTGCCAAAAACTCGCTCCAGTCGAATCCCTAACAACAATGCGCGCGCAGATTGTTGACCCAGCGCTTGATACTTATCCAAATGTTTTTTAGCATCAGCGTATTCCTGTTTTTGGAAGCTAATATCCGCCAATTCCAAGTGTGGCTCGGGAAGACCTTTATCCAAAATTGATGCGTGCTCAAATGCAGCTTTGGCACGATCATTTTTTCCAAGCAGCAACGCTGTTCTGCCCACATTTACTAACGCAGAAGCGCGACCATCGTAATCGAGGTCTGAAGCGGCCAACTCAAATTGCACCAATGCTTCTTCGTAACGCTTCGCACCATATAGAAACACACCGTAATTGTTGTTCGCTAATGTAAATTTCTTTTTATTCTTGATAGCCTTTTTAAAGGTCTCTTCTGCTAATGCAGACTCTCCTTCCAATTGATAAAGGCGCGCCATTGCTTCCATCGCATCAGCTGAATTTTTGTCGATCTCAGCGGCTTTGCGCAAATGATGGCGCGCAGATTCCCGATTACCTTTATCGATATATCCCTGAG
The DNA here is from genome assembly GCA_035456025.1 of Cellvibrio sp. GTDB lineage: Bacteria > Pseudomonadota > Gammaproteobacteria > Pseudomonadales > Cellvibrionaceae > Cellvibrio. The sequence goes on along the minus strand of DATIDX010000379.1, from coordinate 3,464 downwards.
CCATCTTAATATGCAAATCAAGTGATTTTGATTTATCAACCTGCCGAGCACCCTTTCCATCGGCACCTTCTGACACACACCCAGCGAAAACAATAACAACAACAGCAATCAAGGCTAATTTCAGCAATCTTATCGAATTATTCATTTGCATCATTGGCACCATTATTTGAAATTACTGGCTAACAATTTTTACAGCTTGCTCTTCAACAAATTTTGCCCGATAGCGCTCACTGCGACGAGTAACATCGTTCACTTGCCCTGCTAGTTGGCCACAAGCTGCATCGATGTCATCGCCACGCGTGGTACGCACCGTGGTGATGTACCCCTCCTCCATTAAAATATCCTGAAATTTACGGAGCGCGTTATTACTAACGCGTTTGTAATTCGACAAATTGAAAGGATTGAATGGAATCAAGTTGATCTTGACCGGAACGTCACGTAGTAACTCTGCCAATTCACGCGCATGATGCGGGCGATCATTAACTTGATCTATTAATGTGTACTCAATAGTAATTTTACGATGGGTATCCGGCATTGCGTTAATGTAACGCTTAGCCGAATCTAACAGCATAGCAATAGGATATTTACGATTGATGGGTACCAATTCATTGCGCAATTCGTCGTTAGGAGCGTGCAGGGAAATCGCAAGGCACGCGTCAGTGAATTGGCTCAACCGATCCAATTGCGGCACTACACCTGAAGTGCTCAGTGTGACCCGGCGCTTTGAAATACCGTAAGCATTGTCATGCATCATCAGGTTCATCGAATCGACGACATTGTCAAAGTTGAGCAAGGGCTCTCCCATGCCCATCATGACCACATTGGTCACACTGCGCGGGCCGTTGGCTTGCAGCTGCCCAAACGATTTTGCCGCAATCCAGACTTGTCCGATAATCTCGGCCGCAGTTAAGTCACGGTTGAATCCTTGCTTTCCGGTTGCACAAAAACTGCAATCCAATGAACAGCCCACCTGAGATGACACACACAGAGTGCCGCGATCTCCATCGGGAATATAAACAGTTTCGATAACGTTACCACCACTAACGCGGATCAAAAACTTGCGCGTACCATCAGTTGAATCAAACTGTTGCACAACTTCTGGCAAACGAATCTCAGCGATATTTTTTAATTTCGCACGCAATTCTTTGCTTACGTTGGTCATATCATCAAAATTATCGGCGCCAAGCTGATGAATCCATTTCATCACCTGGATTGCGCGAAATTTTTTCTCGCCAATCGATGCAAAGAAATCAACCAGCTTGGCTTCTGGCAAGCCCAACAGGTTCATTTTAGCAGAGCCTTCTGCAACCTCCGCAGTCAGGGGAGTAGTGGAACTGGATACATCAGTCATGGCTCAATACCTAAAAACTAACTGTTGGGAAATAATGACTATGGTGTATTAACGAATGACCACTTCATTGCTTGCAAAAAAATAGGCGATTTCACGTGCAGCAGAAATTGGGGAATCTGATCCATGCACAGCATTTGCATCAATGGCACTTGCAAAATCAGCGCGGATGGTACCCGGCGCCGCTTTTGCCGGGTCGGTAGCCCCCATAAGTTCACGATTCAATGCGATAGCATTTTCGCCAGACAGCACTTGTACAACTACTGGTCCAGAGGTCATAAAATTGACCAGACCATCAAAGAACGGGCGACCTTTGTGCTCAGCATAAAAACCTTCCGCTTGGGCGCGACTCAGCAACAACATGCGCTGAGCGACAATCTTGAGATTGGCCTTTTCGAACCGGGAAACGATTTCACCGATATGGTTCTTGCTGACAGCATCAGGTTTGATGATGGATAAGGTTTGTTCGACAGCCATGGGACGCTCCACACAATTTTCCGGTTACTGCAGGCTCTCGTGCCACGCTAACGTGGGAACTAAGGCCTACAAAATACAAAACCCGCGAATTATACGCGGGTTTACATTATTTTTATATCCTAGCTATTTGATAAATAAACAAAATCGGCTAGAGCATGACAGCAAGTACCGGCCGGCGTTAGCAGCCTAGCTCAGCCCTATCCTTAATACGCTTGACCATTGCCTTAAGACCATTACCACGTGTAGAACTGAGGTGCTGTAACAAGTCAAGACGAGTGAAATAGGCTTCAATATCGAATGCAAGTATCTCGCTCGGCGTTTTGCCATTGAAAGCCGCCAAAACCAAGCCTAGTAAACCTTTTACAATGAAAGCATCGCTATCCGCCTGGAAATACAACTTGCTATCAAGCACTTCGTCCACCAACCATACCTGGCTCTGACAACCGCGCACCAGATGTTCATCAGTGCGCAAATCAGTGCTCATCGCAGGCAGCTCCTTACCCAGATCGATAATGTATTTGTACCGCTCTTCCCAGTTATCAAAAAAGCCAAGGCTGTCGACAATGTCGTCAACGGTCACATCTATACCAAATTGGGTCATTTAAGGTCTCAATAACTGGGCGATCAATAAAACATGCCGGTTTGCAATTGCGCTTCTTCACTCATCATGTGGCGTTGCCATGGCGGGTCAAATACCAATTCGACTTTTACAACCTTTACATTGGGTACTTTACGCACGCGATATTCCACATCCCCGACCAGTACCGGCCCCATGCCACATGCCGGTGCCGTCAAGGTCATCTGGATATTAACCTGATGTGCCGGCTGGTCAATTTCCACATTGTAGATAAGACCAAGATTGACCAGATCTACAGGAATTTCCGGATCGAAAACACTGCCTAGCGCCTGCCAAACTTGTTCTTCGATAATCTTGTCATCCACCGGAGGGGGAAAACTGATTACCTCCGATTCCAAGCCAAGCAAATGAGCATCGGTACCATCTACCCGCACCATTTGGCCGTGGTAGGTCAATGTATAGTTGCCACCCAAAGCCTGCGTAATGGTGACAAATGTACCCTCGGGAATTGTTAACGGTGTGCCATCAGGCACACGCCGTGCCGGGCAATCCGCTTGGGCAACCACCATTCGCCTTTCAGACATATATACTCTCGACTCAAGCGCCCACTAGTTGACGCTAAAACTTTCACCGCAACCACAGTAATCTTTAACACGTGGATTATTAAATTTAAGCTGGCGATTTACACCTTCAGTGACGTAATCAATTTCGGTGCCACTGACGACCGCAAGGCTCTTGGCATCAACCAGGAATTCCACGCCGTCTTGCAGTTGCAGATGCAGATCATCCGCCTTAGCTTCTGCAACCAAATCCACTACATACATCCAGCCCGTGCAACCGCTTTGCTTGACACTCAAGCGAACAGCAGACGCATCTTTGCTCGCATCTAATTGGCGCTTGAAATGTGCAGCCGCTGCTGGGGTAACCAACACTGCGTCTTGCTGCGGATCAAAGGAAGCGATACTCATGATCAACTCCGGTAGACATCAGGATATTAACAATCACAATAAAAATGTTTTTGCTTTTTCAATCGCCGCAAACAGACGATCCACCTCAGCGAAG
>DATIDX010000378.1:0-4091 GCA_035456025.1 Cellvibrio sp. | reverse complement strand
TGGAGAATACACCGGTCGACATGATTATCATGGATGTCGAAATGCCGGGCCTGAATGGTTTTGAAACCACGCGCTTGATTCGCGAATGGCTCGCCGGTCACTGGATTCCCATCGTATTTGTCACCGGTTTGAATGAGGATGAAAATTATCGCGAAGGCATTGAGGCCGGCGGTGATGATTACTTAATCAAACCTGTGAGCTTTATGATCATCAAGGCGAAAATTCGTGCAATGGAACGCATCGCTGAAATGCGCGACCAGCTGAATCGCCTGAATTCGGAATTGGAAGCCTTAAGCCAGCTAGACAGCCTCACGCAGATTTACAACCGCCGTACCTTCAATGAGTTCGCACAGCAACAATGGGCACTGGCCAAACGCCATCAACAGCCGATAACCGCATTGATGATTGATGTCGATCATTTCAAATTGTTTAACGATCACTACGGCCACCCGGCAGGCGATTCCTGCCTGAAAAAAATAACCCAGGCGATTAAAACTTGCTTGCACCGCAGCGCCGATATTCTAGGCCGTTACGGCGGTGAAGAATTTATTGTGCTGCTGCCGGAAACTGATGCCAAAGGCGCGATGCGCGTGGCACAGGCAATCAGCGAGGCGATTGAAAGTATCCAGCTGCGCCATGATGTGTCGCCGTCGAGCAATTTGGTCACCGCCAGCATCGGCGGCGCAACCTGTTTGCGCACCACTGGCCACGATCTGGAAGAGCTGATTAAAAATGCCGATCGCGCGCTTTACAAAGCCAAACGCGCGGGGCGCAACCGCAGTTGGATCGATGAAGTCGCCGCGCACAAAACATTATTGTTAGCAGAAACCAATGCGGATCTGGTTCGTCACTTCAGCGCGCATTTGCAGCCGCATTTCAATTTGTTGACTGCCGAATCACAAAAGGAATGCCTTGAGCTGGCGGTGGATGTTCACCCGGATTTGATTTTACTCGGGACTAGCATCGCCGGCACCGAGGCGGGTGCCGAGTTGTGCAGGATATTGGCGCGCACGCCAAAAACCGCTGGTATCGCCTTGGCACTGGTGAGCGATTCGCTGGGCGATGCAGAAATTACTTTGGGTAAAAACCTCGGCATTCACACCAACTTCACCAAAAGCTTGAGCCCACCTACCCTGCTAAACAAGATCGTCCAGTTTATTCATTGACTGGCAAAAGGTAATTTTTTCGTGCAAAAAAAATCCGCTGATGTTGTCAGCGGATTTTTTTACTCGGCAAAACTTAGTTCGAGCGCAACGAATTGTACCAATTGACGTCGCGCGAAAATTTATCCACTTGGTCGGCCACATCCAGCACCAGCGCAAACAGCGCCATGCGCACCAATACCCCATTGTCCGTCTGACGGAAAATCGCGAGGTTGGGGTTTGCATTCAAGTCGTTATCCAACTCGTTAGCATCGGCACGCGAATCGCGCGGCAGCGGATGCATGATCACGGTATTGGGTTCACAGTATTGGGTGTAGATCGATTGATTCAGGCGAAAGCGGCCACGGTATTGATCCGCCTCTTCTTTGCTCGCAAAACGCTCTTCCTGGATCCGCGTTGAATAGGCGATGTCGATATTGCTGATACTCGCGTGCAATTCATCGGTGATAGTTACGACGTGGCCGGCAGCGCGCAGGTCCTCAACAATGTACTCCGGCATAGCCAATTCTTTGGGCGATACCAACGTGAGGTTGATGTTGCTAAACACGCACAGGAGTTTGCACAGCGAATGTACGGTGCGGCCGTGTTTTAAATCGCCAATCATGGCGATGCGTAAACCGTCGATGGTGCGATTTTTAGAGCGCAATTCTTTGCGGATGGTGTACAGATCCAACAGCGCCTGGGTGGGATGCTCATTAGCGCCATCGCCGCCATTGATCACCGGTACGCGGCTGCCCTCAGCGAATTCCGCCACCGATCCCGCCTGCGGATGGCGCATACAAATGACATCGCTATAACCCGACAAGACGCGCGCCGTATCAAACAAGGATTCGCCCTTGGTGAGCGACGAACTTTCAAAGCCGGTGGTCTCACGCACGTTGCCGCCAAGCAGGTTAAAGGCAGAACCGAAACTCACCCGCGTGCGCGTGCTGGGTTCAAAAAACATGTTGCCCAAAATCGCGCCCTCCAAAACCCGGGTCACCTTGCGACGCAACGCATAGGGCTCCATGGAATCAGCCACGTCAAAGATACGCTGGATATCAGCCCGTTCGAATTGTTTGATGGAAAGGATGTGCGCGCCGGTAAAGTTCACAGGAATTCCTTAGCGGAGACCGCTGGCCGGGAAAGGCAATAGCCCAGGAGGGTGAGAGGTAAAACGGGCGTCATTTTAACGGCAGCGCACTTGGGATACCAACGGCATCGGCAAAAAAAATACCGCGCGCTTAATCGACCGGTATCAGACTGATCAACGCGGTATCGGCGCGGCGCTCTTTAGTCGGCAGCGAGGGAGCAAGGCGTTCCATCGCGGCCTGGGCAGTCGCGCGGTAGGTGGTTAGTTTGCCGCCCATCACCGACAGCACGCGCGGGCGCTCTTCGTCGTCCACCGCAAACATCACTTCGCGCGGCCGGGCAAAGGCTTTTTTATCGCTGCGGGGTAGCACCCGTAAACCGGCGAAGGTTTCAACCTCATCGGGAATTACCAGTTGGGGGAAATAATGACGCAGGGTCGCTAACAGGTAATCGCGCTCCTCCAGCGAACAGGCCGCCTGTTCCGGTGCGCCACTGAACACGCGCTCAGTCGTGCCCACCAAAAGGCGCCCCTGCCAGGGCAGGACAAATACGGCACGCTTATCTTGCGGGGCTTCCAGATAGAAATACTGGGTAAGCAAGGGCGGCAATAACAGATGGCTCCCCTGCACCAGTTCAACTCCCGGATAGGCCAGCGTCGGCGTTACACGCTGTAACACTTCACCCGCCCAGGGCCCGGCGCAATTGACCATCACCCGGCAGCTAATCGACTCATGGCCTTTGGCGGTTTCTACATCTACCTTGCAGCATTGGCCATTGCGCTCGGCGCCGACGAATCGCGCCGGCATCAGTAAATCCGCGCCCAATATCACTGCTGATTGCAGCACTGCGCGAGTCAGTGCAGCGTCATCGGTCTGCGCCTCGTAGTAGCGGAATACGGCTTTGAGTTCATCCTGGCGCAAGCCCGCCAATGTCGACCAGTCACTTTTTGGAAGTTGCCTAAACAGCGAGTTTTTATCCAACCCCGCTAACAGGGCGTAAAGAGTCAGTCCGGCACGTATGGTCGCGGCCGAGCGGCTGGAATTTCCATAAATAGGTATATGCAAAGGGCGCAACTTCACCAGTTCGGGCGCCAAGCGCAACAGCAGCGCCCGCTCGCGCAGGCTTTCGCGCACCAGCCCAAATTGCGCCGTCTCCAGATAACGCAAGCCGCCATGGATTAACTTGGACGACTTGCTCGATGTACCTGCCGCCGGTGCTGTTTGTTCGATTACCAATACCGAATAACCAGCCGCAGCGGCTGCCTGCGCAATACCTGCCCCCTGGATTCCGGCTCCAATGACGACAATGTCGTATTTCATTCTTGTTATTCCGTGATAAAGACTCCGCAAGTATAGATCAGCGCTGTAAAGATGTTCGACGGCAAATTAACGCGCCAATTTGGCATGGGCGAGATATTGGCAACCGACGGCATTGCCCGGCGCTTTTAGCTCATTTTTACCGTCAGTTTCACCAGCTTCATCACCAGCGGCCGCACCAGCAATATGCAGAAAAATGCCGAAGGCATGGCGATGCTGTAAGCATGGATGACCTGCGCCAGATAATGATCGGCAATGCCGCTATTAGCGGCGACGATAATCATCGACATCAAAAATGCCATGATTAAGGACATGTAAAACGCAAAAACAATGGGCGTAAATTTCGGATGCAATTTGCGTGTATCCGTTTGAGGCAGTTGGGATTGAGTGGTTTGCGATTGGCTCATAGCGACGGTTTCCGTGAAATTGAGGAATCTAGGGTGAATCGACAAATGCACTTTATGGCGCCTGCGCGCCCGGCGGTAGATAAGGAGCGGCTTTTGCTGTATTAAGCAAAACTTGGTAATCAGTAAACCAATTC
>DATIDX010000377.1:0-18316 GCA_035456025.1 Cellvibrio sp. | reverse complement strand
CCCATTACACTTAACTCGCCCTCTACCGGCGCCAAACCTAAAATACCTTTTAATAAAGTCGTTTTACCTGCGCCATTAGGGCCTATCAAGCCCACAATTTTTCCTGCACTGATCTGCAGATCAATATTATCCAGTGCAATTTTTTTGCCGTAGCGCTTCCTTACACCATGCGCATGAATTACCTGTGTCATTTATTCTCCTTGAGCTGCTTGCAAGGCAGCGATCAATTCTTTTTTACTAATGCCCAGCTGCCGCATACGCGCCAGCAATGCCGGCACCTCGGTGGAAATAAATTTTTCTTTTTCTATGCCGTGCAATTTTTGTTGTGCATCAGCCAATACATACATGCCCATGCCACGCCGCATTTCTACCAAACCCATATCCACCAACTCCTGATACGCCTTGCTGACTGTAATGTGATTAATTTGATAATCACTGGCGACCTGCCGCACCGAGGGCAAGGCTTCGCCTTCCTTAAACGCGCCCGACAAAATCAGCGCCACAATTTTTTCGCGCAACTGTCGGTAAATAGGCTGATCATCATTCCAATTCATTTAAATTTACATCTCTCTTTGTGGCGTGCGGACCCATAATCAGTAATCCAAAATCAAAGGGCCATCAGAAAACATCCAAATTTTTGCTTCAGGTATTGATTCCTCACCGCAGCTGCTTGTTATCTCATTTTTTCAATAGCGTTTTTGTTTAATCCCTTTACCAATAACCAGCAGCCAAAGACAAATTCGAATAGTGCGCCGGGGTACATAAGTAGTTTCATTTGTTCAGGAGGGCTGGATACAATAATTTTTACTAGTCCAAAAATAATCATGGATCCATACGTAAACAATCCCCACAATATCAGCCATCTCGGGAAGTATTTTGATACGTAAAATAAATACATAAAAATTAATGCACCGACTCCCATTAACACGAAAAGAATATTCCACATTGCACTGCTAAGTTTCATAAACATTGCTGCGAGTGCCCGCAACTGGCCGATATCAAACGCCGGCCATACGGCATCGGCGTTTAACAAAATTAACGGCATTAAAACAACCATTCCCGCCACGCACCCCAATAGACCTTCACCAAATCTAAAAAGAAAGGCGAGTAATGCGATTTCTTTATTCACAACTCTCGCCACTAAATAAGATGCCCAAGATGCCGCAATAACTACGCAATACATTATTAGATCCATCGCCTGGGCTATTCTGAAGCGGTCAACCGTATCGATAAAAGTTTCAACGTTATAAATCCCGGGTTTCAAAAAAAAGGTATTCATCAACCCAATTAATGTGTACGTCAAATATGCCAAACCTAAATATTTGACATAGGTTTTGAGATTTTCATTTAGCTCATCCATTTTAGCTTTCCCTCATTAAATTCTTTCGGCGGGCACTTGGCACGCAACAAATGCAGTCGCCATGGCGCAATCTCATCTGCGCGGCATCCTTCATTCACAACCCTTCCAAGATATACTGTTATATATAACTATAACAGTAAACCACAGCAATGCAACGACCAGATTGCGCAAAACTAATACACAAGGGTTTTGCAAGCGGTGGATCAACTGACTATGCTAGGGAAATTGAGCGGTCACCCCAAACGGACAATCCCATGCACTCTTTATCCTTTCCCGCTCTCGGCAAATACCTGGACCTGCTGGTCGATGCGCTCTGTGTTGTCGATAAGAACGGCCATTTTTTATATGTCACACCCAGCGCTGAACAAATTTTTGGGTACAGCCAGGCAGAGATGATGGGGAAGCAAATGTTGGATCTCATCCATCCGGATGACCGCCAACGCACGCTGCAGGCGGTTAGCCGGATTGTTGCAGGCGAGCCCCAACCGCATTTTGAAAACCGTTATATCCGCAAAGATGGTGAAGTAGCACATATCCTGTGGTCGGCGCGCTGGTCCGAAAGCGACCAGTGCCGGGTTGCCATCGCGCGCGACATCACCCGGCGCAAACAAGCAGAATCCCTGCAGCAAGCTATTTTTGCGATTGCCGAGTCATCGCATAACACCCAGGATTTGCATGCACTGTTTGCGCAGATTCATCAAATTATCAGTGAATTATTGCCGGCCGAAAATTTTTCCATCGCACTGCGCGATAAAAATTCCGGCGCAATCAGCCTGCCCTATGCACATGGGCAAGTGGTTGTCTCTTTTGGCAATGAAAGTAGCGATGCCAGTGAACAATTACTGGCGCAAGTATTGGCGACGAATGAAGCATTACTTTACAACGCCACACATGGACACCACACATTGCAAAGCTGGCTGGGTGTGCCATTAAAATCCCGCTCCGGTGTACTGGGCGCGCTGGTATTGAAAAGTTTTTCAGCAAAACATAAATACAACGATAAAAATACCGGGCTGCTGCAATTTGTATCAACCCAAATTGCCACCGCAGTAGAGCGCAAACAAATGATGGCGCGCCTCGAACATCTCGCACTTTACGATCAGCTCACACACCTGCCCAACCGCAGTTTATTTTACGACCGCATTTGCTCCGCAATTGCGCGTGCAAAACGCAACAACAGCATTTTTTCGCTGCTGTATTTGGATTTGGATAAATTCAAAGCCATCAATGATCTCTATGGTCACACCACCGGCGATTTATTATTGGAACAGGTTGCGCGCCGCTTGGAACTTTGCATCCGCGAGAGCGATACAGTGGCGCGGCTTGGTGGCGATGAATTTGTGATACTGCTGGAAAATAGCCAGGTACCCGAGCAGAGCCTTGGCGTGGTGGAAAAAATCCACGATGTATTTAGCGCGCAGTTTGAGTTGGCCGGACAATGTATCAATATCGCGCCCAGTATTGGTATCGCGCAATATCCGCGTGATGGCGATGATGAACAGGCCTTGCTGCGCCATGCCGACAAAGCCATGTACGCAGCAAAATCCCGACCCGTGTAATTGCGATTAACTACTCGTCCTTGGCACTCACGTTGCTTGCGCCACTGGAGTCACTTTTCACTTTCGGCTTGCCGTAATAATCAACGCTGGACGCGCCACTGGCGTTCGCATCCAAGGTTTCGGTTACCGCCGCTTCTACATGGGAAGCGCCGCTCGCTTCAAGATGCGCCCGCTTGGCGGTAAGTTTTTTTGCACGAAAATTACTAGCGCCGCTTGCAACCACATCCAGCTCCTGAGTGCTACTTGTCGACTGGACTTCAAGATCGGATGCGCCCGACAAATCAAAATCCTGCGTCTGGCTATTCACACTTTTGATGCGCACATTCGCGGCACCGGATAAATCCATGCGCAAGTTCTTTGCATTCAGCGATGAAAATTTCACATCGCCAGCACCGCTAACATTAACTTGAAACTTGTCACCCTGAAATTCACCCAAAGTAGCCTGGGCGCCGCCGGATATTTCCAGATACTCCAACTCCTTAACACGCAGCACAATCCGCACCGGATCATTGCTGTGCCCAAACCAGTTAAAGAAATTGCCATCGCTTTTTACCCAGACACTCACGCGCTTGCCACTTTGATCCACCTTCACCCGCTTCATCACTTCCGCGTCAGCTTCCACGCGCAAGTATTCAGTGCCATCCTGGCTAATTTCCACCTGGGTATTTCCCCCCGACACAAACTCGGTGAAATCCTTGACCGGATAGGTTTTTGCAATGGTTTCGGCTAATGCCGATGGAATAGCAAACGCCACCATCACCGTCATCACTAACGCACGTATGTACATAACCAATTCCTCAGTTGTTCAAATTTGTCACTCGCTTGAATTTAGCAATCTGTTTAAAAAAATGTCCATTCAGGATCACAACTCCTGCTGTGCAAGCTGGCCTTGCCCGGCATCTGTACGGATCACATCGAACGGCTCAACACCGGGCACCGCCTGCCTTAATTGCTCCTCTAAATCATCGACAGAACGCAGGGTGCTGCAAAGTCTTTGGCCACGCACCTCGATCGCGGATGCACGCAGGCTCATTTGCTGCTCCATCTGTTCACCAAATTTATTTATCCGCGCCTCAAATGCCTCCATATCGCCACCCGATGCGATTATCTCTTTGCCCATTGCCATCATGATGCTGCCGATAGAGTTTTGTACCGAAGTTTCCACTATGCGCTCGATACGCGTTTCAAATTGTTCGCCTAAAAATTGCGGCATTGCATTGTCGGCACGGTTGAAGTTCAGTGGCATACCCGAGTTGAAATAGCGGTTTACATCGCTTTTTACATTTTTTAATTCCGTTGTTAATTGCATAGATATCTGGTTTTTTTCGCCAAGGAAATTATCCAGTGCAAGCCTCGTCCCGGTAATCGCCAAATCAATTCCCTCCAGCGCTATAGCCTGAACCTGCGGCACCGCCGCGCGAATGCCTGAAGCGTATTTATGCACCAGCGCCTGCTGTAAATCACTGAGGGGTTGCGCCTGCCCATTTACGAATAAATATTTATCCTCGACTATTTTGTAGATAGGCGTGTCCTCCGCATAAAACTCAATGCTATTGCCAGTGATTTGCATGCCCGCGTCCAACTCCAGGTTGCATGAGTTATGCGCAGCAGCAGAACCTGCGGCGAGCAGCAAAGCTGAGGCGATAAGTGTTTTCATTTCCAGCTCCTTTCGATTACCGGGAATCAATCTGTGGACGTTAAAAATCAGTGTTTTCACCAGGCAATGCCGGCGCGCTTATTGATTGAGACGCAGGCAATACCGAATCAGATTCACCCGCTGCAAAATATTATTTTCCGCCCATAAACACTGGCCAAAAACAAGTCTGGCAGGCGCCGTTTTTTTGAGGATAATGGTGCCCTTTCCGATCCGAGCCAGCTCAAGAGTCCTTACATGCTATGACCAGTCTACCCAGTATTGCCAAACGCATCGCCAATGAATTAAACGTTCAGGAACAACAAGTTAGCGCCGCCGTAGGGCTGCTCGATGAAGGCGCAACCGTGCCCTTTATCTCCCGCTACCGTAAAGAAGTGACTGGCGGGCTGGATGACTCGCAAATGCGTACACTGGAAGAGCGCCTGCGCTACCTGCGCGAACTGGAAGAGCGCCGCAGCGCGATCCTCAAATCCATCGCTGAACAGGGCAAGCTGACCCCCGAGTTGGAGCACGAAGTTTCCATCGCCGATACCAAAAACCGTTTGGAAGACTTATATCTCCCTTACAAGCCCAAACGTCGCACCAAAGGCCAGATCGCCAAAGAAGCGGGCCTTGAGCCGCTGGCAGAAGCCTTATTGGCCGATCCAACACTCGCACCGGAAGCGGAAGCCGCTAAATATTTCAACGCCGAACACAGCATTAACGATGTGAAATCCGCGCTCGATGGTGCCAAGTACATCCTGATGGAAAAATTCAGTGAAGATGCGGAATTGCTTGGCCGCCTGCGCCATTTCCTCCACAACGAAGCAACGCTTTCTGCGCGCGCCGTTGCCGATAAACTCACCGACACATCGCAAGAAGTACAAAAATTCCGCGATTATTTTGAACACGATGAGCAACTTAAATCAGTGCCATCACATCGCGCACTGGCCATGTTCCGCGGCCGCAATGAAGGCGTGCTAACCATCGCTATTAAAGTGGGTGATGAAGAAGCGCGCGTTGGTCATCCGTGCGAAACCATGATCGCCGAACACTGGCAAGTACAAGACAAAGGCCGCGCTGCCGATGGCTGGTTGGCCGAAGTGGTGCGCTGGACCTGGCGAGTAAAACTGCTCACCCATTTGGAAACTGATTTGCTCGGCGAATTGCGTGAAAAAGCCGAAGAAGAAGCGATTAAAGTATTCGCCTCTAACTTGAAAGATTTATTGCTCGCTGCACCTGCCGGACAAAAAGCCACAATCGGACTCGACCCTGGCATGCGCACCGGTGTAAAAGTTGCCGTTGTTGACGCAACCGGTAAAGTGCTCGATCACTGCGTGATGTACCCAACGCCGCCACTGAATAAAATCGCCGAATCTGAAGCAATCCTGGTGCACCTGTGCAACAAACATAATGTCGGTTTGATTGCGATTGGCAACGGTACTGCATCGCGCGAGACTGAAAAATTCGCCAAAGATGTACTGAAAAGACACACCGATATTAAAGCCAGCACGGTGATCGTCAGCGAAGCCGGCGCATCGGTTTATTCAGCGTCAGAATTTGCGGCAAAAGAATTTCCGGATCTGGACGTAACGATTCGCGGTGCGATCTCCATCGCCCGTCGCTTGCAAGATCCACTCGCCGAATTGGTAAAAATCGATCCAAAATCCATCGGCGTTGGCCAATACCAGCACGATGTATCCCAATCACAATTAGCACGCTCACTCGATGCGGTTGTGGAGGACTGTGTGAACGCCGTAGGTGTAGAAGTGAATACCGCATCAGCAGCGCTGCTTGCCCGCGTATCCGGATTGAACACCACCCTTGCGAATAATATTGTTGAGTTCCGCAACCAAAACGGCGTGTTTAGTTCGCGCGCCGCACTGAAAAAAGTCCCACGCTTTGGCGAAAAAACTTTTGAACAAGCGGCAGGATTTTTGCGCGTCGCCGGTGGCGATAACCCGCTTGATGCCTCTGCTGTTCACCCGGAATCCTATTCTGTGGTAGAAAAAATCGCGCAGAAAAATGCCCGCGAATTAAAAGGTTTGATTGGCGATTCCTCATTCTTGCGCAGCTTAAAAGCAGCGGACTACACCGATGAAAAATTTGGTGTACCCACCGTGACCGACATCATCAAAGAATTGGATAAACCCGGCCGCGACCCGCGCCCGGAATTTAAAACCGCACAATTCCAGGATGGTGTGGAAGAGATTACCGATTTGGTTCCCGGCATGATTCTGGAAGGCACTGTCACCAACGTGACCAACTTCGGCGCGTTCGTAGATATTGGCGTGCATCAGGATGGCTTGGTACATATCTCCGCGCTCTCGCACAACTTTATTAAAGATCCGCGCGAAGCAGTGAAAGCGGGTGACATCGTCAAAGCCAAAGTGATGGAAGTGGATGTACCGCGCAAGCGTATTGCCCTGTCATTGCGTTTGGATGATACGCCCGGTGAAAAAGTAGAGGGCGGAAACAAAGGTGGTGGCCGCCCATCACAAAACCAGCAGCGTGCGGCGCAGAAAAATAATCCTGCTCCAGCCGCAATGGGCAGCATGGGTGCGTTATTGCAACAAGCGCTGAAAAAGAAATAAACCCGCTACTGATTTCACTTCCAGACCTGCTCCGGAAGTGAAATACCGCCACCATTTTATTTACATCAACCTATCCCTATCGACCTATTCCCATCAACATGACGGGTAAGAGATTCAAACCATGAGTAGCCTTCCCTCCTGCCCCAAATGCAATTCCGAATACACCTACGAAGATGGCGAATTATTTATTTGCCCCGAGTGCGCACACGAGTGGCCAAAAAATGCAACAGAAGTAAGTGGCGACGATGCGTTAGTCGTACGCGATGCCAATGGCAATTTATTAGCCGAGGGCGATTTTGTTACGCTGATAAAAGATCTCAAAGTGAAGGGCTCATCTTCGACCTTAAAAGTTGGAACCAAAGTAAAAATTAATCGCCTGGTAGAAGGCGATCACGACATCGACTGCAAGATCGATGGCATAGGCGCGATGATGCTGAAATCGGAGTTTGTAAAGAAAGCATAATTTCACCTGCGGACAAAAAGGCCGGCACAGATAGGCACCAAACATTGTGCTACCTTTAGCCGGGCAATCGCAGCGGAATTGCATAACGCAGCCGGATTGATTACAAGGAGACACAATGAAGACCATCATCAGGGCGCAGTTGAAACAGCTTGGCCAATACCGGAGCCTGCGCTGGGTGCTGGGCATAGGCTCGGGGTATCTGCTGCTGTGCTTGTTGGTGGTTGTGCTACTTAATTGGCAAGTGGGCAAGCTTTACCAGCAACAAACCGGCCGTGTGCTGCAATCCGATCTGGTTACCTTTAACCCCTTCACCTTCGCCATCACCGCGCGCGATCTTGAAGACCATAATCCCGATGGCAGCCTGCTATGGTCAGCCCAACAGGTGCAACTGAATCTGGCACCGCTGGATAGCTTGCTTGAGCGCACCCCCATATTGGACGCAGTGGAAATTGAGGGGCTGCGCCTGCATCCGCATCTGCTCGCCAATGGCAGCTGGAACTTTGACGATATCCTCAAACACCAGGCGGCACTGCCGGTCGAGACCGCGCAAGACGACAGCGAGGATTTGCCCGCGCTGCGCATCAACAATACCCGCATCGCCATCGCCGAACTGCAATTCAGCGATAGCAGCCTGGCGGATCCCTTCAGCACCAGTTTCAAGGACATACTGTTCGAACTCCAGGGTTTTTCTACCCTTGATGAGGCCGGGCAGGTTTACCAGTTATCCGCACGCACGGCCGAAGGCGGCGAGCTGAATTGGAAGGGGACTATTTCGTTAAAGGGCGGACAGAGTCAGGGTGAACTGGCCGCTAAAAACCTCAACCTGCTACCCGTCTGGCAATACCTGAAATCGAGCCTCAACTTCACCCTGCAAAACGCCCGCCTGAGCGCCGCAGGCAACTACAAGGTGCAGTGGCATAAGGACTTCAGCTGGTCGGTCGAACAGGGCAAATTAGCCCTGACCGACGGCAAGCTGCGCAGCGGCAAGGCCAGCGCGCGCAACGCCGAGCTCAGCCTCGCCGCGTTGACACTGGAGGGCATCACTGCTGGTAGCCAAACCCAACAGTTGGTTGTGGATAAAGCGCAGCTCAACGGTCTGCATCTATCCAGCTGGAGCCAGGGCAGCGATACCGGCCTGGCGCAGGCATTTATCTTGAAGAGTTTGGCGGGCGATCAAACGGTCACCGAATCCGCCGACACCCCATCCTGGGTGGTGCGCGTCAACAATTTTGCAATCAACAATGCCGCGCTCGACTGGCGTGTTGCCGAGCTAGAGCAACGGCTGTTCAAAGCCCGCCAATTGAATTTTGCAGCGAGCAATTTTGATTCCAGCGGCGGCACCAATATGGATGTCCGCCTCGCTACCCATATCGATCAGGACGCCAACAACCCTGGCATCCAGCTTACAGTCACCGGTGGTTTTAATCCGGTGAGCCTGGACGGCGACTTTTCTGCCGACCTGCAAGCCCTGCCCGTCTCCCTCGCCAACCCACTGCTCACACCCTATATGCGCGCCACGATTATCGCTGGGCAACTGCAAGCGAAGGCGGAGCTCCAGGTCCGCGACGCGCTGCTGACTCAGGTGAAAACGACCGGCTCACTGACGGATCTTAAATTACTGCCAGCCTCGGCCACGCAGGAAGTGCTGGCCTGGAATGATCTGCGCTGGAGCGAGACACTGCTCGATTTGACCACCCAGGAGGTCACCATCCCGCTGCTCGAACTGAGCGGATTCGACAGCCGGTTTGAACTTAAGTCCGATGGCACAACCAATTTGGAAACACTATTTCCCACCAGCATAGCAACACCGGATGCCGCTAAAGGCAGCCAACAGGCCAAACCTGAGGAGGAGGAAAAGCCCTGGGAATTCAACCTGCACAAATTGGCCGTGGAAAAGTCATCGGTGCGGTTTAACGACGAATCGCTCACCCCCAAATTCACCGCCGCTGTACAAAACTTCCATGGCACCCTGACCGGGTTATCCTCAGACACCCGCAAGCCGGCCAATTTCAAATTCCATGGCGATGTGGACGGTTATGCACCAGTCAACCTCCAGGGCCACACCCAGCCGTTCCTCGAGCAACCGCAACTCGATGCCCGGCTCGACTTTGAAAATATGGATCTCGGCGGCCTGAGTGGCTATTCCAGCACCTATGCTGGGTGGCGCATTGAGCGCGGCCTGCTCACCGCCAACCTGCACTACCGCTTGAAGGATGGACGCGTCATCGGTGACAACCACATTGAAATGGATCAATTGCAGCTGGGCGAGAAGGTACAAAACTCCCAAGCCGTCGATGTACCCCTGCGCTTGGCGCTAGCGCTCATCACCGATGAGAACGGCTTGGCGACGCTGGATATCGGAGTCAGCGGCAACACTACCGATCCCAGTTTTGATCTGGGTACGGTGATCCGCCAGGCAGTGCGCAACACTTTTGTGAAAATACTGAAATCACCATTTACATTGCTGGCCAATATCGCCGGCAGCAAGGAGGATTTAGGGCAATTGCCATTTAACTCCGGCTCATCGCAACTACTCACCACCGCCACGCGCAAACTCAACTCGCTGCAACAAGCACTGCAAAAGCGCCCCGAATTGCGTATCGAATTGCGCGGCCACTACGACCAGAATACCGATACCCGCGGCCTGCAAGCAGCACAGATCAAACAGAAATTATTGGAACGCGGGCTGAGCAGCAAAGACATCAAAGCGAAAAAGGAACCCTGGCAAAAAGCGATTGCGGAAGAGTACCGCGCGCTCGACTTGCCCGCCGCCAAAAATCTCACTGCTGAACAAATGTATGAACAGTGGCTGCAAACCATCAGCATTGCACCCGAGACATTGACCCAATTGGCGGCGCAGCGCAGCATCAACGCCAAACAATTCCTGGTGCAACAGTTGAAGGTGGATAGCAGCCGCGTATTGATCAATTCGAATCTGGATTGCAGCGAAGCAGAGATGTGCAGCCGCCGCATAGTGCGGCTGGATCTATCGGACTTGAACCAAACTTCAGTAGCAGAATGAATACCGCCAGAGCGAGGGGAGCGAACTGGCACCCCTCGCACACCAAACCTTATTTCCGCTCCCAGGAATCACCTTTTTTACAGAAGGTGTAGGTGCCATCCATAGTGCCCCCATTGCTATTGATAATACTGATTGCAATCTCACGGCAAGGAACTCCAGCCTGCGGAACGTAGGCAATAGGCACGACTACGCCAGCACCTTTTGATACCGGGTTAAACCAGGAGGCGGGGATTTTGTTGTCCTTGTCGGAGTCCAGTACCTCGGTCACGGTGCCTTCCATCAAGCGCCAATCCTCGTCCGATAATTTACTGATCAGTGAATCGCGCACATGCCAACCTTGGGTTGCATCGCGGCAGATATCAAAACGATAGTATTCCGGCTTGGCGTTTGCTTTGCTGAGCTTGAACAGGGTCCTGCGGCATTCGTTAGTACCCTCGGTGAATGACAACCTCGGCTTGGCCTGAATCTGGATTCCACTGGTTTTGGAGGTCCAATGAATAATTTCCTGGTCAGGCGTTTTACCCAATGCAGCACCCAGATCCTGCTTGAAGGATTTGATCTCGGCCTCGCTGAGCTGTGACATTAAGCTGGTATCGAGAAATTTCAAATTGGCGGCATTACTCGCAACCGGAAACAATGCACAGGCCATCAGCAATAGCGACGTCCGCAATTTTTTTTGCGCCCAAAAATGATTTTTTCCAGCGGTGCATATTGTAGCCATAGCCTGCTCTCCTTTATTGATGTGACAAACCTGAATCATTCTTGACCATAGCGGTTGTGAGCACAAGCCAGGCGCGTATTTTTTGTATTTTGTGACGTAAGTCAGTAGTATCGCCATCCGCACCACTGGATTAGTTGCAACTTGATAGGAGAAAGCACGATGGAGATAGGTGTAAAAACAATCGTTGGCGGAATTGCATTGTTTGTGTTGGGTGGATTGTCGGTTTATCTCGCCACCAATAATTCACAACATGCAAACACGGCAGCGGCAACGCAGGAAACCAGGACGGATAACACATCGGCACCCACTATTGTCGATGAGCAGGCAACTGCCAGTACAACGACCAGCGCAACCGGGGCCAAATCATTTTACGAAGCAGCTGAAGCGCGCCGCGAACAGCAATTGGCAGACAAGGCAGAGGCCGACCGGCTCGCCAAACTCCTCGCCATCAAAGAGCGCAGCGTGGAATGCAAATTCTGGAAACAGCAGCAAAAAAATGCCAGCGCTGCAGCCAAGATCGAAGATAAAATAACCCAGTATTGCACGCTGCAAACCAGCAGCAGCGCCAGCAGCGAAAGCGCACTGGCCACCGCCTCTAATACAAGCACATCAATTAACTAGCAGGATAAAAGGCGGGATAATTGTGCCGGGCGCATTGCGATTGCATCGCCCGGCTGAGCTGAACAGGCGGGAAAATTAGAAGCGATAATCCAGATTGAGCGAGACACCGCTCAGCTCCATGTCCTGAGATTCACCCTCGTACTTCGCATCGCCATCCATAATCATCTGATATTCAATATTAAAATTCAGTTGCGGCGTCACCGCAAAACCTACACCCGCACCATAGGCGAGACCATTCACGCTCACTGTGTCATCTTCGCCCTCATCGCTCTCATCCAATTTGAGAACACCAAACGAGTAACCTAATAACAAATAGGTTTTTGCAGTGTCATTTGAACTTTCAGTACGGAAGTACAGGGTGTTGTATAGCAAATCAATGCCGTGCTCCGAGGCAAAACCCACGCGCGCTTCACCGCCGAGATAGGCGTTATGCTTATAACCACCCAAGGCTTCAACGGCAGTCCAGTCAAGCGAGCCGCCTTCATCAAAACGCATTTTTACATCTGCCAAACCGCCACCCGCATAAAAACCACCTAGAGTGTTATCACCGGCAAACGCCACCATCGGCAGACCTAACGCTAATGCAGCTAACCAATTTCTCATTTTTTGAGTCCTTTAATAGATTGTTGTATTCAAGGCGATTGGACATACACTCAACGTCGATCACCGGCAACTTGCGCCTGCATCATACCCAATTTGCCCGCAAATTCCAGCCATAGGGTTACCCCCAGAGCCCCGCCACGCCTTCATAGGTTAGCTTGATTCCCGCCAACAACAAGAACCCGTAACTGATCCAATAAAAAATCCTGTCAGATACACGGCGATGTAAATACACGCCCAACCACACGCCCAGCGGAGCCAACGGCAAGAGCGCAAGCGAGGTAAAAAATGATGCTCCATTAATTTGCCCAAGCCATACGTAGGGAATTAATTTAATAAAATTAATAATCGCAAAAAACAAAATTGTGGTCCCCGCCAGTACCGATTTGGACAAGTGCTGCGGCAACAAATAAATCGCGATCGGCGGCCCACCAGCGTGGGCGATGTAACTGACATAACCAGCGATACTACCCCAAAAGCTACCCGCCACTTTATTTGGCGCGCGCTGCTCCAGCCGCTCCAAAAAATGCTTTCCCCATAAATAATGCATCACAAAATAGATGGAGAGCAGGCCGATGATCAAACGCACCCAATCAGCATTGGTCATTTCAAATGTCAAAGCACCAGCGATTGTGCCGAGCAAGGCGCCGGGCAGGAGAATTTTCAAGTTGAGTTTGTCCCAGGTGCCGCGAAAGCTCCATAGACTTACCGCATCCATACTGCACAGGATGGGCAATAAAATTGCGGCCGCAAGGCGCGGGTCAATCATCAGCGATAGCAGTGGCACCGCCAGAGTGCCAAAGCCGCCACCAAAGCCACCTTTGGACATGCCTACCAAAATCACTACGGGAATCGCGAGGAGATAAAACGAGGAATCATTGATCATGTGAATACTGCGCGGATGAATTTCCAGAGGCGAGCAGCATGATGGCAGTGGGCGAATTTATCCAGCGCAATCCCTGTGCCGGACAAATATTTAACAGAAAAACACTTCTGATTTATTCGAGCGTCACGGGGTAATAATCGAATTCACAATAGGCGGAATTCGAATCGCAAATCTCGATAAACATGTAGACCTTTTGCGGCATACGATCAACCAGGGGATAGATATCCACCGCGTGGGCCGAGCCGTCACAGGACATATAAAAATCGCTGGTGTATTCACAAATCCAGTTACCGGATTGATCGCAACGACGCCCCGCACCGCACACTTGCGAATGGACAACCAGGCTGCCTGCCAAAGTCGCGCGGTCATTAATGCGCAGCGATACGGTGTAATCCTCAAGACTATTTACGTCCCAGAAAATTTCATACAAGCCCTCGTACAAATAGGGGCTGAACGCGAGCGGCGGATAGTTGGGAGCAGCAGTATCAGTATCGTAACTGTCGATGATATCGAAGGCGAGCAGCTCGGGAACATATTCCTCGTGGTGGTCATCAGCTGCAACAGAGCTACCGCCGCAGCCAGACAAACCCCAGGTGATGAACAACAATATTGCAGCGGTAAATTTGGTCAGCATGATCGAACTCCGTAGAAGTATACGGAATTGATGCTAGAGCTGACCCACTGAATAGCGCCTGAATAATTCAGGAGCAAAAAAATACTAGTGCCGCAATATCAACGTCGGTTTTAAATTGACTGAACCATCCTCTTCCAGCTGCGCATATTGGGTCGCCTCTGAATTGGCGACCACCACCACCGGTTGCATGAACAACGGCCTGCGCACAAAACACAGTTGCCACCCAAAACTTTCGAGGCTGTGTAAGGCGAGTAGTTGGGATTCGTTAAGGTAGCGACTCAGGTCGATGGGTACGGCTTTTTGGGCGCCGCGCCGATTATCGACAATGTGTTGCAGGCGCTCGGAGAGAGTGGACTGGACTGAAGAAGATCTTGATACCGGCATGATAAAACTCCCTTAGTTAACAACCATAACGCTTTTGGCGACATGTGATACCGTTCAACTAAGTGTCGTGACAATTATCACCCTTGTCAAAAACCGAGTTGGAATATCCACACCTCCTTTCAGCATGGTTTTACATAATTGATGGGATACAAATCGCGACGGCTTCCGCTAGAATCACCCTTTATTATAAGAACACTAACTCGGTCGCCCTACCCACTTCAGAACGAGACTTTCGCATGATCCTTACCCGCTTAACCAATCCGCTTATCAATACCATCCTGTTAGCCACCAGCCTGTGCGTCAGCTCCTTGGTATTTGCCGAGGATACCGCCACTGCCGCCGTCACTAAGCAAGTCGATGCCTTGAGCAAAGCGATGATCGATGCAGATGCCAAAGCATTGAAAGCGCTCTCAGCCCCACAGCTGAGCTACGGCCACTCAGGTGGCCATGTGGAAGACCAAGCCGCTTTCATTGAAAAAATCGTGAGTGGAAAATCGGATTTTGTCAGCATAAAAACCAGTGGCCAGACAATTACTATCGCAGGCGACACCGCCTTGGTTCGGCATGACCTTAACGCTGATATTAAAGACGGTGGCGTCCCTAACACTATTCATTTGGGTGTGCTATTAGTGTGGCAAAAGCAGGCGGGCGAATGGAAACTACTCGCGCGCCAGGCAATTAAATATCCACCACAAGCGCAATAATTTTTACTTGGGAAACACTTATGAAACTTTACGGCAGCTACACATCACCCTTTGTGCGCCATGTGCGCATAGTGTTACTGGAGACAGCGCAATCGTTTGATTTTGTCGAAACCGACCAAGCGGGCAGTACTGCCCGATCACCTACGCAACGCGTTCCATTTTTGGAGGATGGACAAATATTTCTAACTGATTCCCTCTCTATTGCTAAATACCTGCGCGAAAAAGCCGGGCAAGACTATTGCCGAAGCCCGCAAGAGTTGGATGACATTTGCCTGGTAAACACGGTGATGGATACCGCCGTGAATTTATTTTTTATCAAGCGCGACGGTGTCGATATAACAACGATCCCCTACCTGCAACGCCAGGCAGCGCGCATTCATACCACGCTCGCGGAGCTCAATAAATTCACCCCACCCCTGGCTGCCCCCTACAACGATGCACAAATCCGGCTAGCCTGCTTTATCGGCTGGGCAAAGCTGCGCAATCAAGTTGATTTTTCCGTCTACCCAAATCTGGAAAAATTCTACGCAGGCGCACTGACTTATCCGCACTTTATTGCAACCAAACCACCGCAAAGTTGAACCGCATGTTCCCCCATAGCAACAGCGCAGCTCAATAAGCTGTGCTGTTGCTATTTCCAGCCGCTAAATTCCGTACACAATTTTCGGTTTGCGCAACTGCGCAATGGTGTACGCCAAAAAGACGAATGCAGTCACTCCCGATACCAACCACAATTGCACAAAGTGCGCTGCGTTAATATTGCCGCCGAGCAACAAATCCTTGATCAACACCTGATGTCCCAGTACTGGCACCCAGCGGAACCAGTCAGCGTAGGCGCTCGGATTAACGATGGTATAAAACAGCGGCACCATGGGAATAAACACCATCAATCCCATGTAGGTTTGCGCATCTTTGAAACTGCGTGCAAACAATGAAATCAAAAACTGCAATCCAGTCGATAACAGTGCCAATGAAGCCAGCACTACAAACACACCCGCCAATTCCAGCGGCGAGACATCGACACGCAAACCCAGCTCGTTAAAAGGTATGTAGGCGAGTGCGGGAATGAATAAGCTCACCTCAACCAGCAACACCACCAGCGTGAGAGAAAAACTATTGAGCCATTTGCCCAATATCAATACGGTCGACGAGGCGGGCGTAATCAACAAGGATTCAAGCGAGCGGCGCTCGCGCTCACCGGCGGTCATATCCGCACTAAAACCAACACTACCCATAAATGCCGTGATGATTAAAAACATCGGCAAGGTGGCCATGACGAAAAATCCCATTTTTTCATCGCTGGCAATATTGAGGTCGCGAATATAAACCGGGTTGACAATGCCGGGAGAAATGCCGCGCGACAACAACCGCAAACTGCCGATACGGCCATTCCAACTCCAGATCTGCTGTCGCACAAACTGGATTGCACCCTGCAATTTATTATTGGTAGCATCAAAAATCAGCGCCAGTTCAATTGACTCCCCCGTGGCAAATTTTTCACGTGCATCTTTGGGGATAACCAAGGCATAACCCAGTTCACCAGTTTCAACTTTTTGGTAAGCATCATCACCCACCGCATCAACTTGCACGCCGCGCTCCTGCAACCAATCAATTAACGATGGCAACTGTTCTGCGCCCACAACAGCGAGTTTGATCGGCTCATTATTTGTCGCCCGCGATTGGTTGCTCATGTGGATAATAAACAGCGACGACGCCACAAATGTACCGACAAAATAAATCGGCATCAGCAGCGTCATGCGCAGGCTTCTTTTATCGCGCAATGCATCGCGCCATTCCTTGCGAAATACAATTCTTATCTTATTCAACAATTCACGCATATTGCTGCTCCTCCTGCGGCAGGACTAAATTGACAAATGCCTCTTCCAGATTGTGCGATTTGCCAGCATCCAGAATTGCTTCTAAATTACCATCAGCCAAAATTTTTCCATGGGAAATCACAATAATGCGGTCGCACAAACCACTTACTTCATGCATCAAATGACTGGAAAAAATTACACAGCGCCCCTGCTGTTTTAACTCGTGCAACATACGGCGCACCGCGCGCGTGGTGATTACATCCAAACCATTGGTGGGCTCATCCAACAAAATATGTTGTGGTTGATGCACAATCGCGCGCGCCAGTGCGGTTTTCATCCGCTCACCCAATGAAAAACCTTCGGCGCGGCGCTCGGCAATTTTTTCCATGCCCAACCAGCTGATTAATTGATTGATGGCATTTTCCAGTGCCGCACCTTGCATTCCCTGCAACTCACCAAAGTAGCGGATATTTTCGCGCGCGGTTAAGCGCTTATATAACCCCGTATCGTCCGGCAGCACACCCAGCAACTGGCGCGCGGCATTGGGGTTTTTACTCACTTGGTGTTCGTTGATCCAAACATCGCCGGCCGTCGGCTGCAACAACCCGTAAATCAGGCGCATAAGCGTGGATTTTCCCGCGCCATTCAAACCCAACAAGCCAGTGATCTCGCCATCATTCAAGGTGAAGCTCACATCATCCAACGCCGTAATGGTCGCAGGTGCAGTGCTCTTTTTTATACCGGGCAATTGCATGCCAGTGCGCTTTTTTGCCGCAAAGGTTTTACTCAAATGCTCTACGCGAATCATTATTCTGCGCTCCCACTGGATGACATATTGATCGGGGAAACATTGTTTAAGGAAGAGCTGTTCGAGGACGAACTGTTCGAAGAAAAACTGCTCGCCGAACTTGCCGTTTTTTTCTGGTTAGCACCCAATACCAGCGGTAATGGCTTGATTTTTTCTACGCAGGAGGTGTTTAGGTTATGCATGGACGCCCGCTCGATAAATTGCGCGATCAATTGTGGAACACAGCCTTCGGTCGAAATTACGTGGTTGCCACCCGCCGCGACCAGCGACGTTGCATTGGATAAATCTTTCGCAACCATCTGTGCCCAGGATTCTGGCGTAACCGGATCGTGTTTGCCGGACAACAAGAGCGCCGGCACATCGCTTTTGATCGGCTGCCAATAATCCTCGGGCAATTTTGCTTTTGGCCAGACAGCACAGAATGGCTGCATATCTTTTATAAAAGGCATACCAAAAAAGGCTGAACTCTGAGCGATATCATTGGCCGATAATTGCGGCCAGTCTTCATTG
>DATIDX010000376.1:0-11156 GCA_035456025.1 Cellvibrio sp. | reverse complement strand
CGAATACAGATTGTTGAAGGTGATAGGTTTGGACAGATAGTAATTCATACCGCTGGCAAAAACGGCTTCGCGATGCTCCTGTAACGCATGTGCAGTGAGCGCAATAATGGGCGTAGCCGACAACCCCTCGCGCCGCTCGTAATCGCGGATACTGCGCGTCGCTTCAAAACCATCCATCTCCGGCATTTCACAATCCATCAGAATCAAATTAAAGCGCTCACTCGCACCTCTTACTGCATCGCACGCTTCTGCCCCGTTTTCGGCAAACGTCGGCGCTATGTTCAGTTTGCCTAGTAAACCTTTTATGACCATACGGTTAACGGGATTATCTTCTGCGACCAGTACACGCAAATGCGCAAACTTATCCAAATCCTGACTTTTGCGCTCAACCGCGATAACTGGCGCGGCCTCATGCCCCAATAGCGCAATTAATTCCTGGCGCAACAATTTTATCGAGATAGGTTTGCGCAACACCGAATGGATAGCAAGGCTGCGCATTTGCGCTTGATCATGATAAACATCACCGGCGCTAAACATAAACAATGGCAATTCGCGATATTCGGGCAGCGCGCGCAACGATTGCGTAAACTCAAATCCATTGGCATCCGGCAATAGATAATTGAAGCCGACAAAATCATAGGGCTCGCCAGAATGGAGCGCGTGTTTTAATTGCGTCAGCGCCATTTTTGCTGAAGGAGCTACATCCGTGCTGACCCCCCAAGCAGCACAATAGCGCGCAATAAAATCCGCAAGGTTGCGATTGGTCTCCACGAATAATAATTTTTTATTACGCAGCAGTTCGCGACCGGAATCCGCAGGCGCTGAATTTAAATCATAAACATCTTCCTGCCCCAGGCGCGCGGTAAACCAAAAGGTTGAACCGCGCCCTTTTTCACTGTCTACGCCGATTTCGCCACCCATTAATTCCGCAAGGCTTTTACAAATGGCCAAGCCCAGACCTGTACCGCCATATTTGCGTGTTGTGGACGCATCAGCTTGATTAAATGAATCAAACAAATCGGCGGTGTTATTCATGTCTATACCTATACCGCTGTCTTGCACTACAAAACGCAATTCCACCTTGCCATCGGGCATTGCCCTAACCTGGCTGACGCGTAACGAGACAAATCCGTCGGTGGTAAATTTGAAGGCATTCCCCAGCAGATTAATAATAATCTGGCGCAGACGCGTCGGGTCGCCCTTGACCCACTTGGGAACATCGGGATCAAGCCCACCGAATAGTTCGATCTGCCGCTTATTGGCTGTGGCACCGAATAATTGCACGCAATTTTCAATCAACTCATCCAGCTCAAAAGTCGTTTCTTCGAGCTGCATTTTTCCGGCTTCGATTTTCGAGTAATCAAGAATGTCGTTGATGATGGTGAGCAGCGTTTCACCAGAGCGGTGGATTACGTCTATGTAATGTTTTTGGTTGTCATCGAGCGGCGTGTCGCGCAACATTTCCAACATGCCGATAACCCCATTCATTGGCGTGCGGATTTCATGGCTCATGGTGGCAAGGAATTGGCTTTTCGCGCGACTTGCGTCTTCTGCCGCATTTTTTTGGCGACGGGTTTCCAACTTTTCTTCTTTTTCAGTTAGCAGCGCCATCTCAATCGCGTGGCGCTGCTCGATATCATCGAGCAAGGTCTCGCGCATGTGGTTAATGGCGTTGACAACATTATCCAACTCATCCGATGTGGAGTTAACTTTAAGTCGTTTAAGTTTGAGCGGTTTGGTGAGCGTTTCCAAATTGAGGTGGCGCGCGTAATTCGCGATGGTTTTCATATGTCGCGTCAGCAAGGTGTGTACCAGCCAGACGATAAACAGTGCGATTACCAGCGTCTTGGTGCCCTGCACTAACGCAATAAAAAATGCGCGCTCCCACAATTTGTCGTAAATGCTGCTGAGGCTCGCTGTCACTGTGAGCACACCCAGCTGCTGTTCAGGTGTGCTGGCATCAACGTAAACCAGCGGATAGCTGCGCACCAGGAATTGGCTGCGTTTATTTTCCAACTCTTTGGGGTCGTAATTGTTATTGCTGGCGACCAATGTCTGCTCAGTATTATTCCAATCGTGCCACACCACTTTGACCTGGACTACATCGTCCACCGCAAGCACGCTGTTGATCTGGATATTCAATTGCTCCTGGTCAAACCCCCACAGGCTTTTGGTGATACTGGCGAGAGTACTGATGCGCACTTGATCGAGGCGTTTTTCGAGGGCGGCGATATCATCATTAAAGTTGCTGTGCAGCTGCAACAAAATGGCCACCAGAGTGATGATCGAACTACTGATAATGATTAACCCCAATAGCCGCGCAGCTATCGGGTTTTCGCGCATGTAGGTTCTTATGTTGGGCATCTCAACCAACCGCAGCAAGACAGTTTAAAAAGGATGTCTTGAGTGTAGCAGCAAAAAAACAGATCCCCTACGGGATAACCGCAAGGGAAAAAAGAGGTGAGGATTTGGCCTCGGCTCAGCTCACATAACCTGATTGCAGATGCAGCAACAAACGCTCGGCGCGCTCAGTAAATTCACTGCGCACATCGGGATCATCCAGTTGGGTGCTGAGCGCGAATACGTAACGGCGCAGACCGGAGGGACCAGTTTTGCCCGCGATCAACCATTGTTTGAATACATCCTGGGCGAGCGCTTTGCCGAGCTTGCCGAAATATTCGATAAACAATTGATCCAACTGTTCTATGACGCGCCTTACAACAGGCAGCAATTTGGGTTGGGGGGCTAAGGTAACTATATTGGTATCGCGGGTTGCATTTTGCATATAACTCTCCTTGGCTGGTTACTTTTTGAGTAAAGTCGATGCCGCGTTAATCGCAAAGATTGATTGGTAATAACTAAATATTTTGAAACAGCAGTGAACCGCGATCCCACACTGCAAAGAAGCGTTAAAAAAAGCCTGCACCGAAACAGCCTGACACCCTATTTTTCAGTGGCAGATGGTTTACAATGCGCGCCGATTCCCTGCATCTGCACCAGGCACGCCCAGGATCGGCGCTGCATATCTCACCTGATTCTTCATATGGATTTCGCTTTCACCGCGGAGCGTGGATCGCCTGCGCAAATTTGGATGACAGCAGTATTGGATAAATACACTGCGATCACTCAGCGACTTAACTGGTGCAGCCAGGAACTAACGAATCGAACCATTTTTTAATTTTGACAATCTCAATAATCCGACGCGGAGAAAGAGTGGATGAGCATGTTGTTTAACAACAAAAAGGCCGGTAATCGATCATTTGCCCGCACCAGCATCGCCTCCCTGGCAATGAGTTGCATCCTGGGTGCCGGCATGGCTGGAATCGCCAGTGCGCAGCAACCTCAACAACAACCCGCAGTAGCACCGGCGGCGGCAACCGAAATTGCCCAGCCAGCTCTGTTCGATGCGATCGCCTCACGCGCCAAATTGCTTGCCCGCCGTGAATATAAGCCAATACAAGCCAATATTCCCGAAGCGCTGGCCAATATGAATTACGACCAGTATCGCTCCATTCGCTTCCGCCCTGAGTCATCGCTATGGCACAACGAAGCCCTGTTTGAGCTGCAATTGTTCCACCCAGGCTTCCTGTACCGCGAGCCCGTCACCCTGCATATGGCCACCGAAGGCCCGGATGCATTCGTGCAGTTCAAGCAGGAATATTTTAACTACGACGGCCCTGCTGCGCCGCTTGCAGGTGTTGCGCCCAACAATATCGGTTTTGCCGGGTTCCGCATCCACTACCCGCTCAACAGCAATGAATACAAAGATGAGTTTGTGGTTTTCCAAGGGGCGTCTTATTTCCGCCTTGTAGGCCCTGGCCTGGCATATGGCTTGTCGGCGCGCGGCCTGGCGATTGATACCGCCGAACCTAAAGGGGAAGAGTTCCCGGTATTCCGCGAATTCTGGCTGGTCAAACCCGGTCCGACCGATACGCGTATGGTGATGTACGCTCTGCTCGACAGTCCATCCATCACCGGCGCCTACCGCTTTGAAATCATTCCCGGTGCACCGACCGAGATGGCAGTGGAAGCGCGCATTTTCGCGCGTAAAGACATTCTTAAAGTCGGCGTAGCACCGCTTACCAGTATGTATATGTGGGGCGAGAACCACACCCGCTTTGTCGATGATTTCCGCCCTGAAGTACACGATTCGGATGGTTTGTTGATGGCGGCATCCAACGGCGAGTGGATCTGGCGCCCAATCAGCAACCACCGCAGCCTGCGCGTTTCTTCCATGCTGGATGAAAATCCGCGCGGGTTTGGCCTGTTGCAGCGCGACCGCGATTTCGACCACTACATGGATATGGAATCACGCTACGAGAAGCGCCCAAGCATGTGGGTAATTCCTGAAGGCAACTGGGGCAAAGGCCGCGCTGAATTAGTTGAGATCCCGAGCGATAGCGAAACCAACGATAACGTGGTTGCCTACTGGGTTCCCGCCAAGTCGATGAAAGCGGGCTCCAATGCCACCTTCAAATATCGCCTGCGCACCTTTGACGACCACTTGCCTGAAAACACCGGCGCCAAGGTAATCCGCACCCGTATCGGCTGGGGCGCCAATCCTGGACAGGCCAACCCGCCGCCAGTGAGCAAGCGCAAGTTTGTTATCGATTTCCGCGGTGGCGAGCTGGATAACCTGTCGGCCGATGCGCCGCTGGTGGCCGAAATGCAGAAATCCGCTGGCAACATCAGCGAGCTGGTGGTTCGCCGCCTGCCCGATGGCCGCACCTGGCGCGCCTCCTTCAAGCTGGAACCAGAGGGCAACAAGGTGGCGGATATGCGCCTGTTCCTGAAGCTGCGCGACCAGCGCCTGAGCGAAGTATGGAGCTATGTCTGGTACCCGGACGCCATCTGATATGACCCATGAGTACCGCGCCCCCGCCGATTTAACCGGACTGCCCGCCGATGCTATCCGCATCCCGGGCAAGTCATTGCGTCGCTATATCTACGTGATACTGAGCATAGTTACCGCCATCACCGGCGTGTACATCATGTTCGATATCCTGCGCGCCAATGATTTGACCGCCCTTGAAACCGTTATCCTCGTGCTCTTCGGCATCAGTTTTACCTGGCTCAGCCTCGCCTTCTGGAGCGGACTGTTCGGCTTTGTCTTGCAGATGCTGGGCATAGATCCGCTTTCGCTCAGATTTACCAAACGCATACTTGAAGACACCTCGCCTATCACTTGTCGCACGGCAGTAGTGATGCCGGTGTACAACGAGGATACTCACCGGGTGATCGCCGGCTTTGAGGCCACCCTGCGCTCACTGGAGAAAACCGGCGAAATTGCCCAGTTCGATTTTTTCCTGCTCAGCGACACTACCAACCTCACCATCGCCCAAGCCGAGCGCGACGCCTGGCAGCAGCTGACTGACCGCCTGGGTGAGTTGAGCAAACAAACGTTTTACCGTCGGCGCGAAAAAAATACCGCGCGCAAAGTGGGCAACCTCTCCGAGTTTTGCCAGCGCTGGGGCGGCAACTACGAAAACATGATTGTGCTGGATGCAGACAGCGTTATGGCTGGCGATTGCCTGGTGAAAATGGTGCGCGCCATGCAAGCCAACCCGCGTGTCGGTTTGATCCAGACCATTCCTATCCCGGTGCGCCAGACCACTTTCTTCGGCCGTTTTGTACAGTTCGCCGCAGTGCTCTACAGCCCTATGCTCGCCACCGGCCTCGCCTTCTGGCAGACCGATGCCGCCAACTATTGGGGCCACAACGCGATCATCCGCATGCGCGCCTTTATTGATCACTGCGGCCTGCCGACCCTACCGGGCAAGGCGCCCTTTGGTGGCGACATCCTCAGCCACGACTTCGTGGAAGCCGCAATGCTGCGCCGCGCCGGCTGGGATGTATTCCTGCTCGCGGACCTCGAAGGCAGCTACGAAGAAGTCCCTTGCAACATCATCGACTACGCCAAACGCGA
Organism: Cellvibrio sp.; assembly: GCA_035456025.1. Taxonomy (GTDB): domain Bacteria; phylum Pseudomonadota; class Gammaproteobacteria; order Pseudomonadales; family Cellvibrionaceae; genus Cellvibrio. The sequence continues at coordinate 5,230 of DATIDX010000376.1, read as the reverse complement.
CCGTCGCTGGGTGCAGGGCAATATCCAGCATCTAGGCATAGTTCACACCAAAGACCTGCACCCGATCAGCCGCATGCACTTTCTCCTCGGTGCCATCGCCTACATCACCTCGCTGATTTGGCTGCTGATGCTAGCGCTGAGCACCGCCGATGCGGTGGTGCGCGCGATCAATTCCAATGTCTATTTCACCGAGACCTACCAGCTCTACCCCAACTGGCCGATCGCCAAAACCGAATTGATTGTGTCGCTGATCCTGCTCACTACCACCCTGCTAATGGGCCCCAAGCTGCTCGGGGTGGTAGTCGCCCTGACGCGCCGGCGCAAACAATTCGGCGGCGCGCGCGCGATCCTCAAAGGCACAGTAAGTGAAACAGTGTTCGCGATACTAATCGCTCCGATCATGATGGTGTATCACGCTTACTTCGTGATTTCTGTGTTCCTCGGCTTCAAAGTCAATTGGGATTCACAGGACCGCGAGGGTCGCTTGCTGCCTTGGGGCGAGTGCTTTGCGCGCACCTCCAAGATGACCATCGCAGCATTAGCATGGGCGACCATGACCTATATCTACGCACCCATTTTTTTCTGGTGGCTCTTGCCGGTAGTGACCGGGCTGGTACTGGCCGCGCCGCTGGTGCGCTACTCCAGCAGTCTCGATTTGGGGCGCATCACCCGCAACCACAAGATCTTCTTAAGCCCGGATGAAACGCGCGAAGATCCGGTGCTGACACACTTGAATGAATTGCTGGCGATTGAGCATCCACCTCTGGCAACGCCGGCACCAATTCCCGAATTGCCGGCGGATAACTGGATCGACATGCCCCATCGCGCGATGGATGATTATGTAACGGTTAAACGTTAGTAGCAGTTGATCAACCAAATGGGGCGCAGAAGCGCCCTATTTTTTTATCTGTATATTCACAATAACCAGATGCGAGGATGACTCCCATGAAGCACCTACTGCTGCAATTAATCGCGGCGCATTCGCTGCTGCTGGCCGCCGCTGGCACCTTGGCCACTGAGCCAGTGCGCAAAGCGGGCGATTACCAATTCACACGCGACTCACTGGTACAGCCCGGTGTGCCCAGCGGCACCTTAAAAGGCCCGTTTGAATTCCACAGCAAGATTTTTAGCAACACTGTACGCCGCTACTGGGTTTATTTGCCGGCCAATTACGAGAGCCTGCACCAGAAGCCACTCAACCTACTGGTGTTTCAGGATGGCCAGCGCGCCACCAACCCTGAAGGCTCGCTGCGCGTGCCCGAGGTGCTGGACAACCTTATCCACCAAAAGGCGATTCCCGCCACTATCGGTTTATTTATCACTCCGGGGAATACCAGCGCGACCTATCCCGACAACCTCGGCATGTCCAACCCCGATCACCGCGCGCAGGAATACGATGCACTCAACGACAGTTACGCGCGCATGTTGCTGGATGAACTCTTGCCGCAAATTGAAAAAACCTATGCGATCAGCAGCAAGCCAGAAAACCGGATTATCGGGGGCACGAGCAGCGGCGCCATCTGCGCTTTCACTGTGGCCTGGCATAAGCCCAATGCCTTCCGCAATGTGATCAGCATCATTGGCAGCTATACCTCCATCGGCTACCAACCAGCGACTTCGACCACACCGCTGGTTCCCGGCGGCGACCTTTATCCCGGCTTGATCCGCAAATCGCCCATCCGCCCGCTGCGGATTTTTTTGCAGGACGGCAGCAACGACCTGGATAACGAACACGGCAACTGGTTTTTAGCCAACCAACAAATGCTCGCCGCACTCTTGTGGGCCAATCACCACGCGGATGAAGTTAAGGATAAAGGCCCGCGCTACGACATCAAACATGTATGGGGCGACGGCGATCATTCCGATAAGCACGGCGGGGTGTTGCTGCCGGAAATATTGCGTTGGATGTGGGGAACAAAGCAGTAAGGAAGGGATAACTGTGCGGCACTCGCCAATACATCATTGGTAGTGCCGCATTAGAAATAACTTAAAACCAAAAAGATAAATAGAGGCGGATCACATCGGCCTTCAAACTGTAGAGCGGCTCATCGCCCGCTGCGTAGTCTTCAGGCGATACCCGCGCATCGCGGAAATCTTCGTAGTCGATATCAAATTTGTCCCAATATAAATTGGCGGTGCTTTTTTCAAACCAGGGAATAGTACCGGCCGGAATTTTATAGGTAACACCCAGACCAAACACCGTCGAAGTGAACGGGCTTAACTCCTTGTCGCGCGCGAGATAATTTTGCGCATCTTTGTAATCAAAAATATCGCTGTAAAAATCGGCGCCGGTCGGCTGGTCGTAGAAACGAATTTTGCCTTCGAAAATCCAGTCGCTGTGATAGGCGTGGGTGTAACGCAGCTCATAGTTATTCGCTTTTATGCCCCAGGAATCTTTGAAATCGCGCCACTCGCCGCGCACCGAAGCGCGCCAGGGTAAATGGTAGATGGCGCGAATGCCCAATGCATCGCTGCTGCGTGTGTGTGGATATTTTTCAAGATCCCACTTGTAACTGTTGCCATCGTGGTAGCGATACTGCCGGTAGGGATTGTTCAGACAACTCAGGTCTTCACTGAGGTTTAAACACTGATCGGTCACCGTATCGAAACTCACCGATGCCAATAAATTTTTGGTCACGATTTGCGAAGCATTGACACCGTATTTACGGCGTTGCAAATCGCGTTTGTAATCCGGATTAGTACTGCCGTCCGCATTGTTTTGCCCTACCAGGTCATCGCCAAAACTCACACCGAATCCGAGCGTGGTCAAATCGCCAAAGAAACTCTGGTTGATGCCGAAGCTATAAGTTGACGCGTCGTAGTCGTTCTCGTTACTCGAGGTGTAACCGAGGCTGATGGTCGATCTGTCCACCAGGTATTGCCCGCTAAAACCGTACTCTTTGCGCTCTTCGCTGTATTTGGATGCGCCGCTTTCCACATCGACACCCTGGCGACCATTGGTCTGCACATCAATCGATGCGCTGCTCACCATATCGACGTAATAATTGGCTGCCACCGACACCGAAGCACCAATATTTTTGCGCACCAGCACCGAGGGGCCATCAATTTGCGCACCGCCGCCATCGTAACCGTGATACAGCAGGTCGATGCGCTCGTCCGGCAATACCGCCGCCTGTGCACAGCTGGCGACAAAGGCCAGGGCCAGCAACAGCAAACGATTAATTACAGCCACAGCCACCTCCCGATGCGCCGTCGCCGCCGCGCGCTGCTTCGCGTGCATCGTAAACGTGATGCAAATAGGAATCAGCGATAGGATCGCGCTCGAAGCTCATGATTTCATCGGCGATTTTTTGCCGCTCATAGGGCTTTACCCATGGCTTGACGGAGCTACAAGCGGCGATGCTAAACAGCAGCGCGAGCAATAAGAGGCGGCGCAGTATCATTCTTTGATCAGCTCACGGATTTGGTCGCGGTATTTATTTTCGTCACCGGGTTTGTAACCGCGATTAACGAAACGGATTTCACCTTTTTTGTCGATCACTACGGTGGTCGGCATGGCATCCACTTGATACAAACTGCTCGCCTTGCTTTCGGTGTCGTACAAAATCGGGAAGGTCACGCCCAACTCTTTGATCAATTTTTTTGCATCAGTGTTGTCCTCTTCGACGTTCACACCGTAGAGCACAAAACCGGCAGCGGAATAGCGCTTGGACATTTCATCCAGCAGCGGCATTTCCTTGCGGCAAGGGCCGCACCAAGAGGCCCAAAAATTCAACATCACCACCTGACCGCGCTGTTCAGCCAAGCGAATGTTTTCGCCGGTGCTGCTTTGCAGAGTGAAATCGGGCGCCGGGTCAGCAACGGTATTAACGCTCATCAAACTGGCGAGCAGTATCGCGCCCAGGCTAAACAAGTTTTTATAACTGCGGTTTTTCGACAGCATGTGTTCACTCCCAACAAAAAATAAGATGCAGAAAATAACCCCGAAAATTTTTAGAAAAATAACGACAGCCCCAAGCGCGATTCCAGGTTGGTGACCGTTTTACTTTCCCCGAACAACTCATGTTTGAAACTGTGGCCGCGCATACTCACATCCAGCGCCACCCAATCGGTAGCGTAAACGCGCAAGCCAGCACCGAAGTTAGTGGTGAAATAATCCTTTGCCGCAAAATCGGTATTACCCGCGCCGGCAATAATGTAGAAGTGGTTATTGAAGGTCCATTTGTCCGAGAAAAAAACCTGGCCGTGTAAAAAGTTATAGCCAACCGATAAATTGTAATAGCTCAGGTCGCGTTCATCGTCAGTGAGCAATTCAACACCACCGCTCAATAATTCATAGCTGGTCTTTTCGGTTTGGCTCACACCGTAGGCGGCTTCGACAAAAAAATCTTCGGTGATGTGATACGCGAAGTTAATGCCGATCACATCGTTTGTGCCGAAATCCTCAATGCTGAGCATGCCGTAAAAAATGCCCATCTCGAAATTTTCGCTGTCCAGGTCATCTTCTTTGATCGTGCGGCGCTTGATATCGGGCGTGATGATTTGCTCCAGCTCGTCGTCCTCGCTGGTGCCATCATCCTGCGCGTAAGCGCTGCTGCATATGCCGGTTAAACCGAGCAGCAGGATCAGAAAAAGATGTTGAATCCTAGTTTCCATTCATTGACCTCTTCGTTGGTATTGCGGCTGGTGAGTATGTAGTGGTTAGTGCACTCCACCCGCAGGAAAAAACGACCGGTGATATGCACATAAGCACCCAGACTGGCCTGCAATAAATTGTCATCCCGGTCCTCGGTTTGCACGAGCGTTGAACTGGGGAAAGTTTTGATACTGCCGCCGCCCACACTGAAAAAAGGCGATGCCCGCAATTCGGGAAAGGGCTGGAACAAAACACCGGCGCCGATAATCTGGCTGTCGGAAAACTGGCCGGTGTTTTCGGCGTAGCGCAATTCCGCCGATAAGTTTTTAGTAAAGCGATAGCCGAGGTTCATGCTCAAACTGTCGGCGCCGGCAAAGTCGCCGTAAGCCGCGCCCAGCTCGACGCGGTCAACCAAATAATCCGCCTGTTTGCTATCGGGAAACTCGGGTTTGCTGCCGTCGAGCGCGAGGGTGAATTGCATGTCGTCGCGTTTGATCCAGCCGGTGATGCCACGCCGGGTTTTAATCTGGATCCACTCGGTGCGGCTTTTCAGCAGAGTAATAACTTCTTCGCGCTCGACCACATGGAAAATCGGATAGCCGCGCCCCGGCCCGGAATAGACATTGATAAAGG
>DATIDX010000375.1:0-20152 GCA_035456025.1 Cellvibrio sp. | reverse complement strand
AACATCGAGCAAGCTGCTCATGGCATTGAAGCGCTCGCCGATGCGAGCAACGAAATTGGTGCGGTGCTAAATGTGATCCGCTCGATTGCCGAGCAAACCAATTTATTGGCATTGAATGCAGCGATTGAAGCGGCGCGCGCAGGTGAACAAGGCCGGGGATTTGCAGTAGTTGCCGATGAGGTTCGCTCACTTGCCAGCAGGACTCAAGCATCTACTGCAGAGGTTGATAAAATGGTCAAACGCTTCCAGGTCAATTCGATCAATGCATCGGAGCAAATGCGCTTGGCGGAGAACCAGGTTCAATCGAATGTTGCGGCGGCTGATGGCTCCGGTAAATCAATTCAACAAGTGCTATCCGCAGTTTCGCAACTCAGTGGCTTGAACCAGGAAATTTCTGCGTCGGTGCGCGAGCAGAGTAAAGTCGCCGAGGATATCAACAGTAATATCATCCGCATCAACAGCAATAGTGATAGAAACCACCAGCGGGTGCAGGAAACTTTGCGTTCGGCGGAAGAGGTTTCGCAATTAACTGAAGAGATTAAACGACAGCTTTCCAGCTATAAAGCCTGATCAACTGCGCCGCATGGCGCGGCACAGTTTGCAGGGCTGAAGTTAAATTAATTGTTAGGCTGGAGTTGCTGCTGCGGAAAATACCCCCGCTTGTTGCATAGCAATGAGTGATTCCTTAACCGCGTTAATCGTAAAATCAATTTGTGCTTCGGTGTGTACTGCGCAAATAAAATTGACCTCGCGGCGCAGCAATACCCCACGCTTTGCCATTTGTGCTAAAAATTTTTCAGCGATTTTTGCATGCTCGGCTGGATTTTTGGCGAACAAGAACATGGGTATTGGATCATAACCCACCACTTGCAATGGCGTTCCCAGGGTTTGGGAAATCTGGTTGACCCCATTTTTTAACCGCCATCCCAACGCAGCAATTTTCTCGATGTAATTGCTGTGTTGGTATTCCTTCAGGACCGCATCGCACACTTCAAGCGATAACATTTCGCCGCCGAAGGTGGTTGAAACCTGTAACTTTTCCATCTCCGCCATAAACTTGGCCGGGCCTGTCACCGCAGAGAGCGGCATGCCTGCGGCAATACCTTTGGAAAGTGAAACCAAATCGGCGGCGACCCCAAAAAATTCCTGCGCACCACCCAATGCCAAGCGGAAACCGGTGACCACTTCGTCCATCACTAACAACACATCGTTCGTGGTGCAGGCTGCACGTACTTTGCCGACAAACTCGGCGCTGAGGGTGCGGTTATAAGGCACCGATAGCACAACAGCCGCTAGCACTTCTGCTTGCGCTTGTATTAAATCGAGAATGGGTTGTTCGTCTGTCGGCGTGAACAGCGGCATGCGATGGGTAAATTGTTGGATAGCGGTAGGGACGCCCGGTGTATCGAATTGATACTGATCGTGCCAGCCGTTGTAGCCTACAGTAATGATGTGCTCTTTGCCGGTGATAAAGCGTGCGAGGCGCACAGCGGCTGAATTGGCATCGGCGCCAGTTTTAAAAAAACGCACCATTTCCGCACCGGGAATCATTGTGGAAAGGGTTTCTGCGGTGCGCACTTCAACCGGTGTTGGCAGTGAATGAATTAAACCTTTGTGTAAATTTGCAGTAATCGCGTTGACTACTACCGGATGGTTGTGACCGAGGGTATTCGCTGCAAGTCCGCAAATAAAATCGATGTATTCATTGCCATCGATATCGGTTACTAAAGCACCCTCGGCTTTTTCGATATAAATAGGAAAATGCCCCGGTGCGAATTGCTCCGGTTTTTTCATCATCGATTGGGTGAAGCCAGCTACTCGTTTTTTACTTTGTTCAGCCAGTGCGAAGGAATTGCTGAGATTCAGCGTGGTGTTAACTTGCGGTAAAGTCTTGTCCATGATTAGCCTCGTTTTATAATTGAAGAGGTGATTGTTTTGATCAGCAGCCAAGCGTTGCGCCGCCGTCGACGATAATATTTTCCAGGGTGATATGCGCCGCATGGTCGGAAAGTAAAAACAATACGCTGTGCGCAATCGCCTCAGGTGTAGCTATGCGTTGCAGCGGGATTCCACCGCGATAATTTTCCAGTGACCCTTTGATAACCTGCGTGGAGCCACTGGCATCGCGCCAGAATTGGCGCTGCATGTCGGTATCGGTGGAGCCGGGTGAAACCAGATTGCAGCGGATATTATGTTGCGCCAATTCCAAGCCTAAACATTTAATCATCTGGCTCAATGCCGCTTTGGACGCAGCGTAGGAACCCATGTTCATGCGGGGCATTTGTGCTGCGTTAGAACTCACGGCCACTATTGCGCCGCGCTTGTGTCTTACCATGGAACGAGCCACCGCGCGACATACAAAAAAACTGCCGGTGGTGTTGATAGCGAAGGTGTCTTGCCATTCCTTGTCGGTAGTTTCCAGCAGTGAATTGAGGCGTAAAATCCCGGCAACATTGGCGAGGTAATCAATCGCGCCTATTTGCTTTTCTATCTGCGCAATTAATTGATTTACCGCCTGTGAATTGCTCACATCAAGATGGACTGGATAAAAATTTCCAGCAGCCACAAGTGAGCTATAGGTAAATTGAATGTCGGCTGCAACTACGCGAGCCCCGGCTTGCAAGAGTGCATCGGCGACGGCTTTGCCAATGCCTTGCGCTGCGCCAGTTACCAAAACAATTTTGTGTTTGAATTCGGCGTACATGTTCAATACACCTCATCCATAATGCGATGCCGTTCCTGGTGGTAAGTTTCTTCGTCCTGCCCGCGTCGCCAATAGGGCACGGCGTAAAGGTTGCGTTTGTTTAACCCGTAAGTTGCGCGCAAATAATTGCGGATACTGACTACCGCAGTATTTTCGCCGGCGATAAAAGCGGCGATGGATGTTGTATCCAGTGGTGGCGCTATGCGTTTAACTGCATCCAATAAAACATCACTACCGTCAGTGGCGCGCACCAACCAGCGCACAATAATTCCGGCGGGATGCGCAAGCTCGATTTGATCGGCTGCTTCATCGCTTTCAATAAACGCAAAGCCGCGTGCGCTGTCCGGTAAAGTTTCTAACAGTGCCGCTATGGCGGGCAGGGCAGTTAAATCGCCGGCCAATATTTGCCAGTCAGCGGGAGCAAGTAACGGCTCTGGCCCGCCGGGGCCGGCGATACCCAGCCAATCGCCCGGCTTGGCATTTTTTGCCCAGCGGGCAGCGGGGCTAATAGTGTCAGACGCATAGTCGCCACAATCGTGCATCACAAATTCAACGTCCAGTTCATTTGCTTCAGCGCGATATTGGCGGACAGAGTAGGTGCGGGTAATTGGCCGTTCATGAGCGGGAGGCCACACAATTCCCTGCGCTGTTAACTGCGGCAATTGTGGTTGCGACTGATGCGCTCGTGGCACAAATATTTTTATATGCATGCCGTGGCTGTGCAGCGGGAAACCTTTCAGGCTTTCGCCGCCGAGGGTTACGCGCTGTAAGTGTGGCGTGATGCGCGCAGTGCGTAATACCTGTAACAGACGCGGGGGTGTGCGTGCGGGTTTTTCACTCATGGTTCAGGCTCTCTTCGTCGGTATTCACTAAATGCGCACGCACGGCATCGGCCTGTTGTTGCGTGCGGGCAAACCAACCCATTAAAGTTGCATAGGCAAAATACTGATTAAATAAGCTTTGGGTGATGGCGGGAATTTGTATTCCATACTCGCTCGCTTTTTGATTAAAGCGGCGGTTGTCGATTGGCGGAAGTTTTACAGTCTTTTCTGCTTGGCTGTGTGCCGAACGCTGGAGAAAAAATTCCACTATTGCTTGATCTTGCACGCGACCATTTTGTTTAACCTGACTACACCATTCCGAAATCGGTATTAATTTAATAGTGGCACCAGCCTCCGCCAGCCATTGATAGAGTTGCCTAAACTCTATGGATTGTTGGGGCGTTAAATTAAAAATACCTTCATTGGGATTAACTTGTTGTGCATTTACATTCCGGGGCGGGATTTTCTGAGCCAATACATGTCGCACAATAAATTGGGCGATGGCATCGACCGGGGTCCAGGGTTCACTAATATTAAGATCAGGTAATAACCCTAATGGTAATCCCGCTTGCAAAATACTCCACACCAAATCTTTCGGATTAACGTACCCGCTTGCCGCTGAGCCCGTCACTCGCGCCAGTCGATACACATTCACGGTCTGACCTTTTTGTTGTGCAATAGCCGCCATTTGCTCCGCGACCCATTTGCTTTGCTGGTAGCCATCGAGCAAGCCTGAATGAATGGCTACAACATTTTCGCCCAATTGATTTCCCGGCGGGGCAATTGCAATGGTTGAAACCAAATGAAAGGGGGTGGAATTCATAGCGGCGAGTTTGAGTAGTTCGCCAGTGCTCAAGGCATTTGCCGCACGTAGCGATTGGTAGTCGCGCATCACACTGGTATTGGCTGCATTGTGGATAATGGCAGAAACACTTTGAGCCAAAGCCGCAAATCCGGTCACGCTCAAGCCTAAGCGCGGTTGCTCCAAATCGGCGAGCCGTATTTTCACCCGCTGGTTAAAACACTCGTCTAGCTTGCTGTGCGCAAGCCCTTGTTGGATCAGCGCCTTGCGTAGGCGCTGGTACGCCGTACCTTCGCTGGGCGCGCGGACTGTGCAAATAATAAGTTGATTCGTTTCGGTCAGGAGTTGATGTAACAACTGTGCGCCCACAAAGCCGGTTGCGCCGGTTAATAAAATGGCTTTGGAAGAGGTTGCAAACGGAATATCTTGCGCTGCATTGTTTTGCTTGGCAGTTGGTAAATTGATTTCAAATTCACGGCAATCGACAAGCATTTGCTCCTGCACATTGGTTGCAGGCATTTCTTTTTGTGTAAACAGAACATCGGCAAGTTTGCGGATACTAGGATTTTGGAATAGCAGTGCCACTGGGATATTGCGTTCAAGCTGAGTGGTAAGGCGATTTGCCACTTGGATTGTTTGCAGTGATTGGCCGCCGAGCGCAAAGAAATCGTCGTCCAAGCCAATAGATTGCTGTCCCAAAACTTCTTGCCATAGGCCAAAAATTATTTTTTGTCCCACATTGAAATCTGCCGCATCGATATTGGCACTGAAAGAAAATTCTTTTTCAACAGCCGATTTTTGTGACATTTTCAGCAGAACTTTTCGATCAATTTTTCCCGTCGTATTCCTCGGCAATTTTTCATGCTGCATTATTTGCGCGGGCAACATGGGAGTTGGCAACTGGGTTTTGAGCAGGGCACGTAAATCCTGAATGTTGTAGTGCCTGCTGCTGGCGATATGGGCAATCAGCATTTTATTACCGTCTGTTGCTGCTACCGCAACGACTGCTGCCTCCGCGATATTGGGCAGTGTAATTAAAGCTGCTTCAATTTCGAGTGGGTCAATTCGATAGCCGCTGATTTTAATCTGGTCATCGAGGCGGCCAATAAACTCAACCTGGTTTTCTGAATTTATTTTGACCCGGTCGCCAGTGCGATAGGCACGCACTGGCGAATCTAGCCAGGGAAGAGAAATATCAATAAACGCCTGCGCAGTTTTCTCCGGCAAATGTAAATAGCCATCGGCCAGGCCCGCTCCCATTAACAGGAGTTCACCTTCTTCGCCTTTAGGAAGCGGATATAAGTGCGTGTCGACTACGGCGAGCGCGCGGCCACTTAGCGGTTCGCCGATTGAAATAGCTGCCTTGTGCAACACGGCATCCGACGAGCAGAGGTTGGTGCAGGTTGCGATAACAGTGGTTTCACTTGGCCCATAGGTGTTGAACAGAGCAACTTTATCGCCGTAACAAGCACGCCATTGGCCAACACGCTCTGCCAACACTGCCTCGCCGCCGATAATAATTGTGCGCAAGCGGGATGGGAGCGTAAGTTTTAATTGGGTGCAGGCGTACGCCAATTCGTGCCAGAAAGCGGTAGGTAAATCCAATACGCTGATTTGCCATTTTTCACATTGGGCTATAAAGGCGGGCATGGACTCGATCATTGCGCTGTTGCGAATAACCAGGCGAGCACCGACAGCAAAGCTGACAAAAATTTCTTCTATACAGGCATCGAAATGCAATGGGGCGAATTGCAGCACATGATCATCGCTGCTGATGCAATAAGAATCGCGATTGCTGGCGACAAACTCAGCGAGAGCCTGATGGCCGATAGCTACGCCTTTTGGTGTGCCGGTAGAGCCTGAGGTATAAATCAGATAGGCCGGATTTTGCATGTGTGGCGTTAGGTTTTTTTGCGCCGCCTGTTGCCACATCTTTTTAATCAAATCATGCTGGCTCTGGGGTGCATTTTTGTTGCTATGACAAAGCAGATGTTGTGGCGTTACCAGCGGAATTGCTTCAGCGTCTTCCAGCAATGTGTTGTTCAGCTCCGTGGTAATAGGTTCAACAATAATCAGTGTCGGTTGTGCATCTTGCAGGATTAATCTGTTGCGTGCCGCAGGCGCCTCTGGATCAATAAATACGAAAGTGCAATCAATAAGCAGGCAGGCCAGTGCAGCGCTAATGGCCATATCTCCACGCGGTAAAATCAATGCAATAACCGAGTTGGGCGCAATATCCATATCGCAGATCGCCATTGCCATTTCTGAACTTTGTGTCGCAAGGGATTCATAGGTTAATTCGTTGTTCCCGTGCTGCAACGCGATAGCTTGTGGGCGTTGCTCTATGTGCTGGTAAATCGCAGCCAGTACGGAATGTTTTTGCATCGGCAGGATTTTACCTTCCAGCCAGGAAATTTTATTTATGTCGGGCCGGAGCGGCAGGTGTGGATTGTGTTGAACTTGCGCAATCTGTTTCGCCAACTCCTGTTGCATACCCTGCAATCGTTGGAGGTTGTAGAGGTTTGGGTTGCCATCGATATCAATGCGTAAGCCGCCGTTTTTATCCAACACAAAAGCAAAAGAAATATCTTCCACCGGTCCGGCCGATAAGTTGTGCACTTGTGTTTGTATATTGTTAAAAGCCAGCTGGCGATCAAAGGGCATGATATTGATAACTGCACCAAACAAGCGTTGCTCGCTGCCGAGGGCGAGGTCGCGTTTTAAATGTTCGTAGCGGTAGCGCTGGTGTGGCCGGCAGGTTTTTAGTTGCGCACTTACCTGCTGTGCCAAGGCTGCAAAATTCTTCGCACCTTTAAATTGAATAATGAGGGGAATTATATTCATTACCATCGCCGGTACACGCAGGCTGGCAGAGCCCATGCGGTTCATGACTGGCAGGCCGATAGAAATTTCTGCGGCCGCTGTTTGCTGATATAGCATTTGTGTCACACAGGCGATTAACAAGTCTGACCAGGATATTTCAAGTTGTGCGGCGAGAATTTGTAATTGCACCCGCTCGTTTTCTGAAACCCAACTGCTTACCCGCACACTTGTATCTGCTATGGCGATTGGCGAAAATTTTTTTTCCAAAAATTGGCTTTTGGCGAGATGTTGTAACCAAAATGCCCGGTCTTTTTTCAGCGCAGGTGAATTTGAGTAGTCTAGGTCCTCGGTGAGGATAGATTGGAATGCAGTTAGTTGTTTGCCTGCATTGGCCGTTGTCGAAACGGTGTGGCTGTGTTGCTGGTACTGGGCGTAATAATTGTAACCTTCCGCAACCGCTTGGGTGATAAGGGAGAAGCCAAAGCCATCACAGGCAATATGGTGGATGCGTTGATACCAAAGATAATGTTGTTCCGCTAATTGTATAAGTGCCTGGCGAAAAAGCGGGCCGGTGGTCAAATCTACGCACGTCGCCAGATCCGCTCGCATCCACTGCTGTGCTTGCTGCAATGGTGCATCGCTGTGGCTGAAATCCAGTTCCAGTAATTGCCAATCAGCCGCTTGCAAGCGCCGTAGCGGACCTGCTGCAGTTTGCTCAAAAATTAAATTAAGCGTGACCGTTTCCGAAACTACTTCACGTAATGCTTGTACAAAATAATCCCGGTTTAAGTTGCCGCGCAATTCAATAAATTCAGCAGCGTTGTACATAGGGCTTGTGCTATTCAATTGCTGACCTAACCAGATACCCAACTGCGCCGCCGTGAGCGGTGCTGAAAAAGTAGTGGGCAGGATATTAATGGCATTCATCATGCCGGCTCCGGAGCGCGGTTTAGCGGCGTCTGTGTGGCTTTGGCTTGAACCAATTGCCACCATTGTGCGAGGGTTGTCGCTGCTGCCAGATCGATAAAATTGATTTGCGCTCCACGCGCGCGCCATTGCTCCAGCAAACTCATTACGCGAATCGAGTCCAAACCCAAATACATCAGGTTTTCATCGGGAGTAATTTCCTCTGTCGATGCCAGCAAAATGCGCGCAATATCTTCACGCATTTCTTCCAGGGTCAGTGCTGGTTTTGATGGAGAGTTTTGTGGCGGATTTTGTTGCGACTTTTGTGGTGTTAGCTGCGCGATAACATTGTGCAAATTATCAATATAGCCGCAGCGTTGCGCGATATAGTTGAGTGCCATTTGCTGGTCGGCGAGTGAGAAGTCTGCGACTGCATCGGCTACTACCGTCGCTTCTATATCCTCCATAAAGGCTTCCAGCGCAGTGGATAAAATGCCGATGTGCGCGTACACGCCGCAAATAATTAATTGGTCGCGCTTCTGTGCACGCATAAATTCGCGCAGCGGCGTGCGTTTGAATGCGCTGTAACGCCACTTGGTATATTGGATGTCATCCGCAGCGGGAGCGAGTTGTTCAACTATATCGGTTAGCGCCGGATTGGCCGCAAGTCCAGGCCCCCAAAAATCCGTGAGCAGGGCGCGGTCTTCTTTTTTCTGATCGCCTGGTTGTGCGGTGTAAACCACGGGAATGCCTGCCGCTTTGCATGCTGCTTTCAATGTCTGGATATTGCGGATCAAGCTGGCCATGGGCTCGGCATCGCGCTGGTAAAAATCCACGAAGTAGGCTTGCATATCGTGGACTAATAACACGGCCTTGCTCGCATCGATTGGCCAGCTCACTTGATTGGAGGAAATTTTATTTGCCGGCAACTGCGCTGCGTCGGCGAGCGAATAGGGGGCGATTTTTGGAATAGCCATGATAAATTCCTTCAGTAAATGTTGCAGATGCTTGCTGCTTTATTAGGTGGTTGTTATTGCGCAGAGCGCTGGGCGTTTTTTTCGGCAATCCATTCGCGCAAATATTTTTTATCCACTTTGCCTAACCGTGTTTGCGGCAAGGCGGGAATAAATTCGATGTGATCGGGAATTTTGTAAGCGGCTAATTCGCGCGAGTGTAAAAAATGCAGGAGGTCGCTGCGTTTGACTGACATTGACCTGGCGCGGAGTGCAACAAATGCGCAGCTTCGTTCGCCGAGATAAGGATCGGGCATAGCGACCAGTGCCACGTCTTGCACCTCCGGATGGGCCAATAAGTGGTTTTCAATTTCTTCGGCGGAAATTTTTTCGCCGCCGCGATTGATCTGGTCTTTCACGCGACCTTCCACCACCAAATAACCTTCTGCCGTGATGCGCACCAGATCGCCGGTGCGATAAAAGCCGTCCTCGGTAAACGCTTTGGCATTGTGTTCGGCCGCGCGGAAATAACCGCGAATGGTGTAGGGGCCGCGCGTGAGCAGGTTGCCTGTGGTGCCGGGTGCGACCGGATTGTCCATGTCGTCGACGATGCGGATTTCATCGTCAGGTGAAATTGGGCGGCCTTGGGTAGATACGAGGAGATGGTCGCTGTCGTCCAGACGGGTGTAGTTCACTAATCCTTCGGCCATGCCGAACACTTGCTGGAGTTTGCAGCCCAGTACTGTCTTTACCCGTCGCGCGACTTCTTCACTGAATTTAGCGCCGCCGACTTGCAGTAATTCCAGGCTTTGTAGCTTGGGCGGTTTGCCATCGCGCTGGCGATTTTCCGCCGCAACCAGCCAGGTCAGGGCGAGGGGAGGCACCATGGCGGTAATGGTTACCTGGTGCTGCTCTATAAGCGGGAAGGCAATGTCCGGGGCGCCGCTGCTGGCCAGTACCAGGGTTGCGCCGGCCCAAAGCACCCCCAATGCGCCGGGCGAACTCAGCGGAAAGTTATGCACTACTGGCAATACAGCGAGGTACACAGATGCGGGATTGAGACCGCAGATTTCCGCGCTGGCGCGGACGCTGTAGTAGTAATCGTCGTGAGTGCGCGGGATAAGTTTGGGGACGCCGGTGGTGCCGCCGGAGAGTTGGTAAAGCGCGATACGGCCCGCATCCATTCGCGGCAGGGCTATTGGTGTTTGGTACAGGCTGGCCAGCGAACAAAATTCAGCTGCGTCGCCGGTGATTATCACGCGTGCGGTCGCCCGGTTGTCGCGCAGTTTGCGCGCCAGTTCGCGGTAGTCAAAGTCTGCCCAGGTGTCGCAGGTGATGTAGGCATCCGCCTCGGCGAAGGTGTAGAAATAGTTGATCTCGGCAAAGCGGTGGCTGGGCAGGGCAAGTATGGGCGCGACGCCAATGCGAAAGAGTGCAAATAGCACCTCGAACAATTCGCCGCTGTTGGGCATTTGCACTACCACGCGCGCGCCGGGTTTTAATCCGAAGGCGATAAATCCGGCCGCAAGTTGGTCGGCGCGCAGATCCAGCTGTTCATAAGTCCATTGTTTGTCGCCGGCGATAATCGCGGTGCGAGTTCCTTCAGTACTGGCTGCATTACGCAGCAAATCTCCCAGTGGCTCGCCTGTCCAATAACCTTTGGCGCGATAATGCGCCTGCAATTCCGCAGGCCAAGGAGTGAAGTCGCGATGGGTTGCCGTGGCTAAATCTTCCATTGTTAAACCCTCTCGCTGATGCCGAGGGCATTGAGCATGGTGTTGAACTTTGCACCTGTCTCCGCCAATTCCTTTTCCGGGCTGGAACCTGCGACTACACCGGCGCCGGCGTAAAGACGCACGCGGTTCGCTTCCACTTCGGCGCAGCGGATGGTGACCACCCATTCGCCGTCACCCGTGCTATCACACCAGCCGACCATACCCGTGAACAGGCCGCGGTCGTAGCCCTCGATTTCTTCGATCGCGATTCGTGCTTTATCGGCCGGATAGCCGCAGACGGCGGGGGTAGGGTGCATTGCCAGGGCGAGTTCCAGGGACGAGGTGTTCGGATCTTCCAACACTCCTTCGATTCGGGTCGATAAGTGCCATAACGTCGGTGTGTTGATCAATGAGGGTTCAGTGGGGATGCGCAATTCCTTGCAAAACGGGCGCAAGGCTTCGGTAACGGCCTGGATCACCAGGGCGTGTTCGTGACGATCCTTGTGCGATACCAACAACTGCTCGGCGCGCGCCGTGTCTACGGCCGGGTCACTGCTGCGCGGCTCTGAACCGGCGAGCGGGTTGGCGAAAATCCGGTTGCCCTGGCGTGAGATCAGTAGTTCCGGGCTGGCGCCGATCAATGTGCGCGGCTGCTGGTCGTCGCCCAGGCGCACCGCAAAGGTATAGGCCTTCGGGTTGCGTGCCTCCAGGCGTTTAACCAGGTGTTGGATATCCGGCGTTTGAGCGCATTCCACCTCCAGGGTGCGCGAGAGGACTACCTTGTCCAAATCGCCGCGTGCAAACCGCCCGAGGGCATCCTTTACTCCTGAAACGTAATCAGCCGGAGTAGGTACCTGGCGCAGCTGATAATCCTTAAGCTCAATCACCGGCGGTTCTTTAACCGCGCCGTCGCGCCCGCTGGGATGGGTTTCAGTGCAGGTGCTAAGGCGTAACCAACAATGGGCTTGTACATCGAAACCTATGGCGCCGACGACGCGTGGGTCACTATGACCCAGTTCACGGGCGAAACGCAGGGATTCATTAACCCGTTGTACCAGCCCCTCCATTCCTGCATCTAATAAATTGGCAAAAGGTGGTTTGGCTAGCAGGGCGGTCTGGGGAGAAGAGAAGTACACACAGTTATCTGGATTGTAGCGATCCAGTAGGCTTTCTTCTGTATTCGCCAATCCGTAGCGATGCGGGGTTGAAATCACTTCAAGATTGCTATTCATGAGCTATCACCTTCCGATAATAAATGTGGCTTGTCTCATTTGGTTATTTATATCAAATGATATTAATTATCATTATAGGGGTGAGGTTTGCCTTGCCTAGCGATTTTGATGACAAGGTGAAAATTGTGTCGCAGAAATCTCGGATGGGATAAAAAATGGGCGAAAAGCTAGTGAATGTCTTTAATTGTGCAGATAAAAACGCAAGTCACTGCTACTTACGTAACAGTGACTGCAAAGCGGGGCTTGCTCACGTACAACACACAAAAATATGGAGATCAGAAGGTGTAGCTCAAGGTGACCTTGGCGTTGCGGCCTGGCTCGTAGTCCATCAGATACAACTTGCCAAAGCGTGGGTGGCGCGAGGTGCCGGTGCGGGAGGATTGTGACGCGTAGAATTCGTCAAATACGTTGTCTACACCCGCTGTTAAACCCAAGCCGAAACTGGATTCCCAATGCACTGAAATGTTGGAGACTGCGTAGCCATCTTTAGAATTTTCAAGCGTCGCCCCATCCAAGTCCGGGCCGGCGGGCACATCATCCACGTAAAGGGTATCCCAATGGATACTCAAGTCGGTGCTGGTGAAGGTGTAATCCAGGGAGAAACTGAGGGTGTCACCTTGCTGGCGGTCGATGCGGGCTTTATCAAACTGCCTATATTGGTCAAATGCCGCCAGCTCACTTTCGGCGACCGAATAACTTAGCAGCGTTTTGAGTCCGCTCAGATCGTAGCCGAGATAGGCTTCGTAACCCTCAATTTCCATATCACCAATATTGTCTTTCCAGGTTCCGCCCGTGGGGTTGTTGGCGTAATCGTAAATGTGGTTATCGATTTGAGTCTGGAACAGGGTTGCACCGAGCGAAAAGTTAGTCGCCCCTAATATCTCGTCTTGATAGGCAAATGAAAGCTGCTGGTTGATACCGCTTTCAGCTTTGATGCCCGGGTTCGGGACATCGTAAAGGCCGGCGCCGATGAATACTTCACTTAATTCCGGCGCGCGGAACAATTCAGTGACGCTTGCGCGGAACAGCAGATTTTCGCTCGCTTCGTATTCGGCGGCAAAGGCGCCGTTTATGTCGCTGTAAGTGTCGGTAACGACTACTGACTCCACCTCGACACTTTCATAGCGTATGCCGGGAATAAAATTCAGGCCGGCATCGGTGGTGATTTTGTCTTCGATAAAAAGTGCCGAGCCGGTGCTTTCTTCACCCGCGAGTGAATCGCCATCGACGATGTAGTCAGTTTTGTGCTGGATGCGATCCAGGCCATAGTTGAAAGAATGGCCGACGCTACCCTCCGACCGGGTATTGAACAGCAGGTTAAACCCGGTGTTATTGGCGTCACCCTGGTTGATGGTTGCCAGTGCAGGGTTCCAGGTCACGAGCCCGGTCTCATCGCGCCAGAAAGTGCTTTCGTTGCGGTAGATAGACGCATCCAGTTTGGTCGTTTCAGAGAACCGCCCTTCATAGCTGAAGGTAGTTGTGCCGCGGCTAAATTCTGTGGGATAGGTGAGCGGGATTTTGAGCGAGTTGGCGATGGCTGTGCCGGTCGCCAGACCCATATCCGGGCGGTAGCTGTAGTCGCCTTCATCGGTGTAGCTTTCATAGCCGAGCTTCACTCGGTGGTCACTGTTGATATCCCAGCCCAGTTTCACCAAGGCATCTTCCACTTCCCCTTCCAGGCCACGCACAGTGCCATCGGTACCGGGCACTGGCAGGCCATCGGCGCCGAGAATTTCACCGCCGCCGACTTCATAGTTGTCGCGGTTCACTTTGTTGAAATATGCCAAGGCATCGATGCTGTCGGTAATCTGGCCGTAGGCGGTCACAGCGCCGCTGTCGCCGGCGTTATCGGCGTAAGAGCCTTGCAGGCGGCCGCCAAAGCGCGCGCCTTCATTGAGCAAGGTTTTGGTATTTTTGGTCTTGAAGCGCACCGCGCCGCCCAGCCCGCCATTGACCACGGAATTATTACCTACATCAATTTCGGCCGATTCAAGGATGTCGGCGTGGATTTGCAGGTTGCCCATGTGGTGGTACATGTAGGTGTTCTGGTTGGCGCCATCAATGCTGATGCGCAAATCCTTGTCGTCCATACTGCGGATGGTAATGCGTTGGTTCAACGAGTGGGCACCACCCACATCCACACCGGGAATGACGCGCAGCAGGTCGCTGATATGGTCTGGTTGTTTAATTTCCATGGTTTCAGCGTCCATCGCTAGCGACGAGGCCTTCACCTGGGTGCCCCAGACCGCGATGGTTTCAATTTCTTGAGCCGGGGCTTGGGTAGATTGCTGGGCGAGAGTAGTTGCGGAGCTGGCCATAATGCCAAACAAAACCACTGATAGCGGATTGGTCTTAAAGCGCGACATGTTAATTATTCTTCCTGGATAGTTAATTAAGCAGGCGGCATTTTAATTTCAATCAAGAATAATTATCAATAGATAATATTTGTCGTGTGCATAAGTTTTACGTTTATGTGGATTGGACGGGGGTGGTAATAGGTGTGAAATCTAGGTGTAGTTGACTTTTGGTTATTTTTTAATCGCAATCGGATGGAAGTTTTGCCGACTTCAGGTACAATCCGCGCACTTTTTTAGCCCTCCCTGTGTATCTGCATTTTCACGAGTAACTTTTCGAGACACTATGACCGTAAATACCTTCGACCCGTCGCAAACGACCACCCTGGATGCCCCTGCAAAGTCACTTGCCAGCCAATCACTGATTGCCAGTAATAAAGGGAACACCATTGGTTTTGTGTCGCTGGGCTGCCCTAAAAACCTGGTGGACTCCGAGCGGATCCTTACCCAGCTGCGCATGGAAGGCTACAACATTGTGCCGACTTACAACGATGCCGATATGGTGATCGTGAATACCTGCGGGTTTATCGATAGCGCTGTGCAGGAATCCTTAGGCGCGATTGGCGAGGCGCTGGCGGAAAACGGCAAAGTGCTGGTAACTGGCTGCCTCGGTGCCAAAAAAGACGAAATTATTCAGGTTCACCCGAATGTTTTAGGGATCACCGGTGCCCACGCCTATGAAGAGGTGCTGTCACAGGTGCATGAGCATTTGCCGCCTAATCCCGTTCACAATCCTTTTACCGATCTGGTTCCGCCGCAAGGTATCAAGTTGACTCCGCGTCACTACGCGTATCTCAAAATTTCCGAGGGCTGTAACCACTCCTGTAGTTTTTGCATCATCCCCGATATGCGCGGCAAGCTGGTCAGCCGCCCGATTGGCCAGGTGCTAAGTGAGGCTGAGCGCCTGGTAAAAGCCGGCGTGAAAGAGCTGCTGGTGATCTCGCAAGACACGTCTGCGTACGGAGTTGATATCAAACACCGCACCGATTTCTGGGATGGCCGCCCACTCAAGACCGATATGTACCAACTGGCCGCTGCGCTGGGTGAATTGGGTGTCTGGGTGCGTTTGCACTATGTCTATCCGTACCTGCATGTCGATAACATCATGCCGTTGATGGCGGCGGGCAAAGTACTGCCGTATCTGGATATTCCCTTCCAGCATGCCAGCCCGACCTTGCTGCGCAAGATGCGTCGCCCCGGTCAGGTTGAGCGCACGCTGGAACGAATCAAGAGTTGGCGCGAGCAAGTGCCAAACCTGACGATCCGCTCGACCTTTATTGTCGGGTTCCCGGGTGAAACGGAAGAGGACTTCCAGCAATTGCTCGATTTCCTGCAAGAAGCACAGTTGGATCGCGTCGGCTGCTTCCAGTATTCGCCGGTCGAAGGCGCCAAGGCCAACGATTTGCCGGATCACGTGCCCGATGACATCAAGCAAGAGCGTTATGACCGCTTTATGCAATTACAGCAACAAATCTCGACCGAGCGCCTAAAGCAAAAAGTAGGGCAGACCTTGCAGGTGTTGATCGACGAAGTGGACGACGAAGGCGCTATCGGCCGCAGTTTTGCTGATGCACCAGAGATTGACGGTTGTGTTTATCTCAACGGTGAAGAAAATGTTAAACCCGGTGATTTGGTCAACGTGTTGATCGAGCATTCGGATGAATATGATCTTTGGGGCACCAAAGTTTAAGCCCTTGGTCGTCTGATCGGAAAAATCCCCCACTTGCGCAAGCACTGGGGGATTTTTTTATGGTCTACTCTACACTGACCTAAATTACAGGAGGTGTCTCATGACGGATGTTCAACATTTACCTGATGAACAACGGTTTGTGATTTTAACGGAAGGCACTGAGGCGGTGATGTCCTATCGCTTATTTCAGCGTGACGGAGTAACCGCAATCGACTTTAATAGCACTTATGTTCCGCCTGAGTTTCGCGGCAAGGGGCTTGCCGAAAAATTGGTGCGCGCTGGCCTGAAGTGGGCAAAAGAGCAGGGTTATGAATTACATGCGAGTTGTTGGTACGTGGCAAAATTTATTCGTTAATTGCACAAAGGATTCCGTGTGAACACAAACAAAGGTTTCACCTTGATAGAAATGATGGTGGTGGTAGCGATCATCGCCGTATTGGCATTGATCGCTATGCCATCACCTGATCCAACCATTGCACGCCGGCAGGTGGTTGAGTCGATGGAATTAATTGAGGACTATAAAAAACTGGTAGCTTTTTATCACAAGAGTACCCAGGTTTTTTTAAAAGATAATAAAGAAGCAGGCATTCCGCCAGCAGATAAATTGCTCGGCAACTACGTTGATCGAATCGATTTTAAAGACGGCGCTTTTCATATCCATTTTGGTAACAAAGCCCATCCCAATATAAAAGACAAAACCTTAAGCGTTCAGCCCATTATGGTTCAGGGTTCGCCTGCAAGCCCCATTTCCTGGATTTGCGGTAAAGCGGCGGTGCCGCCGAATATGAAGGCAGTGGGTGAGAATCGCACGGACCTTGAAGTAAAAGACTTGCCATTAAACTGCCGGATTTAAATAATGAAAAAATATGTATTGATTCTCGTTGCACTGGGCATTTTCTTTAACTGGAATAAGTTGCGCAACGAATTCAGCCCGCCGCCAGATTTTTCTGCGCAGCATCCGGAAGGTGTTGTTTTATATGCGACTGATTGGTGTGGTTACTGCAAAAAAACACGTGAATTTTTCAAGCAAAATAACATTGCCTATGTAGAGTATGACATTGAAAAATCCGCAGAAGGCAAAGCGCAGTATGATCAGCTGCACGGTAGTGGTATTCCGTTGGTAGTGATTCGCGGTGAAGTCGTTCACGGATATGATCCCAATACATTGAAGGAATTGCTGAACTTATAATTGCGTTGCCAGGGATATCTCGTACAAGTACTTGACTAAAAATATCTGGAGTGTGGTGAGTCAATGATTAAATTACAAAAAGATTCTGCGGGAACTTATCGCCAACGTATCAGTGTTGACACCCATGAATTATTTTCCGATGTAGATGCCAGTCTCGGTGGCGAAGACTCGGCACCTGATCCCCATGGTTTATTGGATTCTGCACTGGCCGCCTGCACCGCAATCACGTTAAGTATGTATGCCAAGCGCCGTGGAATGCCGCTGGACGGAATTAATATCGATATAGAGCGCGATGCCACGAAAGAAAAAACCGGCGAATATAACCTTGCGCTCAACATCCACTTTGTGGGTGCGCTAACCGACGAACAAAAGCAGCAATTGTTGGGTATCGTCGAGAAGTGCCCGATTCATAAATTGCTGTCCCATGCGACTATCAATATCACTACCCATCACCAGTCGTAGTTTTACCAACAGCCGTTCCGGTTAAAAGAATATTACTGCTCATCGCATTGCCCGGTCTGTTAATCAGATGGGCCATTTTTCAAGGATAATTTTTCCAATTGTTTTGCCGGACTCAAGTTGCGCATGCGCACTGCGAAAATTTTCCGCAATAATTGGGCTAAGTATTCTGTTAGCTGTCGTTTTAATCGCTTCTGTATCGATAAGTTGCGCAATACGATTCAGTAAGTGGTGTTGTGCAGCCATATCCGCAGTTGAAAGAGGTGAGTGGGTAAACATTAACTCCCGGGGTAAAACTCACTGATTCGCTTAACGGCCTTGTTGGGGTATCTTGAAAAACATTTGCAATAGTTTCTGGCGTAAGATTTCTTCAGCTATTATTTTAAAAGCTAAAAGTAGGAGGGCGACCAATGACTTTATTAATTTCTCCGCGTGTCCAGGATATAGGCTTCACCGTCAAACGTTTATTGCCCTCGCGCTTAAAGCAGCGCGTTGGTCCGTTTATTTTTGTTGATCATATGGGGCCTGCGCATTTTGAACCCGGCACAACAGCTGGAGATGTCCGGCAGCATCCGCACATTGGCTTGGCTACGGTCACCTATTTATTTACCGGCGCTATGATGCACAAGGACAGCCTGGGTTTTCAGCAGCGCATTGAACCCGGCGCGATTAATTTAATGACTGCTGGGAATGGAATTGTGCATTCGGAGCGCCTGCCAGAAGATGTGCGTGAGCAAGGCGCCACAGTAGAAGGCATACAAACCTGGTTGGCTTTGCCGACTGAAGAGGAAGAATGCGAACCCTCGTTCGCACATTATCCCGCAGATGTCATCCCCTCAATTAATTTACCGACTATGAGTGCGCAAGTGCTTATCGGCGCTGCTTTTGGTGTTGAATCGCCGGTTAAAACTCGCAGCGTCACAACATACATAGATCTCGCACTCGGTGCTGGTGCGCAATATTCGCCGGATTTTCCGGGGCAGGAATTGGGGATCTATGTCGCTTGGGGATCAGTGACTGTTAATGATGAGCCGGTACCGGAGTTTCATTTTGCAGTATTGGGTCCGCGGGATGTTATCGCAACGGTAAGCGGTGCCCGCTTGCTGCTACTTGGGGGAGAGCCCTTGCCGGGCGAACGATTTATCCTATGGAATTTTGTTGCATCATCGCGCGAGAAAGTACGCGCCGCTGGCGAGCGCTGGACCAATGGCGGTTTTGCGATGGTAGCTGGTGAAACAGATTGGATTTCATTGCCTGCTGTGGGGTAAATAATAAAACCGCTCGGAATAACTGCCGGGCGGTTTTAAAAAACACTACGGTTACGAAATCGCTTTGTTCACAATTGTTTGCGCTTCGGCAATTAGTTGTTGCAAGTGATCTTTCCCTCTGAAGCTTTCCGCATAGATTTTATAAATTTCTTCAGTTCCAGATGGGCGCGCGGCAAACCAGCCATTTTTGCTCATTACTTTTATCCCGCCAAAACTGGCGTTGTTGCCTGGTGCATTGGTGAGGATGGTTTCAATTTTATCGCCTGCCAATTCGGTTGACGTGATTTGCTCGGGCGATAATTTTGACAGGGCTTTTTTCTGCGCGGTATTTGCGGGTGCTTCTACCCGCGCTTCTGCGGCATGGCCAAATTCATCAGCCAATAATTGGTAGCGCTCGCCAGGGTCGCGTCCGGTTTTCGCTTTGATTTCTGCCGCCAGTAGTGAAGGAACTATTCCATCTTTGTCGGTTGTCCACACGCTGCCATCAATACGCAAGAAAGATGCGCCAGCACTTTCTTCGCCGCCAAAACCGAGCGAGCCGTCAAACAGTCCAGGTGCGAACCATTTAAATCCAACCGGGACTTCGTATAGGCGACGGCCAATTTTTTGCGCAACTTTATCAATCATCGCGCTGCTGACGACAGTTTTGCCGATAGCGGTGTTTGCTTTCCATTGCGGGCGATTCTGGAATAAATATTCAATCGCTACTGCAAGGTAGTGATTGGGGGGGAGTAAGCCACAACTGGGAGCCACTATTCCATGGCGGTCATGGTCGGCATCGCATGCAAAGGCGACATCAAAAAGGTTGCGGCGTTCGACCATCCCCTGCATGGTGTAAGCCGATGATGGATCCATGCGGATTTTTCCGTCCCAATCGGCAGTCATGAAGGAAAAGGTCTTATCGACCACTGTGTTGAGTACTTTCAGGTTGAGTTGATAGTAGTCGGCAATCGCGCTCCAGTAACTGATACCGGCGCCGCCGAGCGGGTCAGCACCTATATGGACATTGGCTCCGCGAATAGCATCGAGGTCGATGACATTGATTAAATCCCGCACGTAAGAATTCACGTAATCGTGCTGGTGGGTAGTCGCAGATTTGATCGCCTGGAGGTAACTCATGCGTTTTACATCGCGCAGATTAGTTTCCAGCAACTCATTTGCGCGCGCCTGCATCCAGTTGGTGATATCACTGTCGGCCGGGCCGCCATTGGGGGGATTGTATTTGAAGCCGCCGTT
>DATIDX010000374.1:0-10730 GCA_035456025.1 Cellvibrio sp. | reverse complement strand
GGCAATACCTCCTTATTCTCACCGCCCAATCGACTCACAACGTCGAGGCCAGTACCGTCACCCAATTGGTAGTCCAACAGAATAAGGTCCATCGGAACATTGGTTTTTAAGACCTCAAAAGCCTCATTTAGGCTACCGACTCCAGTAGTATTAAAACCTTTACTATTCAGGAAGTTACAAAAAAGCTCATTCAGGATTAGATCATCATCCACGACAAATATGTGACCAGATGAAAGTTCCTGAAATTGATCAAGGCTCATAATATTGCCGCTATGTGCTAAATAAATTGAAAAATTCGCTGCATATTTGCCATTTCAAGAATCTGGGCCGCCGCACCTTTTGCGCCTTTAATAGAAGTTCTTTTATTTGCAGCAACCGCTCGTCGATGCCACATCATCATCATGCCGAGCGCAGCGCTATCAACATACTCAACACGGCTAAAATCAAACACTATTTCTTTCACAGAAAGACTATCGATATGCTCAATACATTGCCTTTGAAACTCATTGTGATAAGAATAGTCAAACCTGTTGGGCAATGTAATTAATCCAGTTGTCATGATTCACTCTACTTAAACCACACTCATTGTATTTCGATAATTTTTTGTAGATTTGCCAAGCTTAAAATTTCTTTTGGTGCATTTTTTAAATTTATCATTACTAATTTTGATTGTTTTGCTTGGGCTTTTTTTTGCGACATCACCAACAAGCCAATACCCGCACTGTCGATATACTCCAACTCTGTACAATCCAGCGTAATTGCGCCGGGTTGCATAATGGCTTCTGCAATAGCGCTGTTAAATTCGGTACTGGATGAATAATCAAATCGCTTGGGCATTCTTATCACCGCCGCGCTGGCCATAGATTGACTCCTTGGTTAATTAAAATAGTTCAACACTTCCACTGGATATTGATGAGGCAGAAACCGGGTTATGTTTTTCCCGCTTTGGACTTTGCTTGTACTTTTCCAACTCACCGGTAAGCGTAGAAAAATTTCCGGCAGCATCTGCCATTCCCCTTACTAGCGGTATTAAGTCTTCAAGGCATTTAATGGTGTACTGCATATTTTGACTGGACATGTCTTCAAACTGCAGCGCGCGAACTGCGTTATTCAATTGTTCAACCAAACTGGCAACTATAGGCTTCATTTCACGGGTTACTTGTTGATCCTGTACTGCGCGCTGAATCAGACTGTCGCTAACACTTTGCATCTCAGCTTTGACTTGCAGAACGTAAGTCATATCTTGCGATGCAACCGTACTTACCGTCGCTTTCAAATCTTCGATTGCTTTTGCAATATCTTTTAACTGGGATTGAATAACTGAACTGAAACCTGCGGAACGATTTGAAAGGGCTCTGACTTCATCGGCGACAACCGCAAAGCCCCTGCCACTTTCACCCGCCCGCGCTGCCTCAATGGCGGCATTCAACGCCAGCAAATTAGTTTGCGATGCTATTTGATCAATATCCTTAAGTGCTTTCAGTGCTTGCGGCATTTGCGCTGAAATCGAATTTACTTTTTCCACCAGCTCCATAAAAGATGCACTCATCTCTACAGTGGTATCGACAAAGCGATTGAGCAGTTCATAAGTATTAGTCGCAAATGCTGTCATGCGTTCAGAAATTGATTCTTCGCGCCCATCAGCATTGGTGTCATAAATTAATTGATTGACACTTTGCTGTTGTTGGTCGAGTAGCATCTGAATATTGTGAAAGGCCTTAGTTAAGGTCGCTACAGCGTCAGACTGAATGCCTATTTGCGAGGCCAGGCACTCCACACTTTCCTGCACAGTCCTGTTTACTATGTCGCCGGTTTCATTCAAAGCATAGTCTCTTGAAAGAAGCTCGGCTTTTTCACTGGTGGCTGGTGGAGCAATGCGTTTACTTACCTGAACGAGGGCATATCCGATTGTTACGCAAGCGATGGCCACGCCAAAAAGTGCGTGTATGAAAACCCCTGCAATGCCGGCAACTACGAACACAGTAGCAATGAAGACAACTTGCTTTAATTGCATAGATGTTTAATCCATAACGTCGGGATGAGATCTGGACAACCACTGTCCAACGCAAAACCTAATTGAATGATTTAAAAGTAGCAGGTTTATTTTTATATGAAGGACTTGAAGAAATATTTAAGAAAATTTATTGCAGAAGAAAAAGCATACTTATTTCAAAAGTGATTACTTCTTATAGAAAGATAATTTTTATTTCGTTATCTAATAAACATTTACTTTTTTTGCATAAAAAAAGCGGCAGTTATTGGCTGCCGCTTCTATATCAGAGAGGAGTAGTTACCGTACCTCTACAACACCCTGTTCGATTTTTGCTTTCCAAATCTGCGGGCCAGTGTTATGCACCGACTCCCCGCGCGAGTCTACGGCGACCGTCACCGGCATGTCTTTTACATCAAATTCGTAGATGGCCTCCATTCCCAATTCCGGAAAACCGAGCACCTTGGCAGATTTAATTGCCTGGGCAACCAAATAGGCGGCACCACCAACGGCCATTAGATACACGGACTTGTTATCGCGGATCGCTTCAATCGCAGCAGGGCCGCGCTCGGATTTGCCAATCATCCCGAGCAAACCGGTTTGCTCCAGCATAGTGCGAGTAAATTTATCCATGCGGGTTGCGGTAGTTGGACCCGCTGGACCAACAACTTCGTCGCGCACCGGATCAACCGGCCCAACGTAATAAATGAAACGACCCTTCAGGTCTACCGGCAGGGATTCACCTTTGGCCAGTAAGTCAGTCATCTTTTTATGCGCAGCGTCGCGGCCAGTAAGCATTTTGCCTGACAGCAGCACCGTCTCGCCCGTTTTCCACTCCAACACGTTTTCCGGTGTCACTGTATCCAGGTTTACGCGGCGCACGCTATCACCCACATCCCAACTGATTTCCGGGTAATCTTCCAGCGACGGCGGCGTTTGCAGGGCTGGGCCTGAGCCATCCAGAACAAAGTGGGCGTGGCGAGTTGCAGCGCAGTTGGGAATGATGGCGACCGCCTTGTTAGCCGCGTGAGTTGGGTAATCTTTAATTTTCACATCCAGCACTGTGGTCAAGCCGCCCAAGCCTTGGGCGCCGATGCCCAGGCGATTGACTTTGTCGTAGAGCTCTATGCGTAACTCTTCATAGCGGTCTTTTGCACCGCGCGCTTGTAAGTCCTGGATGTCCACTGGATCAAGCAATGCTTCCTTGGCGAGCAACATGGCTTTTTCCGCCGTACCGCCAATACCTATCCCAAGCATGCCAGGTGGACACCAGCCGGCGCCCATCTTTGGCACCTGTTCCAACACCCAATCCACCACGGAATCAGACGGGTTCAGCATCGCGAACTTGGTTTTGGCCTCCGAGCCTCCGCCTTTCGCGGCTACGTGCACGTCGACAGTATTGCCAGGCACTATGTTGTAGTGAATTACGGCAGGGGTATTATCGCCAGTGTTTTTACGCGCACCGTCGGGGTCCGCCAGGATAGAAGCACGCAATACATTGTCGGGATTCATGTAAGCGCGACGCACACCTTCATTGACCATATCGGTCAGACTCATCTGCGCATCCCACTGCACATCCATACCTACAGTGACGAATACGGTAACGATTCCTGTGTCTTGGCAAATGGGGCGATGGCCCATGGCACACATGCGCGAGTTAATGAGGATCTGTGCCATCGCATCTTTAGCTGCTTTGCTCTGCTCGCGCTCGTATGCTTTATGGACGGCCTGGATGAAATCAACGGGATGGTAATAAGAGATAAATTGCAGCGCATCAGCAACGCTGTCGATCAGGTCTTGTTGGCGAATCACGGTTGGCATAATGGACTTCTCGAAGGTTGGTCTCGAATGGTTTTCTACAGCGACGGAAAAAAGTGGCGGCAATTCTACACCATACCGGGCAGTTATTTCGCCGAGTGGGTGCATATAGGCGAGCACCATCCCAAACGCAAAAACCGATCAGGATGAGCAGACAGCTGAAATGAAAAAGGGGCGATTATCCTATCGCCCCTTTTTGCCAACATGCACCAAATTGCTTCACAGCTATTTAGGTGCTAACCCCAACTGCTGCTTAATGAGTAAAATTTCGCGATTGGTGCTGCGGCGGTACTCATCGATTGCTGAAATCGCTTCTTCGTTATTGCGGATGCGTGAGGCCAAGCTATCCAAAGCCGTTAATTCAAGTTCCATCTTGTCTAATTGTTCTTTCATGTTTTGCACGCTTTGAGTTTGCTTGCTTACACTGGTGCTCATACCATCCACTTTTGCTGCAGCCGCATCAGCTTCGGTTTTATTGGCTGCAACTTCCTGCTTCAGCGAACTCAGGCCAGTTTTAGCTTCAGCACCTAATTTTTGGGCATTGGCAGCATCGCGGCCAACCGCTGTGGTTTTTTCCACATTAGCGGCAATTGCCTTGCGGTTTTCATCAGCCAATGCGGCAATACGCCGAACTTCACCATCCAGTTTTTTCAGGTTGACTTGCAAAGTGCCCACCGAGGCGTTGGACTCCTCCGAGGTGAGACTCAACTGCTGTTCCAAGCCCTGGATACGAGTGTCTGCTTGTTTGAGTTTTTCCTGCGCCTGGAATAATTGCCAACCGAGGAACCCTGCACCACCCGCCGCAACCAGAGCAATCACCAAAGCTATAGCCGGCAAGCTACTTGACGGCGCGGGAGCATAGGCTGGGGTTGAATGGGGAGTAGGTTTGCGCGGACGCGAAGGCGGCACATCGTCGTTATCGAACGCAGGCTGTTGAAGACGCGCTGCGGATTCTGCCGGCTCAGGTGTTGCGCCAGTGGATAAAGTGGGTTCTCTGCGTTCCATAACAACAAATACCTTAACGATAAGACAGTGGGCCAGACGATGGACAAGTGTGCGCGCATTTTATAGCAGCGGCCCGTACAAACATAGGCCAAGTATTTTATTTAGCACAATAAAAAAACGGGCGCGAAGCCCGTTTTTTAGTCCGGCAAAAAACCATTACTTGGCGTAATTGGAGTTCACGAATTCCCAGTTTACCAATGCCCAGAACGCATTCAGGTAAGTTGGGCGCGCGTTGCGGTAATCGATGTAGTAAGCGTGCTCCCACAGATCCACTGTCAGGATTGGAGTAACTGACGCATCGGTCAATGGAGTAGCTGCGTTACTAGTGTTAACAATAGCTACAGAACCATCGGCTTTTTTCACTAACCAGGTCCAGCTTGAACCGAAGTTATTGATTGAAGAATTGGTGAATTCTTCTTTGAATTTTTCGAATGAACCAAACGCTTTATTGATGGCTTCAGCTACTGCACCGGTTGCTGCGCCGCCGCCGTTAGGGCTCAGGCAGTGCCAGTAGAAAGTGTGGTTCCAGATTTGCGCTGCGTTATTAAACACACCGCCAGATGAAGTCTTGATGATCTCTTCCAGGCTCTTGCCTTCAAATTCGGTACCGGGGATCAAACCGTTCAACTTATCAACATAAGTTTTGTGATGCTTGCCGTGGTGGAATTCCAGGGTCTCAGCAGAAATATGGGGAGCCAATGCATCTTTTGCGTAAGGCAGTGCAGGTAATTCGAAAGCCATGATGTTTCTCCTAATTCACGGTTGTTTGGGTTCTTGGTCTTGATTCAAAGCGGAAGCGAATAATAACAACTAAATGGAATCGGCATTATTAAAAATTCGCTATCGCGAAAAATAGGGACAATCAATTGCACGCGGCACACACAGAAGCAATTACTCGCTGCAACGACTAAAAAGTAATTAACAATCACCAGAAACAATTACGGCCCACTAGGGGCCGTAAAGTTTTCGGGTCGGATTACATCATGCCGCCCATGCCACCCATGCCACCCATATCGTGGCCATGGCCACCAGCAGCAGGTTTATCTTCTGGCAAATCAGCAACCATAGCTTCGGTGGTAATCATCAAACCAGCGATGGAGCCAGCCGCCTGCAATGCAGAACGAGTCACTTTAGCTGGGTCGAGGATACCCATCTCAATCATGTCGCCGTAAACACCGGTCGCAGCGTTGTAACCAAAGTTACCAGTGCCTTTCTTAACTTGGTCAGCAACAACGGATGGCTCGTCACCTGCGTTAGCAACGATTTGACGCAATGGAGCTTCCATCGCGCGGCGCGCGATAGCAATACCAGCGTTTTGGTCTTCGTTGTCACCTTTCAGATCAGCAATTGCAGCAACAGCGCGCAACAGTGCGGTACCGCCTCCAGGAACAACGCCTTCTTCTACCGCTGCGCGAGTTGCGTGCAGGGCGTCTTCAACGCGTGCTTTTTTCTCTTTCATTTCAACTTCAGTCGCTGCGCCGACTTTGATTACCGCAACACCGCCAGCCAATTTCGCTACGCGCTCTTGCAGTTTTTCACGGTCGTAGTCAGATGAAGTTTCTTCGATTTGAACACGGATTTGCTGCACACGGGTTTTGATTTCTTCAGCGTTACCAGCACCATCAACGATAGTGGTGTTGTCTTTGTTCATGGTCACGCGTTTTGCAGTACCCAGGTGCTCGATAGTTGCGCTTTCCAGATCCAAGCCTACTTCTTCAGAAATTACCGTACCGCCAGTCAGTACCGCGATATCTTGCAGCATGGCTTTACGGCGATCGCCGAAACCAGGTGCTTTAACCGCAGCGACTTTTACGATGCCGCGGATGTTGTTCACAACCAGAGTTGCAAGCGCTTCGCCTTCAACGTCTTCAGCAACGATTACCAGTGGCTTGCCTGATTTAGCAACGCCTTCCAGTACTGGCAGCAATTCGCGGATGTTGGAGATTTTCTTGTCAACCAACAGGATGAACGGATGATCGTGTTCAACGCTCATGTTGTCCTGGTTGTTGATGAAGTAAGGAGACAGGTAGCCACGGTCAAACTGCATACCTTCTACTACGTCCAGTTCGTTTTCGAGGCTGGTGCCTTCTTCAACGGTGATAACGCCTTCTTTACCTACTTTTTCCATAGCTTCAGCAATCAACTCGCCAACAGAGGTGTCGCTGTTTGCAGAGATGCTACCTACTTGAGAGATTGATTTGGTATCAACACAAGGAACAGCAATTGATTGAACGTGCTTAACAGCGGCAGTAATTGCTTTATCGATACCGCGCTTCAAATCCATCGGGTTCATACCAGCAGCAACGGATTTCAAACCTTCGTTTACAATTGCTTGTGCCAAAACGGTAGCGGTAGTAGTACCGTCACCTGCGTCGTCAGATGCTTTCGACGCAACTTCTTTCAGCATTTGCGCGCCCATATTTTCGAACTTGTCTTTCAGGCTGATTTCTTTAGCTACAGACACGCCGTCTTTAGTGATGGTTGGCGCGCCGAAAGATTTTTCCAATACTACGTTACGGCCTTTCGGGCCAAGGGTCGCTTTAACTGCATCGGCCAGAATATTTACACCGGTCAACATGCGTTGACGTGCACTATCACCAAATTTCACTTCTTTAGCTGACATATTTTCGATTCCTACAAACTTGGGTTAACACCAGGAAGCCGGCTTTATTGCGACTTCACATTACATTCTCAAATCTTGGCTATCGGCCTGAATTAGACCAGAACTGCTTTGATATCGGTCTCGCTCAGGATCACCAACTCTTCACCGTCGATGGTAATGGTGTCGCTGCCGGCATACTTACCGAACACAACCACATCGCCCACTTTTACATCCAATGGACGCAACTCACCGCTCGCTAAAACACGGCCATTACCAACAGCAACCACTTCGCCTTGATTAGGCTTTTCTTTCGCAGCACCGGACAGGATGATGCCGCCGGCAGTTTTGGTTTCTTCTTCTTTGCGACGAACAACAACGCGATCATGCAACGGACGAATTTTCATGGAACTTTGTCTCCTAACAAAACAGATTGAACGAGCTTGGAATCGAGCCCTGGTAGCGCTCATGGGCGCAACAAGGACTGTAAGATTCCGCGTGATGACATATAGGGACGGCCAGAAAAGTTTCAAGGCCGTCATTAAGGCCACCGATTTACAGGGGTTCCCCTTTAAATATTAACCAAAAGGCGGTGACCTAAAAGCGGTGACAGCTATCTGGGGCCGGGAAGAGGGATTTCAACCGAAGCAGAGCGAAATTATCGAAAGAATATCGATTTAATCGTTTTTGTGGTCTTTAGCCGCCGGCACATCCGGCTGCTGGTCGATAAGTGCGCCCGCGCGCG
Source organism: Cellvibrio sp. (assembly GCA_035456025.1). GTDB lineage: Bacteria > Pseudomonadota > Gammaproteobacteria > Pseudomonadales > Cellvibrionaceae > Cellvibrio. Next base: position 2,573 of record DATIDX010000374.1, on the reverse strand, counting down.
CCTTACCTGCTCCAGTCGGTTTATTTTTTTCGATAGGCCCCTGGTGTTCGTAGACATTACCTGGGGGCTGGTGAAATGATCCGGATTTAAACGGGTTTGCACCAAATCCAGAGGGGTTAAAGCCGCGCGCCGCAGCACTGACAGCAATTTTTGCCAGCCAGCGCTTAAGCATTAACCTGCGAATAAACGGGATAAAACACAGTAAAGCCAAAAAATCTGTAATGAAGCCGGGCACAATTAATAACACCGCACCAACGGCTTTAAATAACCCTTCAACCATGGCTTGGGCTGGCATAACACCGCCACGCACACCCTGTGCAGCGCGCAACATACTCGACGCCCCCAGATAGCGGAACAGATTAATACCGACAATAATCATCGCCCCTAACCAGGCAATCACCGCCAGGGCTCCTACTTCACCGCCGATTTCAATCATCAGCCAGAGTTCAAGCACCGGTAATACAAGGATTAAGAGAAGAGGTAAGCGCATCAATCGGCCCATGGTCGTGGAGGTTCGGCAGTTTACCACCAGTAACTTGAACCCAGCGAGATGTGCGCTACCGGTCACGCTGCGGTAGGCTTATGGTTAAATCAACTTTCAAACGCTGCAGCCAGATGAGATCGACCCCCGAACCTAACACTTCAGTTGCCACCAACCGGGAAGCCATCTATCTGGCGCTGATGACAGTTCCCGCTGGAAAAGTCATCACCTACGGTCAATTGGCGTCGTTGGCGGGGCTTCCCGGCGCTGCGCGCCTGGCCGGAAGCACTTTGAGCAGTTTGCCGGCAAAGACCCAGCTGCCTTGGCACAGGGTTATCAATGCACAGGGGAAAATTTCCCTACCGGTTGATTCGATCGCCTATAAAAAGCAAGTGCAGCGCCTGCAAGCAGAAGGCGTGGAAGTTAAAAATGGAAAAATCAGCCTGCGCATTTATGGTTACAATGACCTGATTGCCCCATCTATTTGATAGCCCAACCGATACCTAAAAGTTATGACATCACCGACGCAGCACTTGCCCGACCATGATAATTACAAAGGCTGGCGCGGTATCAAACGCGCATTTGCAACTCCCTCTGCCCTGACCATGCTCTGCCTCGGATTTGGTTCCGGCCTGCCCTTTTTATTAGTGGGCGCTACCCTGTCCACCTGGTTGCGCGATACCGGTGTCGCCTTGAGCGCGATTGGTTTGGTGAGCTACGCGAGCTTTTTTTACGTGCTGAAATTTTTGTGGGCACCGCTCATCGATCGCTATCCACTACCTTTTTTAGGCCGCCGCAAAGGTTGGTTAGCCCTGTCACACTTACTGCTCATGGTGGCGCTGGCGGGAATGGCGCTGATAGGACCAGGTTCATCGCTCGCTGTTTTTGTGGTGCTCGCCGGTTTGGTAGCCTTTGCTGGAGCCACGCAGGACATAGTTGTAGATGCTTATCGAATCGAAATCGCGCCAGTGGAATCGCAAGCCGCGCTCGCCGCAACCTACATTCTGGGTTACCGCTTCGGGCTGATTATCTCGGGAGCCATCGCGCTTTACCTCGCAGAATTGACGGGATGGACAAATGCTTATCTGGTGATGGCAGGGGCGATCCTGATTCCATTTTTTGCGGGATTGCTATCCAAAGAACCGGCTGTGCAGGAACTAACAATTCGCGAAATTCGCGTGCAGGACGCGTTCATAAAACCTTTCCAGGAATTTTTTTCCCGCAACGGGATGTGGCTGGCGCTCGCGTTATTGTTGTTTGTCGGGTTATTCAAATTACCCGATCAAATGATCGGCGTATTAGCCGGCCCATTTTATTTGGATTCGGGCTACACCAAAGCGGATATAGCCACCGTATCCAAGATTTACGGCATATGGATTGGTATAGCAGGTGCTTTTCTGGGGGGAATTTGTATTGCCGCATTTAGTTTGCGCGCGATGTTGGTGGTGGCCGCTCTCGCTGTATCTATCTCCAACATCACCTACTTATTGATGGCACACAACCCAGGCCAAAACTGGGCTTTCTTTGCCACTATCAGCGCCGATAATTTATCGCAAGGATTTGCCGGCGTCGTGCTGGTCGCATTTATGTCGAGCCTTACCAATCGCAACTTCACCGCAACCCAATATGCGCTGCTCGCCTCGCTGGCGAATTTACCCGGGAAATTTATTGGCGGGCTTTCAGGCTACATGGTGGAAGCCAGCAGTTATTCCACGTTTTTTATCCTGAGCACGCTTTCGGTTGTTCCTACGCTCTTGTTACTCATGTGGATCTGGAACCGGATTCAATCTGACAAGGCGCAGTAACCTCCTCGATCTGGCAAAAAAAAGCCGCTGGAAAATTGCCAGCGGCTTTTGTTCAGCATCGCAAGGATTGAATTAATCCCTGAAGTTTTCAAACTGCATCGGCATGCCAAATTCAGCTGCGCGTAAAGCCGCGATACACTCTTGCAGATCATCGCGCTTCTTACCCGTTACTCGCACCTGCTCGCCTTGAATGCTCGCCTGCACTTTCAACTTTTTATCTTTCACCAGCGCGACAATTTTTTTCGCCAGATCTTTATCGATACCCGTGCGCACTTTAACTTCGCGTT
>DATIDX010000373.1:0-7444 GCA_035456025.1 Cellvibrio sp. | reverse complement strand
GCCATTAGAGTTGGACAAAGCTGAAACACCATCACTGTAGTGCATAGTGGCAATGCCCGTTCCAGCTACCATTACCAACACCTGCCCCAACGTGCGAAGTCCAAAAAAAAGCCAATCGATACCACCTTCACGGGTACGGTCTTTAAGCACCAACCAGGCACGATAGGCAATCATTATCGGAAACAAATAGGCGAGGTAGCCAAACAGTGAAAAAAACACATCGGCGATCCAGGCGCCAAAAGGACCGCCTGCATTTTGCGCTATGGTATTGTCGCCAGTTTTCGACCAGCCGGAATCATTCGGATCGTAGCTGACCATAGCGATCAGCAAATAGAGGCACACGGCACCCAAACCTATCAGGGCACCCTCTTTCAATAAGCGCACCAGCAAATTCGACGTCTGCTCGGAAGCCGGTGCCCGGCGTTGTGGTGTGACTGATTTCAAAACAATATCCCGTTAGCTTTTTATAGGAGAAACAACAGCTGGGGCTATTGTAATTACTGGCGGCAGATTTACCACCGGCAAGATCACTCTGCGCGGAAATGAAGCAAAAAACCCGCTAAAACGCGGGTTTAATGGTCGATTTACGCTCAACTGGTTTTTATTTTCTGCGCTGCAGACGCCGTCCAACGCTAGTGCTGGGTGTCAGCGATAAGACTCTCCATACCGGGCGTCCAACAAGTCACCTGGTTACGGCCGTGCTGTTTGGAATAGTAAAGCGCTTCATCCGCTTGCTGGATAAGTTGGCCGGCGGTACTCGCACCCATGCGAATCGAGGTCACCCCGAAACTGCCGGTTACTTTTACGCCATTGGTATCCTGTTCTGCGATTTTTTCGCGGCAGCGCTCCGCAATCATCTGCGCCTGCTCCAGCGGTGCGCCCGGCAAAATCACGCAGAACTCCTCGCCGCCAAAACGCGCCACCATATCCATATCGCGCACGACTTCGCGCAAGCTGTTGGCCGCCATTTTGATGACTTCATCACCCGCCGCATGGCCGTAGGTATCGTTCACTTTTTTAAAGAAATCGATATCGGCCATGATGCAACTGAATTCCGCATCACTTGAGCGCGCGCCATCAAACTTGCCATCGAGATGCTCATAGAGCGCACGGCGGTTAAAGCAATTGGTGAGCGGATCGCGCGTGGCCAGATAGGTCAATTCGACATTTTTATTCTCAATAGCCACTTGGGTCGCCGCCAGCTGTTCGATCATTTGCTCCAGCAAACGGCTTTTGGTTTCCAGTTCGGTGATGTCTTCAAAGACCGCGATAGTGCCCTGGCTTACACCTTTGCCGTCAAGGATGGGCACGGCATTGACGAGGAAAATTTTGTCGTTTTCTTTGCCAGAGGGGAGCAATACCCGCACCCCGGTTTGTTTAACACCAGTGCTGATTGCAGTAATCCAGGGATAACTCTGCTCCTGCTGTTTGGGGTCGAGCGACCAACCGAGTTTGCTGGCTTTTTTCCCCACCAGCGATTGCTCGCTGCGCTGCAGCTGTTCCATCAGCGAGGTGTTTGCCAACACGATTTGCTCGCGCTTATCAAGGATCAACACCCCTTCGGCAAGGATATTCAAGGCATTGCGCACCCGCGCCGGCACCACCGCGCTGGGGTCGAGATGCTTGAGGACGCGCTTGATGTAAAACCAAAAACCGACAAAGCCGGTGAGTCCAACAAAAATAATCAATAACCCAAAGGTCGGGATCCCGAATACCGGATGCTTGTCGCTTAGCAGGGGTTCGAAGCTGATCTCAAAATCCGCACGCTTGCCGCCGTTGATCATGATCGGGAAGCGAATATGGGTGGGGGTCGAGACATCTTTTTTTGCACCTGCCCAAAATTTGGGATGAAACTTGGTCTGGGCAAGAATGATGTTGTCGTTGCGCCTGACCCCGACCGATTTAATTTCCGGGTTGCGTTCAACCGACGACTCCAAGAGGTACTGCAGCAAAATTTCATCGCCGCGCACAATCGACGCCCCCACCTGCGAGGCCAGAGTTTCCGCCAAGCGCTTGCGCACATCCAGCTGCTGCCGCTCGGCGCCGGGTGTCAAACCTATCGCCTGCGCAAGAATCAAAATAGAGATGGTCATTATCACCAACCCCAAACTCAACCGAACTGCGGGAGTAAAACGAACCATTATCTCGCCTTGATTCCTTATAAATTGAATGAGACCACAGATAGCGACTGCTGCTCGTTATCGCGGTTCTTTGCGGTGGGCATGATCAAATAAATAACCCACTTCTTTCTTGCTCTTGTCTTCACGCTCGCGGTCTTTGCGCTGCTGTTCCAGTTCTTTTTTCTTTTTATCCACTTCATCGAGGATCGGCAGCGGATCTATACCGCGCCACAGTGGCAGCATCGACATCATAGTTAACAATAGAGTGCTCGCCCGCAAAGACCAAACCAGCAGACCGGTAGTGATGGAGAAGGTCAACCCGGCCACTACTGCGTTGCGCTCATACTCAATCTCCAGCGCTTCATCCATCTGGGTGCGGATGCGCCGCACTTCGTTGTCAAATTCCTCTTGCTCCCAAGGGGCAAAACCGCCGTCGGGACGGATCATATTGACCAGGGATGCGGAGGTCGTAAGTGACCCCAAGGTCGCATTCTTGCTATTGATCTGCTCGTCGACGCGCAGATAGTCGCGGATGGATTTATCGCCCCCCTGCACAAAGTTGGATGAATCTTCCTGATCCGCGCCAGGACCGACTCCCGGTAATAATGAGCCCAGGTCATCCGCAGGATTATCCGGGGCTATGGGTCCGCCGCCACCGGAATCTACTGGCGGCGCGATCACTGGTGGTTCTACCACCGGCGGCTCAATCGGCGTCACTACTGGCGGAATCACGGGAGCGACTGGCTCTTCCGGCAAGATCGGGAGCAGGATGATCAGCGAAGTTACGCTCACCTTGAATTGAGTTTCGACCCAGGCACCTTCGGCATCAGTCGCGCGCAGGGTGATGGTGGATTGGCCACCGACCGTAGGGGCAAATACCACCGTCATCACCCCGGTGACGGGATCTATGCTAATCGTCGGCGTCACCATGGGGTTGGTATTGCCGGTTACCAGATAGGTCAGGCCGGTACCATTTTCAATATCGCTAAACACGGAGTGCAAGTTGATTTGCGGGGGCGCATCCGAGGCCAATACCTGCTGATCGGCAATGCCCGTCGTGGTCGGCACATCGTTGACTGATGCCACATTGATCTGCACCGTAGTTTCCACATTCGCACCCAGCGGATCTTGCGCGCGTATAACCAAGCTGCCGGCACCAAACTGGTTCGCAGCGTAGGTGATGTGTAATTTGCCCGTCGCCGGGTCGATGGTCGCGCTGCTTACCAAGCCCGGGTTGCTATTGTTCACCACTGAATATTGCAACTGGTTGGAGGGATGATCCTCGTCGCTAAACGCTGTCCACAAATCGACGCTACTGCCAGCCGCATCTTCCTGGGTATTGATTGGCGCTATACCCAGGGCGACGGGCGCGTCATTAACCGCCGCAACAGTCAATTGGAAATCTGCGCTCGCGCTGGCGATGCCGTCGCTGGCGATAACACGAATACTCAGCACCCCCACATCGCCATTGGCCGGTGTGCCGCTAAAGGTGCGCGTCGCTGCATCAAATATGAGCCAGGCGGGCAAGGCGCCACCGCTAGCAAGCTGTGCTGAATAGGCGAGCGTGGTGCCCGGATCAGGATCGGCAAATGTATTGGCGGCGAATTGGAAACTGAACGCCGTATCTTCCAGTGCATTTTGGTTAGCGATAGGAATGGCAAGAACGGGCGGATCGTTGAGATCATCCACCACCAAATCAAAGGTATCGCTAGTGCTGCCGCCGTTGCCATCAATCACAACTACTTCTACGGCGAGCGTACCCACATCGCCATTGGCGGGTGTGCCGCTAAAAGTGCGCGTAGCTGCATCGAATACCAGCCAGGCCGGCAGTGCAGCGCCGCCACTCAAGCGCGCGCTGTAGCTGAGTGTGTCGCCATCCAAATCGGTAAAGGCGTTGGTTGGAACCGTAAATCCAAAGGGCGAGCCCTGAATGGCCATTTGGTCAGCGATGGGGTTAGCGACCACCGGGGCGTCGTTAGTATTGGTGACGGTGATGACAAAGGTATCGGTGACCGTACCGCCGTTATTATCGTTGGCGATCACGTCGACAATTACTGTACCCACATCGCTATTGGCAGGCGTGCCGGAAAAGGTGCGGGTAAGTGGATCAAAACTCAGCCACGCCGGCAAGGCGCCGCCGCCTCCAGCCTGGGCCGAGTAAATGAGAGTGTCATTCACATCTGCATCGGAAAATGTATTGGCAGCAAATTGAAAACTGAAAGCAGCGTCTTCAGCTGCATATTGATCCGCAATCGGATTGGCGATGACCGGAGCATCATTAGTTGCGTTGATTGTAATGTTGACAGTATCTGTATCGGTGAGCACACCACCGGCACCAGTATTGCCCAAGTCACTGGTGGTGATCGTCAGCAGCGCCGCGCCGGTATAACTGACATTGGGGTTAAAGGTCAGCGTCGCAAGCGCTGCGTTGATAGCCGTTTGTGTTCCGCGAAACACCATGCTGCCATCGGCGGTTCCATCACCGGAACTAAACGATAACCCGGCCACTCCGGCGAGCGTCAAGGTGCCGTTGGTCACAGAGAGGGTCATTTCCAACTCGCTGCCGACAACGTCCAGGTCATTGATTTGAATTTGGTTGTTGTTAGCCAGGCCAAAGATCAGGGCCGTATCTTCATCCGTTGTTTGTGCAGGAGGAATGGTATTAACCGGGGCATCATTGACCGCAGTAATATAAATTGTCGTGGTAGCACTGCCGGTGAGCGTTCCGTCGCTTGCGCTTATGGTGACCAAACAGGTTGGTACGACAATATCATCTACGTGTAGATACCTGAGCGTGGCGCCGTTATTCCCCGCAAATAAATCGTTGAGCTGAGCGGCAGTACCAGTAAGTATCAAATTATTGGTATTCATACCCTCAACAATCACTACACCGGTGGAACCCGCCGTAGCCGCAAAAGTGCAGTTATTGCCATCTGCATTCAGCGTGACCGTCAATAAAGAATTATCAACGTCGGCAACCAGAATACCTGTGCCGTGTAAATCTATCGGTACCTGTTCGTTCGCGAAGTACTGGGTCAGACTAATCTGTACTGTGGGTGCATCGTTAACATTGACGACATCGATAATGAAACTATCGGTAACCGATAGACCGTCACCATCGGTAGCCGTGACATTGATGGTAATGGGTCCAATGTCGCTATTCATCGGCGTGCCGCTGAAGGTGCGCGTGGCGGCGTCAAAACTCAACCAGGCGGGTAAACTATTGGTGGTGTAGGTAAGCAGATCGCCATCGACATCAGCAAAAGCCCCCACTGCAAACTGAAAATTAAAGGCGGCATCTTCGAGCGCGACCCGGTTGGGGATTGGGCTGGCGACTACAGGGCCATCGTTTACCGGATTTACGATAATACTGACGTTGTCCGAGTCTGTGAGTGTGCCACCAACACCTTGATTGCCCAGGTCGCTGGTGGTGATAGTCAGCAACGCAGCGCCACTGTAGTTGGTGGTGGGGTTAAACGTGAGTGTCGCAAGGGCGGCGTTGATATTCGCCTGGGTGCCGCGAAATACCAAACTGCTATCACCCGCACCTGTACCCGCAGTAAACACCAGGCCACCTACCCCGGCGAGCGTTAATGTGCCGTTAGTAACCGACAGGGTCACTTCCAGCTCGGCGCTGCCAGCGTCCAGGTCATTCACCTGGATTTGGTTGCCATTGGCCGCACTGAATACCAGCGGCGTATCTTCATTGGTGACTTGCGATGCGAGCGGTACGTCATTTGTAGGGCCGTCGTTCACGGCAGTGATATTGATAACCGCCGTATCGCTGCTCGTCAGGGTGCCATCGCTCACGCTAATGGTAAGTAAATCAGTGGCGACCGGCATATCACCTGACATCCAGTAGGTGAGCGTACCCCCATTATTGCCCGCGAATAAATCGTTGAACTGAGTGGCGGTACCGCTAAGTGTCAGGGTTTTGGTATTAACACCCGACACAATAATCACCCCCGTGGTTCCGGCCGTCGCCGCTAAGTTGCTATTGGTGTATTGGCCGGTCAAGGTAACGGTTAACAGGTCGCCATCGGCATCAGCCACAACAATGCCCGTGCCATGTAAATCGATGGCCACTTGCTCCAGCGCATCGTAGTCAGTTGGGACAACAATAACGACAGGGGCATCATTGGTGTTGCTTACCTGGAGCTCGAAGGAGTCAGTTACCGTGCCCCCGAAGCCATCGTTAGCAGTGACCTCAATTGATAGAGGCAAGAGTTGCACATCTTCATTGCCGGGGGTGCCGCTGAAGGTGCGCGTTGCAGAATCAAAACTCAGCCAGGCAGGCAGTGGATCACCGTTTGAAAGCCGCGCCGAATAAGTCAGCACATTGCCATCGGGATCGATAAAAGTGTCGCTCGCAAATGGATAGCTGAATGCCTGCCCTTGAGTAGCACTTTGATCCACAAGCGGCTCATTAACCTCCGGAGCATCATTGGTATTAACCACTGCAATGGTAAAGGTATCTGTGACTGATAAGCCGCTGGGATCAGTTGCAGTCACTGTAATGGAAACCGGCGTACCTATTGGTGTTACGTCGGCATTTGACGGTGTGCCGCTAAACGTGCGGGTAGCGGGATCAAAGCTTAACCAGGTCGGCAAAGCGCTTGTACTGTAGGTTAGATTGTTGGCATCACCCACATCCTGATCGGTAAAGGTGCCGGCACCAAAGGTAAAGTTAAAGGGCGAATCTTCGGTTGCAGTTTGATTGCCGATGGGAGTAGCGACCGTGGGCGCGTCATCAGTGTTGGCAATAATAATATCGAAGGTATCGGAAGCGACTGGCCCGCCATTCAGATCTGCTGCAGTAACTTTGACGGAGATAGTATCCACATCACTGTTTGTTGGCGTACCGTAGAATCTGCGGTTTGCAGCATCGAACTGGAGCCATGTAACCAGAGGAGACCCATCGGCCATGGTGGCAGAATAAGTAAGCACATCACCTGGGTCAGGGTCGGAAAACGTCTCCGAGTTAAATTGAAAATTAAATAGAACATCTTCAGTCGCATTTTGGTTGGGAATGGGAATAACCAAAACCGGCGAATCATCTACAGGTGTTATCGCAATCCTGAAGGTGTCACTCGTTGTGAGTGAACCGTCCGAGGCTATTACTTCGACATCAATATCCGACGCACCGTTAGGAGGAGTCCCGGTAAAAGTGCGCGTAAGTGGGTTAAAACTGAGCCACCCTGGCAAAGGTTGCGGCGGTGCGCCCGGTAGTTGCGCTGTGTAAGTCAGCGAGGGGCTTCCCGGGTCTTGATCGGTAAACGTGTTACTGGCAAACGAGAAATTAAACGGCTTACCTTCAGTAGCAT
>DATIDX010000372.1:0-6488 GCA_035456025.1 Cellvibrio sp. | reverse complement strand
GCGCAGATAGGATCTATCTCGGTCACTTTAACAATCATGCCTTCCTGGCGCAGTGAAGCAGCAGAACCCTTACCTACATCGCCGTAGCCAATAACCAGGGCTTTTTTACCGGCGAGCAAATGGTCGGTGCCGCGTTTAATGGCATCGTTCAAGCTGTGACGGCAACCGTATTTGTTGTCGTTTTTACTTTTGGTGACTGCATCGTTCACATTAATTGCCGGCACTTTTAATTGGCCTTTTTTCAGCATGTCGAGCAAGCGGTGAACACCGGTGGTGGTCTCTTCTGAAATGCCGTGGATAGCATCGAGCATTTGCGGATATTTTTCGTGCACGATTTGCGTTACATCGCCGCCGTCATCGAGAATCATGTTGGCTGCCCAGGGCTTGCCGTCTTTATTGATGGTCTGCTCGATACACCACCAGAACTCTTCTTCGGTTTCACCCTTCCACGCAAACACGGGAATGTTTGCAGCCGCGATTGCGGCAGCAGCGTGATCTTGCGTGGAGAAAATATTGCACGATGACCAGCGCACTTCTGCACCCAGATCCACCAGGGTTTCAATCAATACGGCAGTTTGGATCGTCATGTGGATACAGCCAATAATTTTTGCATCGGTCAATGGCTTGCTCGCTGCATATTTGCGGCGCAGTGCCATCAGCGCAGGCATTTCACCTTCGGCGATTTCAATTTCTTTGCGGCCCCAGGCAGCGAGGGACATATCGGCAACTTTGTAGTCGGTGAAGCTCATAAATAATTCCTGTGTGGTTTTCCACTAGTGTGAATTTAAAAATAATTTCTTACAGGTATTTTTTCAGCGTCTCGACTTTATCGGTACGCTCCCAAGTAAAGGCAGTGAAGGTTCTTGATTTCTTCTCGCCATTTTCGGTGTATTCGTAAGTGTGTTCAAACGGTTCACGACCAAAGTGGCCGTAAGAGGCAGTTAATTGGTACATCGGGTGCAGCAAGTCGAGCTGTTTTTGAATTGCGTAAGGACGCAAATCAAATTCTTTGCGCACTACGTTCGCCAACTCTTTATCGTTTAATTTTCCGGTGCCAAAACTGTTCACAGAAATAGACGTGGGTTCTGCTACACCAATAGCGTAACTCACTTGAATTTCACAGCGATCAGCGAGACCTGCCGCCACAATATTTTTTGCTACATAACGGCCCATGTAAGCTGCAGAGCGGTCAACTTTTGATGGGTCTTTACCCGAGAAGGCGCCGCCACCATGACGCGCCATACCGCCGTAGGTATCTACAATAATTTTGCGGCCGGTTAAGCCGCAGTCACCTACTGGGCCTCCAATCACAAAGTTGCCGGTCGGGTTAATGTGATACAGGGTGCCTTCATGCAACCAGTCTTTTGGCAATACTGGCTTGATAATGTTTTCCAGTACTGCTTCGCGCAGATCTTCCAGGCTGATGCTTGGGCTGTGTTGAGTTGATAAAACCACAGCATCAATTTTTGGCGTTGCACCTTCCCAGTTGATGGTCACTTGTGATTTTGCATCGGGGCGCAACCAGGGTAAGGTGCCGTTGCGGCGCAACTCCGATTGGCGTTTACACAACAAATGCGCGTAGTACACCGGTGCTGGCATCAGGTTGGGGGTTTCATTGGTGGCATAGCCAAACATTAAACCTTGGTCGCCTGCGCCTTGGTCTTCAGGTTTTGCGCGATCAACACCTTGGTTAATATCCACCGACTGTTTACCAATCGCGTTTAATACTGCACAGGTGGCACCATCAAAACCTACATCAGAGCTGTTGTAGCCAATACCGGTAATTACATCGCGTACTATGTCTTCAAGATCGACGTAACAGGAGGTGGTCAGTTCACCGGCGATGACTGCCATACCGGTTTTAACCAAGGTTTCTACCGCAACGCGGGCGTGTGGATCGCGCGCTAAAATTGCATCGAGCACAGCATCAGAAATCTGATCGGCCATTTTGTCGGGGTGACCTTCAGATACTGACTCAGATGTAAAGACGGAATATTCGGACATGATTTTTTCCTTTGTAAAAATGCAAAATTTTTAACCCCCTCCCAACCTCCCCCTTTGCAAGGTGGAGGGGCACGACTCCCTGTTTAATTTGGAGTCGAATTCATTCCCTTCCCATTTAAGCGGGGCGCGTAGCCGGAAGGGTTAGGGTGGGGTTAGTGTTTTAAAAATTCGTCGGTTTAAAAAATTGGCGCAACTGGATTTGGAAGCCATTGCGCAATGCAAAATACACACTCTGGCCCTCGTCCAATTTTGCGGCGTTCGCCCAGCGTGAAAAATCCTGTGGTTCAAAACCTTGCCATAAATCGCCGCAGGCATCGCGCGCCCAAGCTTGTTCGTGACGGCAGAGATCGCAGATCAGCAGCGCGCCGCCGGGTGCCAATACATTGCTTAAATCCTGGAAAATATCGGCGGGTGATGCGGTGTGGTGCAGCACCATGTTTACCACAATGCAATCGGCTAACACTTTGTGGCCGATCAGGCTTTGGGTATCGCCGTGGATAAATTCAATGTTGCGCAGATTTTTTTCGCTGGCAAACGCGCGCGCTTTATCGAGCATGTTGATCGCGTTATCGAGCGCGATTACCTGATTAAATTGCTGCGTGAGCACCGCTAAAAACTCGCCTTCACCGGGGCCTATTTCCAGCGCGAGGTTTTTATCGCGCAGGGGTGTGTTATTGAGCAATTGCGTCATCTGCTCGGCGTAGACCGGATAGCTGGCAATCAAATCTTGCTGCGCGCGGAATTTATCGGCGTTCTCGCTAAAAAATGCCTGCGCGGCTTGGCTGCGTTCCTGTTGCAATTCGCGGATGGGCTCGCGCAAATGATCGGCAATCGGCAGCGTATCCACAGTCGCAAATAATTGTTGCTGTAATGCGGCGAACGCGTGATCGGGCGCTAAATAGGCGCGGCGATAAAAAATCGAATTGGCCTCGCGGCGCGAACTTAACAGGCCGGCGTTGTTGAGCACTTTTAGGTGATGGCTCATGCCTGATTGCTTGATCGAGAAAATCCGGCATAGCTCCAATACCCCGAACGAATCCTGGCTGAGCACACGCAAGATCTCCAGGCGCAGCGGATCGCCTGCCGCTTTGAGCAGGTTGGCGAGCGGGCTGAGCGGTGTTTCCAGTTCGATCACATCGGTGAGTACCGGGAGTGCGCTGGGGTCGTCGTGCAGGGATTGGTTCATTGTTTGATCAATTGGAGGCAAGTGCTGCGCAGTCTAGCAGCCCAAAAAACCTATATCAAAATATTTTGATATAGGTTTTAGAGCTTTTTGGATGGATTTAATCTGATTGGGCGCTTTTTCGAACTTTGACTGGGGCTTTTATCGATTAATTGTGTGGATCAAGTTGCTTATTCCTTTACGGGCGGCGCTCGCTGGGCGAAAATGCCTGCCCATTTTGTCAGTGAGCGCTCGTTGTTCCTTGAGCGATCACTCCCAGCGACGGCGGCTGGAACCCAACGACATAAAAGCCCATCAGAGGCCTGTAATAAGTGGCAATTGCCCATTAGTGCTTTGCAACCCCAGGGTGTGCCTGACTAGCTTTAACCGGCTCAGGTGAAAACGCCCACCTACACAACAGCAATCAACTTATACGTAAGGAGCCTTGAGTTTCATGCCAACTCGCCAACATCTTGCCAATGCAATCCGTGTCCTCTCGATGGACGCCGTTCAAAAAGCTAACTCGGGCCACCCGGGCGCACCTATGGGTATGGCGGATATCGCCGAAGTTCTGTGGAATGACTTTTTAAAACACAACCCGCAAAACCCTGAGTGGGCCGATCGCGACCGTTTTGTATTGTCCAACGGCCACGGCTCCATGCTGATTTACTCCTTACTGCACCTGAGCGGCTACGCGGTTTCGCTCGACGATTTGCAACAATTCCGTCAATTGCACTCCAACACTCCCGGCCACCCGGAGCGCGGTTACACCCCGGGTGTTGAAACCACTACCGGTCCATTGGGACAAGGTATTGCGAACGCCGTAGGTTTCGCGCTGGCAGAAAAAGTATTGGCGGCGCAATTCAATCGCGATGGCCATGATGTTGTTGATCACTTCACCTACTGCTTCCTCGGCGATGGCTGCATGATGGAAGGTGTTTCGCACGAAGCCTGTTCATTGGCCGGTACTTTGGGCCTGGGCAAATTGATCGCCTTCTACGATGACAACGGTATTTCTATCGACGGCCATGTTGAAGGCTGGTTTACCGATGACACACCAAAGCGTTTTGAAGCCTACGGCTGGCATGTAATCCCAGCGGTTGATGGCCACAATGCGGACGCGATCAAAGCGGCGATTGAAGCAGCGCGCGCAGAAACTAAAAAACCCACCTTGATCGTTACCAAAACCATCATCGGTTTGGGTTCACCGAATAAACAAGGTTCACACGATTGCCACGGCTCACCGCTCGGTTTGGAAGAAGTGGCATTGGTGCGTAAGACCCTGAACTGGGACTACGAGCCATTTGTGGTTCCTTCCGATGTGTACGCCGGTTGGGATGCAAAAGAAAAAGGTGCTGCGGCAGAAAAATCCTGGGGCGAAAAATTTGCCGCTTATAAAGCTGCGCATCCAGAACTGGCTGCTGACTTCGAACGCCGCGTAATCAAGGGTGATTTGCCTGCTGACTTCGCCGCGAAAGCGGAAGCGCTTATCGCTGAAACCCAAGCCAAAGGCGAAAAAATTGCGAGCCGTAAAGCATCGCAAAACACTATCGCGGCATTTGTTGAGTGGCTGCCAGAAATCCTCGGCGGTTCTGCTGACCTCGCCGGTTCCAACCTGACCCTGGTGAAAAAATCCAAAGGCGTAGAAGCGGGCGATGCAAGCGGCAACTACGTGTATTACGGCGTGCGCGAATTCGGTATGAGCGCGATCATGAACGGCGTATCTGCCCACGGTGGATTTATTCCCTACGGCGCAACCTTCCTGATGTTCCAGCAATACGCAGCTAACGCGGTGCGTATGTCGGCGCTGATGAAATTGCGCAACGTATTCGTTTATACCCACGACTCAATCGGTCAAGGCGAAGACGGCCCGACTCACCAGCCAATCGAAGTGCTCGGCACCCTGCGTTTGACTCCAAACCTGGAAACCTGGCGCCCGGCGGACAGCACTGAATCGGTTGTCGCCTGGAAAGCAGCGGTTGAGCGCAAACATGGCCCGGCAGCATTGGTATTCAGTCGTCAAAACCTGGATTTCTTCGCGCGCACTCCAGCGCAAGTCGCCAACATCGCCAAAGGCGGTTACGTGCTGGTTGATTCAGTCGGCGAGCCAGAAGCGATCCTGATTTCTACCGGTTCAGAAGTTGGCGTGACTGTGAAAGCCGCCGAAGCGCTGAAAGCCAAAGGCAAAAACGTGCGCGTTGTATCTATGCCTTCGACCTCTGTGTTTGACCAACAAGACGTGGCTTATAAAGAATCGGTTCTGCCAAGCCACATTTTTGCGCGCGTTGCAGTTGAAACTGCGCATGCAGATTACTGGTACAAATACGTCGGCTTCGATGGCCGCATCATCGGCATGACCACCTTTGGTGAATCAGCGCCAGGCAACAAACTGCTGGAGCACTTCGGCTTCACTGTTGATAACATCGTCAGCACTGTTGAAGAATTGCTGGAAGACTAAGAAAAGAAAAACACCCGGCGCGAGTCGGGTGTTTTGTTTTGTCGCGGTAAAAGTTTTGATGATTTAATTTTTTAAAAAGGCATTTGGTTTTATTCGGAGCTTCTTCGTAAAGGTGAAAAACATGACCGTTAAATTAATGAAAGACCAGGATCTCGCCGGCAAGCGGGTATTGATTCGTCAGGATCTGAACGTACCATTGGAAGATGGGCGCATCACCAGTGCGGTGCGTATTGATGCTTCTATCCCAACCATCAAAGAAGCCTTGGCGAAAGGCGCTAAAGTGATGGTGATGTCGCATCTCGGTCGTCCGGATGAGGGTGTTTACGATGAAGCTTCTTCATTGGCGCCAGTGGCAAAATATTTGAGCGAAAAATTGGGTCGTCCGGTTCCGCTGGTAAAAGATTGGGTGGATGGCTTTTCTGACCAAGGCGATTTGGTGTTGTTGGAAAACGTTCGCTTCAATGTAGGCGAAGGCAAAAATTCTGATGAGCTGTCCAAAAAAATGGCGGCCTTGTGTGATGTGTTTGTAATGGACGCATTCGGCACCGCGCACCGCGCGCAAGCATCGACTCACGGTGTTGCGAAATTTGCTCCAATCGCCTGCGCCGGCCCGTTGCTCTCTGCGGAATTGGAAGCGCTGGCACAAGTGCTCGACAATCCTGCGCGTCCACTCGTTGCAATCGTGGGTGGTTCAAAAGTATCTACCAAGTTGAGCGTGTTGGATGCGCTGTCAAAAATCGCTGACATCCTGGTCGTGGGCGGCGGTATTTCCAATACCTTCGTTGCTGCTGCAGGTAACGAAGTCGGTAACTCACTGTACGAAAAAGATTTGATTCCGGAAGCACAACGCCTGTGCAAAACCAC
>DATIDX010000371.1:0-11149 GCA_035456025.1 Cellvibrio sp. | reverse complement strand
AAAGTGATTGACATGTGTAGCAAGCTGACCCAACTCGTCATTAGTATTGACAGGAAGCCGCAGCGTTAGGTCACCATCGCCGTCAGCAATATTTTGGATGCGGTGGCTAATTTCCCGCACCTGATTGGCAACCAATACCGGCAAAAAGTAAGCGGCCAATAAACTTACCAGAGTTCCCACTACTGCCAAGGCCAATAATTGCGCCGAGCTGGTTGACTGGTTCTCATCAATCTCTACGGTAAATTTATCGACATGAGCCAAACGTTTTTCTTGTAGCTCGTCGATGTAATTGCGTAAATGCTCGAAGGCTTCGGAGGCGCTGCCATAGGATTTTTGCTGCGCAATTGCGCGATTTGCCTCATCGGACAAGCGAGCAGCAGCAAGCACCTCTGCTGCTTGTGCCTGCCAAGCTTTGTAGCGGCGAGTAAATTCCTCACGCTCCGCTGGAGTGGAAGTATTGGAAATATCGAGCGATTGGTAAACGCGATCCTGCGCTTGTTTGGCGTTGTCACTTTGCTCAGTAAGCAACTCCTGATGGGCAACGGTTTCAAGCTGTAACAGCGCGCGCTCGGCGAGCATGGCTTGATAAAGGTCGCGGTCAGCTTGGATCAGCAGTTGAATTTCAGGCAAGTTGACTTTGGCGATAGTGGTGGCATTGCCGCCGAGAATTTTACTTGTGCCAATTGCATGTACTCCCATGTATAGGACCAATGCAACTAACATCAGTAGCGGAAGGGTGAGCTTCCAACGCAAACTTAATCCTTGATACCAGCCAAACATGGCAAACCTCATCATTGAATGATCTTTGAAATATCAGATGTGCAAACTGATACACCAAGTCTAGTAATGATTCAGGAATTTGCTAAATATGCAGAGCTTTAAACGACTGGATGCCTTCCTCTGCACGCCAAATCAAACTGGTCAGGCATTGTGGATTTAACAGCGTGGAGTTAAAAACTTTCACACAGATATTTGATATTCAAATAATCCTCAATGCCGTAACGTGAACCCTCCCTACCCCACCCTGATTGCTTGATACCACCAAAGGGGGCCATTTCATTTGAGATAAGACCGTTATTAATGCCTAGCATGCCCACTTCCAGCTGCTGGGATAAACGCCTTATACGTTTTGTATCGTATGTATAACAATAAGCAGCCAAGCCAAACTCGGTGTCATTGGCGAGTTCGATAACTTCTTCATCGGTATCAAACGCCACCAACCCTGCAACTGGCCCAAAAATTTCCTGCCGGTTCAATTCTGCATCGGCAGGGACATCAAGCAATAAAGTAGGTGGATAAAAATACCCTTGCACGACGAGATTAGCATCTACGTCAGCACGGTACTCCAGTCGCGCGCCTTTTTGCTGCGCATCCGCCACTAGCGATGTCACCTTATCGATTGCTTTGGTGGAAATAAGCGGGCCTAAAGTCACTCTGGAATCCATCCCGTTACCAATGACCAGGGTTTTCATGGCGGCAAGCAGTTTTTCGCTAAATTCCTGGTAAATGGAGCGATGGACGTAAAAGCGATTGGCGCAGACACACGTCTGACCCGCATTGCGAAATTTTGAGGCCATTGCACCGACTACGGCCGCATCGAGATCAGCATCTTCAAACACAATAAAAGGGGCATTGCCCCCAAGCTCCATGCTAAGCCGCTTTACATCGCCGGCACACTGTTGCATCAGTGTTTTTCCAGTCGCGGTCGAACCGGTAAATGACAACTTGCGCACTAACGGATT
Source organism: Cellvibrio sp. (assembly GCA_035456025.1). Taxonomy (GTDB): domain Bacteria; phylum Pseudomonadota; class Gammaproteobacteria; order Pseudomonadales; family Cellvibrionaceae; genus Cellvibrio. The sequence continues at coordinate 9,407 of DATIDX010000371.1, read as the reverse complement.
ACCCGTCAATTCGGTGCCGATTGCCGCGGAATCCTTCCCCGTTACTATATTAATTACTCCCGCCGGAATACCAGCCTGCTGCGCGAGATGCGCTAAAGCCAGTGCTGACAAAGGTGTCTCGGCCGCTGGCTTTGCTACTATGCTGCAACCCGCTGCCAATGCTGGAGCGATCTTGCGTGCAAGCATTGCACAAGGAAAATTCCAAGGTGTGATAGCCGCCACCACACCCACCGGCTGCTTGATCACCAGAATACGCTGGTCAGGATTCGCAGGAGCAATAACATCGCCATAAATACGCTTTGCCTCTTCTGCAAACCAATCAATATAACTTGCACCATAGGCAATTTCCGAGCGGGCTTCCGCCAAAGGTTTACCCTGCTCCAGCGTCAAAATGTGAGCAAGCTCGTCCTGGTGCTGTATCACCAGATCAAACCAAGTACGCATTACTTGGCTACGCGATTTTGCGGTTTTTTGCGCCCAGTGCAATTGGGCTTGCGCGGCCGCGTTGATCGCGCGGTGAGTTTCAGTCGCCCCCATATCCGCAACCCATGCAATCACCTGACCCGTTGCTGGATTACACACCGAAAAAGTATTGCCGGAATCGGCCGGGCACCATTCGCCGTTGATGAATCCTAACCGGCGCATTAACAGGGAATCAGGCAAGCTGGTCATTATCATTTACTCGTTAAGCTGCTTTTTTGGCGGCGGGTTTTACACCTATCTTGCGCACGCTGTTGCCATCGACTTCTGCGATAGTCCAAATCATTCCACTCCATTCGGAATGGTCCCCCACTACCGGCCGGCCGCCAACCATGTGGGCGATTAACTCGCCAAGAGTTTTGTGTTCTTCCAGCCCCTTCAGATCCAGCGCGTAAAGCATGGCCAAATCGCGCAATTCTGCATCGCCTTGAATGATAAAGTCACCAAAGAAACTTAAATCGAGCGTGCGTTTTGGAGCCTCGCTAAACAATTTGCCCAATGCCGGCAAGTCGTGCTCATGGCCGATAACGCACAAAATATCTCCCGCCATCAGACGGGTACTGCCGGACGGATGGAACATTTCCTTATCACGGAATAAAGCTGCAATGCGGGTATTGTCCGGCATATGCAGTTCGCGTAACGCCGCACCTATACACCATTTATCGGCGCCAAGTTTGTAAATAAATAATTCCCATTGACTAGTGAGATGGATCTCTAAACCCGCACGCGAAATTGGGGACGGTACAGCCGGAACAACCACGTTGGCTTTTTTTGCCGCATAAGCAAGCGTAGTGCCCTGAAACAACATTGAGACCAGTACGATAAAAAAGGCGACGTTGAAAAAGAGCTGCGCGTTGGGCAAACCGGCCATTAATGGAAACACCGCCAGAATAACCGGTACCGCACCGCGCAGCCCGACCCAAGAAAGAAAGGTGCGCTCACGCCAATTAAAACTGCGGAACGGCAACAGGCCGACAAAAATAGAAAGTGGACGCGCGAACAAAATCATCCACAGCGATAACAGCAACGCAGGTACGGCAATGGGAAGCAATTGGCTTGGCGTCAATAATAGTCCCAACACAAGGAACATCCCGATCTGGCTCAGCCAGGCAAGACCATCAAACATATGCAAGATACCGTGGCGGTTGCGGATCGGCTGATTACCCAGCATCAAACCACATACGTAGACGGTCAATATACCGCTGCCGTGAAGGGCGCCGGCAATGCCATAAAGCATGATGCCCCCGCTGACGGCCAGTAACGGATACAAGCCATCGGATATTGCCAGACGGTTGATCAATTGCAGTAATAACCAGCCTCCCGCCAAGCCCAGGATTAAGCCGATCCCGAATTCGCGGATGAATTTTGTCAGGATACTCCAGCTAAAACTGGTTTCTCCGGCGGCAAGCATCGCGATCAAAGTCACAGTGAGGAACATCGCCATAGGGTCATTGCTGCCGGCTTCAATTTCCAGTGTAGAGCTCACGCGCTCATTCAGGCCTTTGCCATTGAGCAGATTAAAAACCACAGCTGCGTCAGTGGAACCGACAATCGCTCCGATCAACAAACCTTCCATCAAGGAGAGATCAAAGAGCCAGGCCGCCGCAACACCGGTCAAGCCCGAAGTTATCACCACGCCAACGGTTGCCAGCGACATTGCCGGCCACAGTGCTACACGGAAAGTCGCTGCGCGAGTGCGCATGCCGCCGTCAAGCAGGATCACTGCAAGCGCAAGATTGCTGACGAGATAAGCGGTTGAATAATCGTTAAAGACGATCCCGCCGGGACCGTCGACGCCGGCGATCATACCTACGCCGAGAAATATCACCAGAATCGGAACACCGACGCGAGTCGAGAGAGAGCTGAGCAAAATACTGGCCGCAACCAGTAGTGCGCCAATAAGAAGAATGTTGTTGATAGAAACTGCGTCCAAAAAGTAGCCCTTGTGTGAAATTCAATAAAATCAACTACTAACCCCGGGTGATTGTAACCCGCTGGCGCGCAAGACTGTTAAAACGCACGTACTTATCACTGAGTAAAGCGCATTTTGCGAAAAAAAATAGCTGCCCCACATTTGCGTAACTTGCCAAACAATTCCGGCTATAATCCGCGCCATAATCCTTACATAAGTTGTCCCCACATGCTCAATAAAGATGCCCTGCAACAACTCGCGCAATTGAAGACCGCTATCGCTGTCACCAAAGACATCACCCAAGGCGTAGTGCGCACCACCACCAAACGTTTTGGATTTCTAATTCTTGACGATGGCCGCGAAGCGTTTATCGATCCGGATCAAATGATGCGGGTATTACCGGATGATCGTGTTGAAGCGGAAATCACTACTAACAGCAAAGGTCAATTTGAAGCAAAACTAACCAAATTGATCGAACCCGGTTTGCGCGAGTTTGTAGGTCGCTACGTCAATAAAGGCACGACCGATTTTGTCGAACCTGACGTAAACAATTTTAATCGTTGGCTATTTATTCCTCCGCAAGAACGCAAAGGTTACAAGCCGGGCGATTTGATCCATTGCGAAATTTCACGGCATCCGTTCAACAGTGAAGGCAAAACCCAAATCCATATCCTCAATCGCATTGGGACACTGGATGAGCCGGGCGTAGAAAGCCGCTACAGCATCGCCAAGTTTAAAATTCCTTTCGAATGGCAACCTGCAAGTCAGAGCCAAGCAGGCGGTATTAATTGGTCTCCACTCACGTTCGAAAATGGTGAACAGGATTTAACCCACCTGCCGTTTGTGACGATAGATTCTGAAAATACGCGCGATATGGACGACGCTATTTACATCGCACCTAATGAGCAGGGTTGGGAATTAATTACGGCGATAGCTGACCCCAGCAAACACATTAGCTTCGATAGCCCGCTGGAGCAATCAGCGCGCGCGCGCGTGAGCACGCTCTATTTACTGGGCCAAACCGTCACCATGCTACCGGTGGATTTATCGCACGACACCTATTCACTAGTCCCCGAACAAAAACGCCCAGCGCTCGTGTGCCGCATGCAAATCTTGCGCGATGGAACTATTAGCTCCTACGAATTTGTCGAAGCCCAGATTCGCTCGCATTTCAAGTTAAGTTATCAAGGTGTATTTGATGCATTAACCGGAAGCGGCGACTCACCACTGGCCGGACCGGATTATATCCACGACATGCTGGTGGAATTAAAGGAATTTGCACAAACCCGTGCGCAATATCGCCAGATAAATGCCTTGGTAATGGAAGAGCGGCCTGACTACTCATTTGTGCTCAATGAACAGAAAAAAATTGATCACGTGGAAAAGCGCGAACGCAACGTTGCTCACCGCATGATTGAAGAAGCTATGTTGGTTACCAACATCTGTGCAGGTGAGTTATTTTTACAAAACCCCGGTTACGGAATTTTTTCCAGTCACGTCGGTTTTCGCCCTGAGCGGGTCGCAGATGCGCTCGCACTGATCCAGGAAGATCGCCCGGATCTAACGGTTGGCGACCTTACGCAACTGGACAGCTTTCAAAAACTATTCCGCGAGCTTCGTTTGAACCCGACCAATCATCCCAATAGCTCAGGTTTGCATTCATTGCTGCAACGTATGCTTCAGGCCGGCTCATTAACCTTTGATCCAATACCGCACTTTGGTTTAGGTTTTAAAGCCTATGCAATGGTGACTTCGCCCATACGTCGCTATAACGATTTATTTAACCACCTCGCTATTAAGCGAATCTTACGTGGCCAGCTGCCAGAAAATATTGCTGATAAAAAATTATTTGCAGAGCAATTACAAAATCAACTCAACACCGGCCGTCAGGCATGCCGCTACGCGGAAACCTGGCTCGGTTGCCAATATGCACAACAACATATTGGCAGCGTGCACCCAGCCAGTATTGGATTGGTCAATTCGTTTGGTATCGGTGTAAAACTGGAAGACTGGGGCCTGGAAGGCTATGCGTTATTGGCGCCTAAGGAGAGCGATGTTAAGGCGCAATTTGATGCGCGTCGCTTGAGCCTCACCATTGAAGGTAACACTTATAGACTCGATCAAAAATTATTTGTACTAATCAACGAGGTGGATGTAGATAAACGTAAAATCAGCTTGGAGCTAGTCAGTGCTGAAACGGCCCAGCGCCTGAGCGCATGGCTTTAATTAACTACCAGCGCAGCATGTTATGGAGTGAGTGATGACTAAGAGCTATTGGTTGTTTAAAGCAGAACCTCACGTCTACGGTATTGATCACCTCGCCGCCGCACCGGATAAAACCGGGCGGTGGGACGGCATTCGCAATTATCAGGCGCGCAATTTTTTACGCGATCAGGTAGCACTTAATGATGAGGTGTTTATTTATCACAGCAGCTGTAAAAATGTTGGGGTGGTCGGCACCGCCAAAGTAGTAAAAACTGCCTACGCCGATCCAACCCAATTCAATCCTGAAAGCGATTATTATGACCCGAAATCCACACCAGAAAATCCGCGCTGGGTTTCGGTGGATATCAAACTCATCAAAGTATTTCCGCGCACTCTCCCGTTAGCCGAAATTAAAGCTCAGCCTTCACTGGAACATATGGTGTTAGTAAAACAAAGCCGGTTATCAACACAACCGGTAACAGCGGAAGAGTGGAAAATAATTAATTCTTTAGTTTGAATGCTCCAATTGGAAAGGCATCGCGCTTTTCCAATTGATATTTTACTCGTCGGCCATTCGATCTTGCGCCTTGCTCACACCGGTTTCCGGCTCATCCATTTCATCGGTTGAATCCACCCCCGAATCATCGCCGTCTTCCTCATCTTCTTCGGGCGCGCCTTCGTTGAGCTGACTCTCTTCAATCAGTATGGCTTCCGGAGTCTGGATGCCGATATGGTAGGCAGCAAAACCCGGGAGCACCACTTGGTCGAGCGCCATGCCGATAATCCTGCCGGTGTAGGGGGATTTAATGGTAGTCCTGGCGTTGGTAATCGGGTCAGTCACAGTACCGAGTACATCATCTTCTTTTACGCGCTGGCCAAGCGTGGCCTTGCTAAACAAAATCCCGCTTTGGTTAGCGCGCACCCAGGCGGAACGATAGTAAACAGGTGCTATGCGATTCCAACGTTTTTGCTTTCCGTACATACCGGTTTTGGCAAGCAAAGTGTTAATTGCGGTAACCCCCTCTTCCACCACTTCGCTTTGCATCGCCATAGGCTCACCGGCTTCAAGGGTAACCGCTGGAATGCCAGCCTTCACTGCCGCTGCGCGTAGAGAATTGCGGTCGCCGCGGCCATTGAGCACAGCGATCACACCAAAATTTTGTGCGAGCCGTGCAACATTTTCATCGGAAAGATCGGCACGCAGTTGTGGCAAATTCGTGCGATGGAATGAACCTGTGTGAAGATCCACTAGTGAATCGCAATGCATAATTATTTTAGTAAAAAATGAATAAGCCAAACGCGATGCAGAACTACCGTGTGTATTCCCTGGAAAATAACGATTCCAATCGCGACGGTCAGGTAAGTAGCGTGAATTACGACGGAACCCCATGATATTCGCAACCGGAACACCAATGACCGTACCCGATAATTTGGATGGGTCTATATCAAAAATCACGCGACGAATCATTTCAATCCCGTTTAATTCATCGCCATGTACAGCGCCAGTCAGGCACAGAGTTTTACCCGGCATTGCACCATGTACAACCAGAACAGGAGTCTCCTCGCTAAAACCTCCCACTGCTGTTTCTGAACTCCAGGTCAAACGCACGGACGAATTAGGTTTCACTTCAGTATCTAAAATAAATTTAGACACAGCCAACGGCGGCGGCCCGGCATCTGCCTTTACCGATGCGGTTTGGGAAGATGCCATTGATGATAGCGCCGCCACCGAACTGGCGGATGAAGATTCTATGTCACTATTTGAGACATCTGTTGAACTTACTACCTTGTCCACTGAGGACGACTCAGCCGAAGTAGGATGATCTACAGCCTCGCTTTTAACTGATGAAGAAAATGCCTCGGCAGATTCAGTAGCGGCAACAGATGATTTACTGGATGAGGAAGCAGTTGCTGACGATTGCGCAAGTGGATTGATTACCAAATCAACATCGCCAAGTTTTATTGCGGCAGGAGCTGAATCCTGGACAGATTGAGCTTGGGCAGAAATGGCAAATGTCGCAACATATAACAACGCAAAAGCAACTGAAGCCAAGATGCTGATTAAATAGCTGTCCGTTTTTTTAATACGCGCCACTGTTATTATTTGCGACATGAAGCCAATTTCTCGCTATAGAAGCTTGCGTTAAAAGTTGATTCGCTCGGGATTGTTGTTTATTAACCGCACGTCCCTGTGTGTATTGTTGTTCTGCATTTATTCCCATTCAATGGTTGCTGGCGGTTTGCTAGATACATCGTAGCAAACGCGCGACACACCAGAGATCTCATTGATAATACGACCAGATACTTTTTCCAACAGCTCATATGGCAAGTGCGCCCAACGAGCGGTCATGAAATCGATAGTTTCCACTGCACGCAGAGATATCACCCACTCGTAACGACGCCCATCCCCTACCACACCAACTGATTTCACTGGCAGGAATACCGCAAACGCCTGTGAGGTTTTGTGATACCAGCCAGACGCATGCAACTCTTCCAAAAAGATTGCATCAGCTTCACGCAAAATATCAGCGTATTCTTTTTTCACTTCACCGAGGATACGTACACCCAAGCCTGGACCAGGGAATGGATGACGATAAACCATATCGTATGGCAGGCCTAACTCAAGACCAATTTTGCGCACTTCGTCTTTAAACAGTTCACGTAACGGCTCAACCAGTTTGAATGCCATATCTTCCGGCAAACCGCCCACGTTGTGGTGCGATTTAATCACATGCGCTTTGCCCGTTTTAGCAGCAGCTGATTCAATCACATCGGGGTAAATCGTGCCTTGCGCCAACCACTTAACATCTTTGAGTTTGGTCGCTTCTGCATCGAACACATCGATAAAGGTACCGCCGATGATTTTGCGCTTTTTCTCTGGATCGTTTTCACCTTTCAATTTATTTAAAAATTGATCTTGCGCATCAGCACGGATAACACGTACACCCATATTTTTGGCGAACATGTCCATCACTTGATCGCCTTCGTTTTTGCGCAGCAAACCGTTATCAACAAATACACAGGTGAGCTGATCGCCGATCGCTTTGTGCAACAACGCCGCCACCACCGACGAATCTACGCCGCCAGAAAGGCCGAGCAATACTTTGTCGGTGCCGACTTGCTCACGCACTTTTTGAATTGCATCTTCAACAATATTGGCGGGAGTCCAAAGTGGTTCGCAGCCGCAGATATTTAAAATGAAGTGTTCATAAATACGTTGGCCTTGCAGCGTATGGGTGACCTCAGGATGAAATTGTACGCCGTAGAATTTTTTGGCTTCGTTGTACATACCGGCAATCGGGCATGATGGTGTAGATGCAAGGATTTCAAAACCAGCAGGCATTTTGGTGACTTTGTCACCGTGACTCATCCAAACATCAAGGAGTGCAGCACCATCAGAATCAACATGATCTTTGATATCTTTAAAGATCGCGCTTTCACCCAGCACTTTAACTTGTGCGTAACCAAATTCGCGAATGTTTGAACCTTCAACTGCTCCGCCCATTTGCTCAGCCATGGTTTGCATGCCGTAGCAAATACCGAAAACAGGAACACCCAAATCAAATACTGCTTGCGGAGCACGCGGTGAGTTAGCTTCATGCACTGACTCAGGACCACCGGCCAAAATAATCCCTTTGGGATTGTATGCGCGAATTTCTTCGTCGCTCATATCCCAGGCGCGGATTTCAGAGAAGACACCAATCTCGCGCACGCGGCGCGCAATCAATTGGGTGTACTGCGAACCGAAATCGAGAATAAGGATTCGCTGTGCGTGAATATCGTGAGACATGCTGGTTCCTGCTCAAAAAGTAAAATGAAAAACGAAAAATGGAAAAAATAAAATGGATTCTGTTTAAACGAAAAACTCGGGCATTACCCGAGTTTTTGTTAGCGCCGCAAAACCCTGCGATTAACGCCCGCCACCTATTGGATAGTTCGGCGCTTCTTTGGTGATCTGCACATCGTGCACGTGGCTCTCGCCCATGCCCGCCGAGGTCACACGAACAAATTCAGGTTTGGTGCGCATGGCTTCCAGATCGGCACAACCGGTGTAGCCCATAGCGGAACGCACGCCGCCCATCATTTGGTGCACGATGGCGGTCAATGAACCTTTGTACGGCACGCGGCCTTCAATACCTTCGGGAACAAGCTTCTCTGCGCCTTGGCTGGCATCCTGGAAGTAACGGTCGCTTGAGCCAGAGGTTTGCGCCATCGCACCCAATGAACCCATGCCGCGATAGGCTTTGTAAGTACGACCCTGGAACAATTCAACTTCGCCCGGTGCCTCTTCAGTACCGGCAAACATGGAGCCCATCATTACCGCGTGTGCACCGGCAACGATTGCTTTGGCTATATCGCCTGAGTAACGGATACCACCGTCAGCGATAGCTGGTACGCCAGTGCCTTTCAGAGCAGCAACCACATTGGCGATAGCAGAAATTTGCGGAACACCTACACCGCTCACGATGCGGGTGGTACAGATTGAGCCTGGGCCAATACCCACTTTCACAGCATCTGCACCGGCTTCGACCAACGCGAGTGCCGCAGCGCCAGTAGCGATATTGCCGCCGATCACTTGTACATCGGGATATTTGGTTTTGATCGCACGTACGCGATCCAATACATTTTTGGAGTGACCGTGGGCAGTATCAACCACCAACACATCAACGCCGGCCTCTACCAATGCATCTACGCGATCATCAGTATCGCGGCTAGTACCCACACTCGCACCAACACGCAAACGACCTTCTGGATCTTTCGAGGCGCTCGGGTATTTTTCAGCTTTGTTAATGTCTTTTACGGTGATCAG
>DATIDX010000370.1:0-27662 GCA_035456025.1 Cellvibrio sp. | reverse complement strand
ATCTGCTGCTAATCAGACTGCCACTCCAACTCCTGCCCAACCGGCAAACCCGGAAATGGCAGCGCCCGCAGCAGCAACACCGATTGTCGCCGCCATCGCCCAGGTCAATGCAGTGCAAGTTGCGCCGGCGGAGCAAAAAGCCAAGCTGGAGCGCATCCTCGCTGCCGCCAAAAATAATCTGGAGTTCAATCAGAAGCCGTTGATTCCAAATAAGACTAATCCGGTAATCAGCGATGAGCAGTTGGTCAAGCAACAGGTGCGGATCAAACAGGCGCAGATGAAAGTCGCCGAGGCAGAGAAAAAACTGGCCGACTTTATCGCCGAAATGGGCGATACCCTGCCCACTGCGGCACCGGCTGCAAGCGATACCGCCAACGACGCCATCGCCCGGGCGCAAGCCAAGCTCGCTCTGACGCCTGCCGATAAACTCCGCGCCAACCTTGAATCGCTGCGTGCGCGTTTGGAAAAAGCCGAAGAAAAGGTCGCCCTGGCCAAAGCCGACGGCAGCGCCAACCTTGACGCTTTACAAGAGGGGACGGAAAAGCTGCAACAGAAGATCGCCGATGCGCTCGCGGAATTGAGCGCATTGAACGCAAGTGATAACACCGCACCCGCCGCCGATACTCCACCCAGTGCCGAGCAGACAGCGGCGCAGGTAGCAATCGCCAAAGCGAAAGCCAAAGCGGCGGCAATGGCTAACATGAGCGACGAAGAACGGCGCGCACAGCAAGTCCAGGCGATGCAATCGCGCCTGCAAAAAGCGCGCGATCGCCTCGCGGCTGCCGAAGCAGAAAACGACCCGAATATTGACGCGCTCCGCCTTGGTGTAACCAAGCTGGAAGAGCGACTTAACGAGATGAGCTAAGCCAATGGCGCTATTAAATATCACCTCGCCCCACACCCACGGCGCCAACCGCACCGGCCGCCTGATGCGCCTGGTCATCTACGCCACTTTTCCCGGCATTGCGGCGCTGACGCATTTTTTCGGTATAGGGGTCATCCTCAATGTGATCCTCGCGAGCCTTGCTTGCATCGGGTTTGAAGCGCTAGTGATGAAACTGCGCCAGCGCCCGATCCTGTTCTACCTGCGCGATTGCAGTGCACTGGTCACGGGCGTGTTGATCGGTGTTTCCCTGCCGCCCTACTGCCCATGGTGGCTGGTAATCAGCGCCGCGTTTGTCGCGATTGTGCTCGCCAAACAGCTGTACGGCGGCATGGGTTTTAACCCGTTTAATCCGGCGATGGTCGCCTATGTGCTGCTGCTGATTTCCTTCCCGATCCCCATGACCCAATGGGCGACGCCCCTGCCCCTGCTGGCCGACGGGCAAGCCCTCCCGAGCTTGGTAGCAGCGCTGGATAAAATCGTTTTCGGCACTGCATTCCCTGCGATGAGTGGCGCCATGGTCGATGGCTATAGTTCCGCCACGGTGCTGGACATAATGAAGCAAAACCCAGGGCTGACGCTGGATGACCTCTACCAACAGCAGCCGGTTTTCAGTGAAGGCCGGTGGGCGGGTGCGGCTTGGGAATGGGTAAATATCGGCTTCCTGATCGGCGGTATTTACCTGCTCTACAAAAAAGTCTTTACCTGGCATGCACCTGTGTCGATGCTGCTGGCACTCGCCATCATGGCGGCGTTGTTCTACGACAGCGGCAGTTCCAACTCCGGTGGCTCGCCCATTTTCCATTTACTGTCGGGCGCGACCATGCTCGGCGCATTTTTTATCGTTACTGACCCGGTGACCTCAGCGGTGAGCAACCGCGGGCGGATTGTTTACGGTGCACTCATCGGCGTGCTGATCTACGTGATCCGCGCTTGGGGCACGAGCTATCCCGATGGCGTCGGTTTCGCGGTCTTGTTGTTAAATTTTGCCGCGCCGTTTATCGATTACTACACCACGCCGCGCACTTATGGCCACAAAAAACCGCGCCGCGCGACCGACTCAACCAAACGCGATGGAGGTCATTAGTGCTCGGACAATCCATTAGCAAGAATAGCCTGGTGCTGACCGCGTTTGCGATAGTGACCGCCGGCGCCCTCGCGCTCACCAATCTGGGGACGCAGGAGCGGATCGCTACCGCCGAACGTGCCGCACAACAGCGGGCACTATTTGAAATCATCCCGCTCGACAAACACGACAATGATTTGCTGAACGACACTATCGACGTACCGCCCGCTGCCCTTGAGCAGCTTGGCCTGGTCGGTGGCGAAAAAATTCACCGCGCGCGCCAGCGGGGTGAAATATCAGCCTTGATAGTTCCCGCCATGGCCCGCGACGGTTACTCAGGCGATATCAGCATGATTGTCGGGGTAAATCGCGATGGCACTGTGGCCGGCGTGAGAATTTTGTTGCACAAGGAAACTCCGGGCCTGGGCGATAAGATCGAGTTGAAAAAACACCAGTGGATACTCGGCTTTAATGGCAAGAGTTTGCAGGTGCCTGTGATTGAGGAATGGCAGGTTAAGAAAGATGGCGGTATCTTCGACCAATTCGCCGGCGCCACCATTACTCCGCGCGCGGTAGTCGGCCAGGTCAAGCGGGTACTGGAATTTGTCGCCGCCAACCAGCAGACCCTGTTTGCCGATCAACCACTAATTAACGATTCATCCAGGTCCATCGATCAACAGCCAAGCGCAGGTACACAGCATGAGTGACGGCGTAAATTACAAAGAAATTTCGGAAAAAGGTCTGTGGAGCAACAACCCGGCGCTGGTACAAGTGCTCGGTCTCTGCCCGCTGCTTGCCGTAAGCTCCACCGTGGTCAATGCGCTGGGTCTGGGCTTGGCAACGCTATTGGTACTGACCACCACCAACTCGGCAGTATCCTTAATCCGCAAATACGTAAGCGATGCAGTGCGCTTGCCGGCGTTTGTGATGATCATCGCCTCGGCGGTGACCTGTATCGAACTATTAATGAAAGCCTTTACCTATGAGCTTTATCAAATCCTCGGGTTATTTATCCCGCTGATCGTCACCAATTGCGCCGTACTCGGCCGTGCCGATGCGTTTGCAAGTAAAAACAAGCTCCTGCCTTCGGCGGTTGACGGGTTTATGATGGGCATGGGTTTCCTGCTGGTGCTGGTGAGCGTGGGCGCAGTGCGCGAACTGCTGGGCACCGGCCATTTATTTGCGGACATGCAACTGTTGTTTGGCGAATCCGCGCGCAGCTGGCAACTCAATGTCTTTGGCGATAATTTCCCCAAGGTCATTTTTGCACTCTTGCCACCGGGCGCATTTATCGTGGTAGGCTTTTTGATCGCCGGCAAAAACCTGATAGATGCGCACATGAAACAACGCGCGGCAGCGCAAAAAACCGAGATCGTAAAAGGCAGCAAACGCGTCCGCACCACTGGCAGCGTCGCGTGAACAATTTATCCAGACATTAAAATTCACTCCAGGAGGAGCAGAGCAGCATGTTTAACATTGATATAGATAAAGCCGAAGCATTGGCGTTTTACACCAAATTTATCGCGCCTTGGAGTATAAAAATCCTGCTGGCGCTGCTGATTTTTGTAATCGGGCAGTTGGTTGCAAAAATTATCGCGCGGGTATTGGGCAAGGTTCTCAGCCACACCAAACTGGATAACATTCTGGTGGGCTTTATCCAATCGCTAGTCAATGCATTACTGCTGGTATTTGTGATTGTTGCTGCGCTCGATCAACTCGGCGTGAACACCAATTCGGTGATTGCCGTATTGGGCGCCGCCGGCTTGGCCATTGGCCTCGCGCTGCAAGGCTCGCTGCAGAATTTTGCCGCCGGTTTTATGCTGCTGATTTTCCGCCCCTTTAAAGCCGGCGATTATGTGGAGGCAGCGGGCACGGCGGGTAGTATTGAAAAAATCGGCATCTTCTCCACCACCATGCACACCGGTGATAACAAAGAAGTCATCATCCCCAACGGCTCTATCTACAGCGGCAATATCATCAATTACTCCAAGCGCCCGACTCGCCGTATCGATATGGTGTTCAGCATTGGCTACCAAGATGACATACGCGCAGCACGCGATGTGATTGCCGCCATCATCAACGATGAAGCGCGTATCTTGCCCGAGCCGGCGCCACTGATTGCAGTCGGCGAACTGGCGGCAAACAGCGTGAATTTTTTCGTGCGTCCCTGGGTAAAAACCGAAGAATATTGGGATGTGAAATTCGCGCTCACCGAGAAAATCAAGCTCGCCTTTGATGCCAATGACATCAGTATCCCCTTCCCGCCCATCCATACCCACAGCCACAAGACACCTGAGTAATTATCACTTACGAAAGCCTCTCTTTATCGATAACACCGCCCTGCCAGGGCGGTTTAGAACTCTTTGTTTAATGCGCCAAATTAGCCTTGACGCATCCCCCCCCTGCTCTTAACCTAAGCGCCCTTTTTTACCCTGAGCCGGTTGTTATGACCTATTGCGTTGCGATCAAAGTGGATGCGGGCGTGGTTTTTTGCTCCGATTCCCGCACCAATGCCGGTGTTGACCAAGTCAGTACCTACAGCAAAATGTACCATTTCGGTATCAAAGGCGACCGCCAGTTAGTCATTAATTCTGCGGGGAACCTTGCTACCACCCAATCTGTGATCGCGAAAATACGTAAGGACATCAAAGACGGCGCTGATATAAGCCTTGCCACCCTCGACAGCATCCACGATGCCGCAGATTACGTAGGCGAAATCAGTGTTGCCATCCAGGAAAAGCACGCCCACAACAATTCCAATGTGAGCTTTGAAGCCAGCTTCCTACTGGGTGGGCAGATCGGCCTGGATACGCCGGCGGTGATGCTGATTTATCCCCAGGGCAACCATATCACTACCTCGGACCACACCCCTTATTTGCAGATTGGCGAGAGCAAATACGGCAAACCTATTCTCGACCGCATCCTCAAGCCGGAAACCGCCTTGGATACCGCTGCGCTCTGCGCCCTGGTGTCCATGGATTCCACCATGAAATCCAACCTGACTGTCGGCCCGCCCATCGAACTTATGACCTACGCCACCGGCAGCGGCCTGATGGAGCACACTACTTTTTCAGCAGACAATGAATACCTGCGCGGCCTGACCAAATCCTGGGATCATCTGATAGTGGAAGCCTTTTTGCAGCTGCCACCACCACCGCGAAATTGATTTCTCAAATTAGTGAATTAATCTAAAAACGCCAGTATCGCCCGATACTGGCGTTTTTGTTTTTGCCAGGGATGTTCAAAGCCTGGATGCTTTTTAGCAACGGGCACTTGTGGTGCAGTTATTGCCTTATCAATAGTTGTTGCTGGAGTTGCCATACGACAATGGACTGCTGTGCGTGTAACAGCTTGATAATCATTGCCAAGGATAATGGCCTGCCCTTTTTCCAGCCGGGTGCGCATGTGAATGCACCAGCATGACCCATAAACCGCATGATGCAGGAAGGAATTATTTTTATGGCTATCCGCGTTGCCATTCATCACAAGACCCATTATGAATTTGATCGTCTGACCTCACTCTTTCCCCATGTATTGCGGTTGCGCCCTGCGCCTCACAGCCGTACGAAAATCCACAGCTACTCGCTCAAGATCGAGCCCGCTGAACATTTTATTAATTGGCAGCAAGACCCCTTTGGTAACTTCCAGGCGCGCCTGGTATTCCCTGAACAAACCACATCGCTGTCGATTGAGGTTGAAGTCATTGCCGATATGACATCCATCAATCCGTTCGACTTTTTTGTCGAGGACTACGCGCAACATGTCCCGTTTTCCTACGACGAACAATTACAGCGCGAATTAATTCCCTATCTCGAAATCAACGAGAGCGGCTCGCAGCTGATGGCGATAGTCAACAAACTTAAAACCGATATCCGCCATCGCCAATTGGATGACAAACCTTGGGCGGTCAACGATTTTTTGGTGAACATCAACCAGCTTGTGCAACAGGCGATTGGTTACGGTGTGCGCCTTGAACCTGGTATTCAGAGCTGTGAAGAAACACTGACTCTCGCCAAAGGTTCCTGCCGCGACAGCGCCTGGTTACTGGTACAAATTTTTCGCCATCTCGGTTATGCCGCGCGTTTTGCCTCGGGTTATTTAGTGCAGCTCACCTCCGATATCAAAGCGCTCGATGGCCCCAGCGGCCCGGAAAAAGATTTCACCGATTTGCATGCCTGGACTGAAATTTATATTCCCGGTGCCGGCTGGATCGGCCTCGACCCCACCTCCGGTTTGCTTGCAACTGAGGGCCATATTCCACTCGCCTGCACACCCGATCCCATTTCTGCTGCGCCCATCAGCGGTGCCACCAGCAAATGCGAAGTGGAGTTTTCTTACAGCAACGAAGTGTTTCGCATACTGGAAGACCCGCGTGTTACCAAACCTTATACCGAAGAACAGTGGGCGACAATTAACGCACTCGGTGCGGCAGTTGATAAAGAATTACTTGAACAGGATGTGCGTTTAACCACTGGCGGTGAACCCACATTTGTGTCCATCGATGACATGGAGTCCGAACAGTGGAATACCGGTGCATTGGGCGCCGATAAATTGCGGCTCGCCAAAGATCTATTGCTGCGCATGCGCGCGACTTTTGCACCCAATGGCTTGCTGCATTACGGCCAGGGCAAATGGTATCCCGGTGAAGAAGTACCGCGCTGGGCGCTGGGCTGCTTCTGGCGCACCGATGGCGAAGCGCTGTGGCGCAACCCGAATTTACTCGCGCGCGCCGACAAAAATTACAACCTCACCCATGTTGATGCAAAAAAATTCGCGCAAGCCCTATGCGATAAAATTGGTGTTAACAGCGAGCATTTAATTCCTGCTTACGAGGATGTGCTCTATTACCTCTGGGCTGAACAGAATCTGCCACCCAATATCAATCCGCTCAAAGCCGATTTGAAAGATGACCTCGAACGCCGCCGTATCGCGAAACTATTAACACGCGGGTTAAACACCGAAACGGGTTATGTGCTGCCAATTGAATGGAATTATCAACATCACAACTGGCTCACCGGCCGTTGGAAATTGCGCAATGATAATTTGTTTTTAATTCCCGGCGATTCACCGCTTGGCTTGCGCTTGCCATTAAATTCGCTCGAATTTCCCGCACACGACTACGAGCGTTATCAACCCGAAGACGATCCACTCGCCGCGCGTGAGCCCTTGGCGCCCAGCGGCCAGCAGCAGGCAGCGCTTTCAACCAGCGGCACCAGCGAGTTGAAAGTGGCCATCGCGCAAAAAATTGCCGAACAAAAAGCCGCCTTGGGCAACACTCAAAAAACCAATTACATTGAAGCGGGTTACGTCATCCGCACCGCCATGTGTTTTGAAGCGCGCGATGGCCGCCTGCATTTATTTATGCCACCGCTGACCTATCTTGAACATTACGTTGCCTTGATCGAAGCAATTGAAGAGACAGCGGCAAGTTTAAATATGCCGGTGGTATTGGAAGGTTATGAGCCACCGAAAGATTATCGCCTGAAGAAATTTTTAATTACGCCCGACCCAGGTGTAATTGAAGTCAATATTCATCCGGTAGAAACCTGGGCAGACCTGGTCAACAACACCGAAGCGCTTTATGAAGATGCACGGCAGTGCAGATTGGGCACTGAAAAATTTATGCTCGACGGCCGTCATTCAGGCACAGGTGGCGGCAACCATGTGACTTTTGGTGGCTCAACGCCGGCGAACAGTCCATTTTTACGTCGCCCGGATTTGTTGCGCAGCCTCGTTACTTATTGGCAACATCACCCCGGCCTTTCGTATTTATTTTCCGGATTATTTATCGGGCCGACCAGCCAATCGCCACGCGCCGATGAAGGCCGCGCAGAAATGCTGTACGAATTGGAAATTGCCTTTCAGCAAATGCCCGAAGGCATTGTCGACCAACCCTGGTTAGTTGATAGATTGATGCGCAATTTATTAATCGACATCACCGGCAATACCCATCGCGCGGAATTTTGTATCGATAAATTATATTCGCCCGGCACTGCCAGCGGCCGCCAGGGCATTCTGGAATTCCGCGGATTTGAAATGCCTCCCCACGCGCGTATGTCGCTGGTGCAAATTTTATTATTGCGCAGTTTGATCAGCCGGTTCTGGAAAGAGCCCTACAAAAAACCCTTGGTGCGTTGGGGCACGTTACTGCACGATAAATTTATGCTGCCGCATTACGTGTGGGAAGATTTGCGCGATGTGGTAAAAGATTTAAATGAACACGGCTATCCATTTCAGCTCGAATGGCTCGCCGCGTTTGAGGAATTCCGCTTCCCACATTATGGCCGCGTGCAGTTGGATGATATCGAAATCGAATTACGCTGGGCGATTGAACCCTGGCATGTATTGGGTGAAGAGGTCAGCAGTTTTGGCACTTCGCGCTATGTGGATTCATCGCTCGAACGCCTGCAAGTAAAAGTCAGCGGCTTAACGCCGGGGCGCTACCTGCTCGCGTGCAATGGCCGCCGCGTGTGTTTGAACCCCACCGGAAAACACGGCGAATTTGTGGGCGGTGTACGCTATCGCGCCTGGCAGCCGCCTTCGGCTTTGCATCCCACTATCGGTATTCACTCGCCGCTGGTGTTTGATTTAATCGATACCTGGAACGGCAAAAGTATTGGCGGTTGCACCTACCACGTCAGCCATCCCGGTGGACGCAGTTACGACCGCTTCCCGGTGAACGCCAATGAAGCTGAATCGCGCCGAGGCAACCGCTTCTTTGATATTAACCATACTCCGGGAGCATTACCCATCACTCCTGCCGGAAAAATATTGCGCGAATTTTTTGAAAACAAACATCCGCCACGGCCAATGGCACCGCCACCGGAAGAGCCTGCAGGGGAATATCCGCATACGCTCGATTTGCGGCGATAGCCGGATAACCGGCAGGGAAATAAAATCGGGTTACAATGGATGCAACAGGTATAACAATGACAATTTGCCCTTATGAAACCTTATTCTGCACCCATGGAAAATTCGGTCGATACTGCTAACAAACTGGCTTTTAACTATCCGTCCCCACCAACAGGTGTGGATGAAGCCTATGACGCCGAGGGCGGGATTCGCCCTTATTGGCGTTACTTGCTGCACAGTTTGCAGACGCTCGGACGTGATGTCATTGAAGAGCGCCACAAAAAATCCCGCCGTATTTTGCGCGACGATGGTGCCACCTACAAAATTTACGATGAGCCGGATGCAAACCAGAGTTGGCAACTCAACCCGATTCCACTGCTGATCAACAGCGATGAATGGAACCAGATTGAAACTGCGCTGGTTGAACGCGCCGAATTATTTAATTTGCTGCTGCAAGATATTTATGGCGAACGCAAATTAATACGGCAGGGAATTATTCCGCCGGAATTATTATTTTCACACCATGGCTTCCTGCGCCCATGCCAAGATATTAAATTGCCGGGCAATCACCAATTAGTTTTGCACGGTGTGGATTTGGTGCGCGGTCCCGATCGCCAAATGCGAGTCATGGCTGACCGCACCCAGGCACCCTCCGGTGCTGGTTACGCACTGGAAAACCGCACGGTGATGAACCGCGTGTTCCCCAGTTTATTTCGCGACAGCCAGGTGCATCGCCTGTCGTTGTTTTTTTCGCGCTTGCGCCAGCGTTTGCACGAATTAAATCCCAACGGTGGCATTGCGCGCATCGTTGTACTCACGCCGGGCATTTATAACGAAGCCTATTTTGAACACGCTTATCTCGCCAATTATTTGGGTTTCCAATTAGTGCAAGGCAGCGATTTAAGTGTGCGCAATGGCTATGTGTGGATGAAAGCGCTCGATGGATTAAAACGGGTCGATGTAATTTTGCGCCGCGTCGACGATATCTATTGCGACCCGGTCGAATTAAAAGGCGATTCGCGCTTGGGTGTACCAGGCTTACTGGAAGTCGCACGGCTCGGCCATGTCGCAATCGCCAATCCACTCGGCTCCAGTGTATTGGAAAATCCTGCGCTACTACGCTATCTACCAGCAATTGCACAGGCGCTTTTAGGCCGTGATTTACAAATGCCTTCAGTAAAAACCTGGTGGTGCGGCAACAGCGATGACCTCGATTACGTATGCAAGAATTTACCGCATCTATTGATCAAACCTACCTATCGCCGCCCAGGATTGTACGAAGTCTACGGCGCTGACCTGGACGAAAAAAAATTGCAGGCCTGGCAGAATCGCATCCGCAAAAATCCGCTGCAATTTGTTGCGCAAGAATACGTAGCCGGTGCGCAAACACCGACTTGGCACCAGGGCCAAATCCAACCGCGCGCGTCGGTATTGCGCACCTTCGCCGTCGCAAGTGACAGCTCCTATTCAATCATGCCGGGTGGGCTCACACGCGTTAACCTCGATGCAGATAAAAAAATTATTTCCAACCAGCGCGGTTCGATTTCCAAAGATACCTGGATACTGGCATCAGAACCGGAAAAACAAATCAGCCTTCGCCCGATGGACAACACCCCAGCCCCCGAAGGTACCAATGCACTACCCAGCCGCGTGGTGGAAAATTTATTCTGGATCGGCCGCTACGCAGAGCGCGCTGAATCAGCCTTGCGCTTATTGCGCACTGTATTTATCCAACTCAATAAAACCGAAAAATTGCCCGATGCCGTTTGCCGCACACTCCTGAGCACCATCACCCATGTGACCGCAACTTATCCCGGCTTCACCAGTATGCAAGCTGACCTGTTCAAAAATCCTGAACCGGAAATGATTTCAATCATTCTTGATCAACATCGCCTCGGCAGTGTCACCAATAATTTAATTGCGATGATCCACTCGGCCGAGCAGGTAAAAGAACAATTATCCAGCGACACCCAACGCGTCATTAATGACGTCGGTGACGAGCTGGAACAATTAAAACTGGCACTGGAGCCGGATGCACTTTCCGCACCCGAAGAAGCGCTTGCGCCGCTGATTACCACATTGCTCGCCTTTGCCGGACTCATCCACGAAAGTATGACGCGCGGCAACGGTTGGCACTTTATGGAAATGGGTCGTCGTCTAGAGCGGGCGCTGCAAATTGTAAATAGCCTACGCTCTTTACTCGTACCCAGTTTTGATGAAATTGACCAGGAAACACTGATCGAATCCAGCCTCTTATGCAGTGAGGCACTAATACCTTATCGCCGCCGATATCAAAATGGTATCCGCATTGACCAGGGATTGGAGATGATCATGCTCAATACCAAAAATCCGCGCTCGCTGATTTATCAATTGCAACAACTCGAAAAGCATTTGCTGGACTTACCAGATAACCGCGAAGAGTTCAGCAGCGAACGTAAATTATTACTGGAAGCGACTACAGCCTTGACCTTAAGTGATATCACTATGCTGTCCAAAACGCAGACAGGTATTCGGGCTGATTTGGATCAATTGCTTTCACGTCTGCAATATTTAATCAGCAGCGCGGCGAAAGCTATTTCCCAGCGCTATTTCGACCATGCCGAGGGTCCACAATTGTTGGTTAAGAATACCGAGTGGCAGGATCAGTTATGAGACAGGTGTTTGTATGAAATACCGGATTGTGCACAACACTCGCTACACCTATGCCTTATCAGTTAGCAACTGCTACAACCTGGCATACGTACTGCCGCGCAGCACTGAAAAGCAGCGCATTAATAATATCGACATTCAATTATCGCCAGCAGCTACGACACGCACAGTGCGCACCGATTATTTCGGCAACCAATTCCTGCAATTTTCGATTGAAAAAGACCACACTGAATTGGCAGTTAGCATTGGCAGTGAAATAGAAATCAAAGAATCATTGAGCACCAGCAATCTGGATTTTGGTAACCCCTGCACCTACGTAAAATATTTGCTGCACTACAGTAAAGATTGGGAAACACTTTGCGCGCGCGAATTCGTATTGGATTCACCAATGGTGCAAGCGCATCACGATCTAGCGGAGTACGCCGCAGCTTCGTTCTCCGACGACCGCCCATTTTTATCAGCAGTGATGGAATTGACCCAACGAATTTTCGCCGATTTTCTCTACGATCCAACATTTTCCGACGTCGCCACGCCGCTGGCCGAAGTACTTAAACACAAGCGCGGCGTATGTCAGGATTTTGCCCATTTTGCGATTGGCTGTCTCCGCTCACTCGGCTATCCCGCCCGCTATGTCAGTGGCTATCTGGAAACACTGCCTGCACCCGGGCAAAAAAAATTAATCGGTGCCGATGCGACCCACGCCTGGTTTGCGGTCTACTCACCGGGTGAAGGCTGGTACGAATTTGATCCTACTAATAATAAAATAACCGGTGAACAGCACATCACCACCGCCTGGGGCCGTGACTACTCCGATGTTACGCCCCTAAAAGGCGTGATTTTCGGCGGCGGCCATTCGCCCCAATTGCAGGTGTCAGTTGATGTGCAGCGAGTTGAAGAGAATATAATTTACGGTTTGTAGCGGCAGCGGCCAGTGGGCCAAAATAGGCTTATCTCGGTTTGTTCAATCCCACCGTGAATTTAATCCATCGCCGCCACCAGCCTCCAAGGAAAAAACAATGAAAAAAATCGTTGCAGCACTATTCGTTATGCTGGTGTCAGCCCAGTCGCTGGCTCTGGATTTCCCGCTGATAGTACAAATCAAATATTCACCCTGGGGTGGGATCAACGCCGATGAAGATGAATTTGATACCGATGATGAATTCGAACACTACGATATGACCTTTGATAATAGTTACGGTGGCCGGATATTGATGGGACCGGTATATATATCCCATCACCGCAGCAACGCAGATATTGAAGGAGGTAAAGAGGCCGAGGTGCGCACCATTGCCATAGGCGTCGCGGGCATCAGCTACGATGTTTATCAGAGCCAAAGCGGTACTTATTTGATGGGCGGGCTCGGTATAGGCAGGGGCACATTTATTTTTGACAAAGAAGACGGAGAAAAAGAACAAGACGCTATGTTTGAAGCCAATGCCGAAGCCGGCTTGCGTATCGACGAACATTTGTTAATTGGTGCGGGCCTGGACTTCCAACATTTTGGTGAGTTTGGGGAAAGCAAAGGATCAGCCTGGACGTTTTATATCAGCAGTGGTTTGGTATTTTGATTGGAGCCTTATTTGCAATTCGCAGCGATTGACACAATTAAAAATAGATCCTCGAATCAAATAATCAACCAGAAAACATTTTCCTTTCTGAGTTGGACAATAAAAAAGGCCCGATTAACGGGCCAGGCCTCAGAGAGACAACACGCATAAACAATGTCACCACAAGTTAAGCCGATTTTTGCTCCTGCGTCTGCGCTATAGCGACGGGCAAAAACCAGGTTTCAGCAATTTTAAAATGCAGATTGCCAATTTCTAATTGCAGCTCATCGATATATTCATGCAACCCCGATTTTAGTAATTCATTCAAATCGGCCTCATCCAGTTTGTGCTGGATATTTACAATCGCTGAAAGCACTTTCTCGCTATTGGGTAGCGCCCATAAACATTGCTCTAACTGCTTCAGGCAATGTGCAACAGCGCGGGGGAAATCCTCGTTCTGTAATAAAAAAGTGACTACAGCATTGGCATTCACTCTGTCACGCACGTGCTGGCGATACATTTGGTAGGCACTGAGCGAACGCAGTACGCTCATCCATAAAATATTGTCGTAAGGCTCCAGCACTTCTGCGCCGCCAGCGGCAAGGTGCGGCAACAGGTTGACCAAGCCAGCATCGACAATACGGGTGCTCATATCAGCGCGCTCGAGATTGCGTCCGATACGGATTAAGTCGTAAGCATTGTTGTGGCTCATGCAGCCAGCCAGCAAGCCGGTGAATTGTTGCACGCTACTGATGACATGCAACAAAATCATACTGCGGTCGCGGCGCGAGGTGACTTTATCGGCGCGATCCCGGATGTAGTGATACAAATCGTTAATTAATTCCCAGGCTTCCATCGGCATGATTTCGCGGGTAATGCGCGAATTCTCACGCGCAAAACTGAGCGAGTTAATTAATGATGAGGGATTTTTTTTATCTGCAAGGATAAAATTCACCACAGTTTTTTCATCAGCCAATTGGGTATCGCGCTCAAAATAGCTGCCGGTACCGCTGATATCAATCAATGATCCCCAACCCACTCGTACGCCAGCAGGTAAATCCAGCAATAAATTCGAATTAACATTGACGAGGCGCGCAATATTTTCGCTGCGCTCCATATAGCGACCCAACCAATAAATACGTTCTGCTACACGTGACAACATTGTTTAGTCCCCCACCACAATCCAGGTGTCTTTACTGCCGCCACCTTGCGATGAATTCACCACATAAGAACCTTTGCGCATAGCAACACGCGTGAGCCCGCCGGGAGTGACGCAATGGTCGCGCCCTTGCAATACAAAAGGTCGCAAATCGATATGCCGTGGTTCGGCGTTACCGTTGGTAAGAATTGGGGCAGTCGATAATGAAATTAATGGCTGGGCCATGTAATTGCGTGGATTAGCTTTAATGCGCTGAGCAAATTCTTCCAGTTCTTTTTTGCTGGCTTGCGGTCCGATAATCATGCCGTAGCCGCCTGATTCATTCGCTGGTTTAACCACGAGTTTATCGAGGTTGGCGAGCACATAGTCGCATTGCTTTTTATCGACGCATAAATAGCTGGGAACATTGGGCAGAATAGGTTCTTCACCCAAATAATATTTGATCATGTCCGGCACGTAGGTGTAGATCACCTTGTCATCCGCAACACCGGCGCCCGGCGCATTGGCTAATGCAACCTTACCTTTTAACCAAGCACGCATTAAGCCACGCACACCCAGAACGGAATCCGGATTGAACATATCCGGATCTAAAAATAAATCATCGATACGACGGTAAATGACGTCGACGCGCTTTAAACCATCAATGCTGCGCATATAAACGCAATCATCACTATCGACAACAAGGTCACTACCTTCCACTAATTCCACACCCATTTGTTGCGCAAGATAGGAATGTTCAAAATAGGCAGAGTTGTAAATACCGGGAGTGAGCACCACTATCTCAGGACGATCAGCTTTGCGCGGCGAAAGCGACGCGAGTGTATCGAATAATTGGTTGGGATAATCCGTAACCGGAACAATGTTGTGGTTTTCAAATAATTCCGGGAAAACACGTTTGGTCACTTTGCGATTTTCCAGCATATAAGACACGCCGGAAGGAACGCGCAAATTATCCTCAAGGACAAAAAATTCGCCTTTGTCATCGCGAATCAAATCGCTACCGCAAATATGCGACCAGACACCATAGGCCGGCTTCATGCCAATACACTCTTTGCGGAAATTGACCGAATCTTCAAACAAATAGGCGGGCACGACCTTGTCTTTAATAATTTTCCGGTCGTTATAAATATCGTTAATAAATAAATTCAACGCCGTTAAACGCTGAATTAAACCGCGCTCGGTTTTTTGCCACTCTTTTTGCGGAATAATGCGCGGGATAATATCGAATGGCCATTCGCGATCGATGTTGCCCGCATCGCTGTAGACAGTGAACGAAATGCCCATGGTTTTAATGGCAAGTTCGGCGGAAAGTTTTCTGTCCTGCAATTCCTGCCCGGACAAGGATGCGAGATATTGGGCGAGGTGTCGTGTTTCAGGTCGGGGTTTACCGGGCGCGCTGATCAATTCATCGTAGAAATGGCCAGAATGGTAATTCTGCCAATCTATGTTCATTTCACTCATGGTGACTTCCTTCAGCATCGCGGCCTCACTGTGTGCGTTCTTAGCGTTATAGCGCCCGCTGAAACACATCCCTGGTTTCCATTTCTCCCGTCCCGGAAGAATTTCAGCAAGCTACTTCCTAACACCTGCAAATTCATTGCCAACAGCCGTGATTCTATTGTTGGCAATTGAGTTCTTGCGCAAACCTCGCTTTCATCGTCACTATCAAACGCCAGCAGTTATATCGATCTGCTAATTGAGGCCTTTAAGCTCTGTCAAACACCTTAAAATAAATGCTTGATATGAAATCACTGGGCTTTAATGCGAAACCAGCCCGCTATGCTTTGTCGCAACTGTTGAGCCGGCAACACTTCATGCGGGAAATCCTCACTCAGAAATATCACTAATCTGCCATATTCCGGTGCAACCTTCGCCAGCGTGCTTACCCCTGCTTCATCATAGAGCACCAATTCGCCACCGGCCATTAAGTCCCACTCCTGGTTTAAATAGAGTACGGTTGATAATTTGCGGCCGGGGTTGCCCCTAAATGCATCGCGATGTTTTTGATAAAAGGCGCCGGGTGAATAAACCGCGTAGTGCGCTTCGTAATCAAACAAGCCCATATACAAACGCCGATTGATCGCCAGGCGCAGTTTATCCATCCAGCATAAAAATTCCGTGACAGCAGGGTCACCCGGCTCCAGCCAATCTATAGCATCACCACGAATCTCCTGGTTGCGTTGGTAATCTCCCTGCCGGCCTACACCAGCCGGTTTAAGTGCGCTGTGTCGGGCTCGCAGGTCATCAACTAATCCGCGCGCGAGCCTTTCTGGCAGCGGATGCTCAAGAACAATAAAACCAGGGCCCGCAAGGGCATCGGCAATTTGATCGAAGAGCGATTCCAAATCAGTAGCGGTTGGATTCATGGGGTTACCAGGCTGCGGGTAAAATATCGGGAAGTTTTTTTACTGTGTAGATATCGTAGCGGCTCGACTTTCCCTCCAACTGATAGGAAGGTGTTTGATTATTCAGAAGCGGAGCTTTGCGAGGGCGCTTTACCACCACCCGATAATTCACATGAGCCAACGCCAATGGCAGGAGCGCATCAGCGTCTTCGTCTTTACCAACTATCTGGTGAAATGCCGCCATTTCCTTTTTTACATCAGCCGTCTTATGCCGTTCCGGGAACATGGGATCAAGGTAAATTACATCGGGAAATTGATCAGCCGACAGCGATTCCAAATACACACGGCTATCTTGTGTGAGCAATTGCATGCGATTAACTGTTTGCAACAATTCAGCATCCTGTTCACGGCCAAATAATTGCGCGCGAGCTAAACCATCAGCCAATAATGTTTGCACTATCGGTGAACGCTCAATCATAGTAACGCGGCAACCGAGTGTGGCCAAAACGAAACTATCTTTGCCCAAACCTGCTGTTGCATCCAATACACGTGGATAAACACCGGATTTAATACCCACCGCCTTGGCAATCATTTGCCCCTTGCCACCACCAAATTTGCGCCTGTGATCGACGGCGCCCTCAGTAAATTCCGCAAGGATTGGCCCAGGCGCCTTACGCCCGGTTTGTTGCAGTTGAATTTCCCCTTGCGCAAACAGCACAACAAACTCTGCGGAGCTGATTGAGTCGACGGTTTGACCAGTCAGTAGTGGCAATTGCAACTGCGCGGACAGTATTTCGGCCTGCGCCAACAGCGGGGGATAATTACAAAGTATCGCAAGGGAGTTGATCATGATAATCACAGCAGCAGAAGTAAGTCAGGCATTATCGAGCCTACCTCAAATACTGACAATAATTTGATGCACCGCAAAATCGCAGCGCCAAAAACGACAAAGCCGCTGCGATGAGGCAGCGGCTTTATGACCAACCAATCGATTATTGTTGGTGAGGAACCAATTCCAACTCAACCCGACGGTTTGCATCGCGACCGCTGGTAGTGTCATTACTGGCTACTGGATAACGTGAGCCGTAACCGTAGGCTTGAATACGCGTACTGGCTACTTTCTGGCTGCGCAAATAATTCGCAACGCTGTCTGCACGACGTTCGCTCAACGGCTGGTTAATTTTGTCACCGCCGGTGGAATCGGTGTGGCCACTTACTTTAATTGAGGTCTTGTTAAATTCGGCCAACACTTTTGCTACCGAGTTCAATACGTCAAAAAAGTCAGAGCGAATATCCGCGCTATTGGATGCAAAAGTAATATTACCTGGCATCACCAGATACAGGTTGTCGCCCTCACGTCTCACTTGTACACCAGTGCCTTGCAATTCTTCACGCAGCTTGGCTTCCTGGCGGTCCATGTAGTTACCTACCCCACCACCCACAATGCCCCCAATGGCAGCACCTTTCAATGCACGATCACGACGATCCTTGCTGTCATCTCCCGTAGCTGCTCCCAATACCGCACCGGCAATTGCACCTATACCTGCCCCCTTAGCAGTGTTGCTGGTTTTTTGCTCCCCCGAATAGGGGTCAGTAGTGGTACACCCCACTACAGCAAATGACAAAATAATAGCGAGGACATATTTCATATTGGGACTCTCCAATGGAACAGAACATGATTATTTCAAGACCAGCAACCGCACTCGAGGTTCCGGACTCTTTTGCTAACAACCTTGCAGCAACAGCCAATAAGGTGATTGTGGTACAGGGGAACTGAATAAATACTGAATTTCCAAATCTCTCATTGCTGTAGGTTAGCTATCTGATTAAAGTGGTCGCCATATACGCGGCGGCTTTAATAAGTTCCCCACTCTAGCGCAGATCATTTGTGCAAACCAGTTAGGACAGACATCTTATGCAAAACAAACTTTCTTTACTAATTTGTAGCCTGGTTATTGGTGGATTAATTACTGGATGTAAAAATTATTCTGTCAGCGTCAACGAGAATGTTGTTTACACTCCACCCTCACTTTTTAAAGATTATCAATTGGCAGACTCAAAACTGCGTGATTGCGTGGAGCAAACCATCGTCGATTTACACATCACCCAGGCAGAAGATTTAACACGATTGAATTGCAGTAATGCTGGAGTTAAATCCCTCGCTGGGTTGGAAAAATTTTTTGCATTGAAAGAACTAAATCTGGCTGATAATCTTTTAGCGGACATTAGTGAAATTGGAAAGCTGGGGCGTTTGGAAAAATTGGTGCTGACCAACAATAAAATTAAAAACCCGGCGCCGCTTCTACACCTTTTACATATCACTCAATTGCAGTTGGATGACAATCCGGAAATGACTTGTAACGATTTATTGCAGCTGCAACAAAACTTGAAAAACCAGCCGCTGGAACTCTTGCTACCTAAACAATGTGTGAACTAACCAACAACAAGGAGGCGCGATTACTGCGCGCCTCTTACAAACATCAAACCAATGGTGTTGCGCAACTGATGCACCACGCGCATGCGCACCGGTTCAGCGTTAATCGCACCTACTGCCTTTTTGAACTTGACTGACACCTCAGTTCCGACCGGCGGACATACCTGATTTTCAATTTGCACCTGTGCGCCCCCATCCGAAATATCTCTGGCAAAACCAATGATAGTGCCAAAACTCGGATGGGACATTTCAACACGCACCGAGGTTGAGGTGCGTTCAAATACGCGGCGTTCGCTCACTGTAGATTCTCCACGATGTTAGGCCATGTTCGGCTCAGCCAGAATGTATTGCTTGAGTATAGATACTAATCGTTAAAATTCACCCGCAATAAAAAAGGGGCTACGTAAGCCCCTTTGTCGCCACGGGATGCCTATTAAAAGGTCAAGCCCAACCGCTGGCCGACCATCTCGTAGGACTCGACTACATTGCCGAGGTTTTGGCGGAAACGGTCTTTGTCCAATTTTTCGCGGGTGTCTTTATCCCACAAACGACAGCCGTCCGGTGAGAACTCGTCTCCAAGAATCACTTCACCCTTGTGCAAGCCAAATTCCACTTTGAAGTCCACCAACAACATATTGCCTGAGGCAAATAAATCCTTGAGTACCGCATTGATTTTAAAGGTCAACTCTTTCATACGCGCCAACTGCTCTGGCGTCGCCCAGCCGAAAGATTGGACATGCGATTCGTTGACCATAGGGTCTCCGAGCGCATCATTTTTCAAAAATAATTCAAAGGTAGGGGGATTCAACTCCAAGCCTTCCTGGACACCCAAGCGACGCACCAGCGAACCGGCCGCCAAGTTGCGCACTACGCACTCAACCGGAATCATTTGCATGGTTTTCACCAGCACTTCGGTATCTGACAACAACTTCACAAAGTGAGTTGGTACTCCCGCTTCTTGCAACTTGGTCATGATGAAGGCGTTGAATTTGTTGTTCACCATACCTTTGCGATCTAATTGTTCGATACGCTTGCCATCAAAAGCAGAGGTATCGTTGCGGAACAACATGATCACGTGATCAGGGTCGTCAGTTTTGTAGATGGATTTGGCTTTGCCAGCGTAGAGTTGTTCGCGCTTTTCCATTGATAGACCTGCTATTCGAAAGTAAACATTAAAAAACGGGATTTAAAAAATTGGATTAAGAAACCGATAACCAGCCAAAACCCTGGTTCTGACATGCAAAAGTAATTTGTTTAACTTCGGCAGTGACCGGTGCCAAAGCAGCTTGCGCCAACTCCAGCGAATTATTTTGTTGGCTAATATGCGCAACTACCAAATGTTGTAGCCGGGCACAGTTGAGGCGCTGTAAAAATCCTGCCGCCTGCTGGTTGCTCAAATGCCCCCACAGGCCACCAACTCGCTGCTTGAGCGATGGCGGATATGAACCAGATGCGAGCATCACCGGATCGTGGTTCGCCTCCAAAACCATGGCATCAAGATCTTGGTAATGGGCTTCGACATGAGCACTGATATTGCCCAAATCCGTTAACACCCCCAAACGCAGTCCCATATATTCAAACACAAACTGCGCCGGTTCGCGCGCATCGTGCGGTACTGCTACCGGAATCACGCGTAAACCATCCACGACAAAAGATGCATAGGCTTCGATCAGACGCAGATCCGGTAACTCGCCCAAATTACGGCTGTGGTAGGTGCCGGGCGTCATATAGACCGGTAGGCCATAGCGACGAGCGAGCGCCGCAACACCTTTGATGTGATCAGCGTGCTCATGGGTCACGAGTATTGCAGTAAGGTCTTCAGCGCGCTTGCCCAATCGCTCAAGTCGCTGGTTGGCCTCCTTGACGCTGAATCCGCAATCGATCAGCAATGTGCCCGCGCTCCACTCTACCAGGGTAGAGTTGCCGCGACTGCCACTCCCCAAGGATGCAAAACGCAGTGGAGCTAACATCTAAATCAAGTTTCTGCGCAGTATCGTCAACAAGTCACGCGCTTCATGAGGTGTCAAACGTTTTCCATAGGGATCGCGCACCCGCACCATAAAATTGCCTTCTGTGCCTGTCACCACCACCAGATAACCTGGAGCATCCGGTAACACCTCTTCTTCATCGCGATCCGAGCGCGGTGCCTTTTCAAAGGCTTCACCACTCAACATATTGGTTTTGATCTGCGTCAGGGTATAGCGCGATGTAGGCGGCTTGGGATTCAAACCTATATGGAAAAAACGCTTGAACCAGCCCGGTTTGGATTCTTCCGGGTCAATATATTGGACGTAAAAGAGCCCTGCTTCCATGTCAGATTCAAAAGTAGTGAAACCATCCTGCTTGGCAGCATAGGTCAAGGTTGCAAAAGCGCGCTGACGATCAAGCTTGATGGTCATCATTGGCTCGTTGCCGGACACCCCCATATTGGCTTTTACCGATCCACCAATAGCCTGGGCAAGAAGCGATGTACCACCTTCGGCAGTTTCGCTTGCAAGGGTAGCCGCCAATTCATCGAGCATCCATTTTTCGCGCTCCGCGCTTACCGAGCGGCGCGGCCACCCCAGCTCCCCGGTGGGCTTTTCGGCGACGGGCACGCTCATATGGGTGATGTGGATTTCTGTGGTCTCAGGCTGTACGCCCTGATCGATTTGCAGGCGATATCTATCATAAGTCGAGAGATCTGTTTTGAACTGCATCCAGTTAGTTTCAATAATACCTTTACCAATATCGGCTTTGCTGACGGCCAAGGTATTCACATTGAGGAAGTTGCGGATACGCGGCCAGACTTCTCCTGGCGCCGCATTCAATAAAATCCAGCTTTCACCACCCACGCGCTGGATTTTTACATTTTCCTGCTCCAGGTTGGCCGACATAGGCATGGGGCGAGGCACTTCATAAGCGTCAGCAGTAGGGTCAAAGCCAAAATCAGTCGCAGTAATAGGCGGGATAGGATAAAGCTCGCCCATGGTTTCCGATTTTTTACCGGGCGGTAAAACAAGCGGGGGAATATTGTCGGCCTTGAGATAGTCTCCCTCGCGATTGCGGAAAGCTCCATCCTCACCAAAAAACATACCGCAACCAGAGAGGGAAACCGTCAAGCTGGCAACCAACAGCGCCAACAAGGGGCGCTTAATCGACAGCACAGGAGTTGTTGTTATCATCATTGCTTTAATTGGACTCATGAATCATCTCATCGACAGCCTGCAAAGGGAGGGCTACTTAAACTCCGGCAGCTTGCAGCGCTGTTTTAACCTGTTGGTAATATTGCTCTGACAAACGCGTCAGCGGCAGGCGAATACCCGATTGGATCAAACCCAATTGTTCAACCGCCCATTTGACGGGAATCGGGTTGGACTCAACAAACATGGCAGCATGCAACAGCAGCAAACGTTCGTTGATCGCACGCGCTTCTACCGCCTTACCTGCCAAAGCCAACTCACACATACGCGCGATGGCCGCAGGTACGACATTCGCGGTGACAGAAATATCCCCCTTGCCCCCCAAAAGAATTAAATCAACAGCGGTAGCATCATCGCCCGAGATAATGGCGAAGCTGGAGGGCGCCTGTTCAATCAATAATTGGGCACGATCGAGATCACCCGTCGCTTCTTTAATGCCAACAATATTCGGTACTTTTGCCAAACGCAGGGCGGTTTCCGGCTTCATATCCACACCGGTACGACCGGGAACGTTATAAAGAAACTGCGGAATAGCGACGGCTTGGGCGATATGCGCGTGGTGCAAAAACAAACCTTCCTGAGTCGGTTTGTTGTAGTAAGGAGTCACCAACAAACAGGCATCAACACCGGCATCTTTAGCGGCTTGGGTCAGCTCGACAGCCTCAGCGGTAGAGTTAGCACCAGTGCCGGCAATAACGGGAATTCGGCCATTGACTTGATCAACCACTTTTTTGATCACCGCGAGATGTTCACCTACCGCCAAAGTCGCCGACTCACCGGTTGTACCCACTGCCACTATGGCATGGGTACCCTGCTCCAGATGCCAGTCCACCAACTTATGCAGGCTCGCCCAGTCGAGGGAATTGTCTGCATTCATCGGGGTTACCAGGGCAACCATACTGCCTTGAATCATCGGGAGCTCCGTTAGCTAGCGAATAAAGTAGCGATAAAAAGTTGGGGAATAATGTGACCAAATAACAAAAGGCGCCATGGTACTGAGTGGGGCCAGACGAAACAAGCAAAACACCATCGCGCGACAGCGAATCCTTATTTTTTAAAATCCAGCATGCGTTGCAGCGGGATCATCGCCTGCCTGCCCAACTCGGGATCGACATGGATTTCATTGTCCCTGCGTTCAAACACAGTCGCCAGGTTGTCGAGCACGTTCATTGCCATCCAGGGGCAATTGGCGCAGGAGCGGCAAGTCGCACCACTACCCGCCGTAGGAGCGATATGGAAAATTTTATCCGGATTGACCTGCTGCATTTTGTAGAAAATGCCCTGGTCAGTCGCCACAATAAATTCCTTGTTGGGCAGAGCTCCTGCCGCTTTGATCAGCTGCGAGGTAGAACCCACCACATCGGCCAAATCCACCACCGCTTTGGGCGATTCAGGATGAACTAACACGGCAGCATCGGGATACAGGATCTTGAGATCCTCCACACCTTTGGCTTTAAACTCTTCGTGAACTATACAAGCGCCGTCCCACAAAAGCACATCGGCGCCGGTTTTTTGCTGCACATAGGCGCCGAGGTGCTTATCCGGTGCCCAGAGGATTTTTTTACCTTGGCGATCGAGGTAATCCACTACATCCAGCGCGATACTGGAGGTCACCACCCAATCGGCACGCGCTTTAACGGCGGCGGACGTATTTGCGTAAACGACTACTGTGCGGTCCGGGTGCTGGTCGCAGAAAGCTGAAAACTCATCGATAGGACAACCCAGATCCAGCGAACAGGTCGCCTCAAGGGTGGGCATCAGCACACGTTTTTCGGGCGTGAGGATTTTTGCCGTCTCACCCATAAATTTCACACCAGCCACAATCAGGGTATCGGCAGGATGGTTTTTACCGAAACGCGCCATCTCAAGCGAGTCAGAAACACAACCGCCAGTTTCTTCTGCAAGCGCTTGAATAAGGGGATCTGTGTAGTAGTGAGCGACTAGCACCGCATTGTGATGTTTAAGCAGGGCTTTTATACGAAGCTTGTAGTCCGCCTCTTGCTCAGGCGTGTATTGGGGAGCGCTCCACACACGAGCCAAGTGCTGTTTAACAAGATCTTCAGCAGCGGTATCGCGCACGGCCAGATTCAGGAATTCAGTCATGTATCGCCTCACTCAGCTCACTCGACTCTACGAGCAGTAATTTGCGCGCAATTTTATCACAAGGCCGCACCGGGATTACTGAAATGACCGCCCGGTCCCGCTTGATACTTCCTGCGGCCAATAAAAAAGGGCGCTTTATAAGCGCCCTTTTTATCACGATATGGTGGGTCGTGCTGGATTCGAACCAGCGACCAATTGGTTAAAAGCCAACTGCTCTACCGACTGAGCTAACGACCCACAAGCCTGCATTTATAAGCACCTTTTGGTACTTTTCCCCACTCTTATAGTTAAGTGGTGGGTCGTGCTGGATTCGAACCAGCGACCAATTGGTTAAAAGCCAACTGCTCTACCGACTGAGCTAACGACCCTAAATGCGAGGCGCGTATAATAATGTTTCAGGATGAAAAAACAAGCCTTTTTTACGATTTTAGGCACAATGATTATTCAGCAAAGATTGATTGGTTATTAAAGAGGCTTTTTGTTAACTTTATCAGCACTTTTTCAAACGCCAGGGAATTGGTGCGCAAACGATTTACAGAAGGAACAAACTTCGCGACAACGGCAGCAAATCTAACCTATTCTTAGAATGCTTCTATACGGCCCCAAACCGTGATAAAAAAGGCCCCGAAGCTTACGCAGGATTAGTTGCTCTAGTCGATAATGAGACCGATGCATGCATTTTGCCTCATCCGGGGAAGGAATTTCGCAGCCTGATCCACCCAGGCTTGCTCAATTAACAATGGTATTTCTGGCTTACAGTCTAACCGGCTGGCTAGGCCTTTGCGTACCACTTGAGAGTGACAAGATATCGCTTTTCTGGTTGCCCAGTGGTGTTGCTGTTGCCGCGTTTTATCGCTGGTCCACCCAACTTTGGCCCAGTGTATTTTTTGCGGCTCTGGCGATTAACCTGCTAAATGACATCCAATTACCGACCTCTCTCCTGCTGGCCGCAGCCAACACCTTAGCACCACTCATCACTACATGGCTGCTGCGCGGTGCACAGTGCAATCTCTTGCGCTTGAATCGCACCAATGCATTTGTTTTTTTGCTGCTCAGTGCGCTGGGAATGCTTATTTCAGCGATAGTCGGCGGTGTAGCCTTAAGCTTTTACAATCACGGCAATTTGGATTCGGCGCTCCAAACCTCACTGATCTGGTGGATGGGCGACAGCCTGGGTGTATTTCTAGCAGCACCGCTGTTAAGCAATCTTAACCGTACGCACCTCGACAAAATGCTCCGACGTAAACTGGATTTTTTTATCGTTTCTGCGGTGAGCTTGCTAGTGGGGCTGTTTTGCTTTCCGCTGAACGATTTCCACAACGGCACTCATTTACCTATCGTGTTCACCAGCTTCGTGTGTGTTGCCTGGGCTGCACTGTCGTTTGGATTATTGGGGTCTGCGCTAACTACGATTGGATTCAGTTTCCTCGCCATTTGGTCTACTGCACATCAACTCGGCCCCTTCTTCGCTTCAACACAACTGAGTCATTGGGTCATATGGATTTACACTGCCAGCATGGCTATCTTCGGCTTGATGATCACCGCAGCACATACCGCAATAGCCACCACCACCCATCAACTCGGTGAATCCAACCAGGAACAGGCAAAACAAAAAAAACACCTGGAAGCGGTATTACATGCGATACCGGATTTGTTGTTTGAGATTGATCGCCAGGGCCATGTGCTGTCCTTCAACCCCACCAACGAACACCACACTTTATCGGCACAAGACGTACTAGGGAAAAACCTCTCTGAAACCTTGGCATCCACCTCCGTATCCGTGTGGATGAGCGCACTTAGCGAAGCAGATAGCTGGGGTATATCACAAGGGAAAAGTGTTCGTGTCACCCAAGGCGATAAAACCTTTTGGTATGAGCTTTCCATCGCCAAACTGGGCGGGACATACCGCGATGCAGACAGGTTCATTTGTCTTGCACGCGATATAACCAAACGTGTCCGCACGCACCAGACCGATCTGGAAAATGAACAGCGATTCCGCAACATTTTTGAAACCACACGCAATATTGCCGTACAAGGCTACAACCGTTTCCACGAAGTTATTTTTTGGAATAAGGCGAGTGAAGACCTCTACGGATTTAGCGCCGCCGAGGCCATGGGGAAAAAGCTTGAAGATTTGATTATTCCCAGCTTTATGCGCGAAGGTGTACATCAGGCAATAGAAAACTGGCACGAAAAAGATGAGGCAATTCCGTCAGGTGAGCTGGCATTGCAAAACTCGGCCGGCAAGGAGGTCTGGGTCTACTCCAACCATGTATTGATCGATACGCCCGACCAAAAGGAAATGTATTGTCTGGATATCAATTTGGGGCCGCAGCGCCAGGCCCTGTTACAAGTCGAGCGGGAATTGGCGGAGCGCAAGCAAATTGAAGATGCCCTCAGGCGCAGTGAACAGCGGCTTGAACGCGCCCAGCTCATGGCGCGGGTGGCGCACTGGAGCTGGAACCCGGAATCCGACGACTACAGCTTCAGCGCCTCCATGTGCGAATTGTTTTCGCTGCCAGAACCGTTCTTGCAGGCCAAAATGCAGGCATTCATCAACCAGTTTGTCCACCCCGATGACAAGGCCAGCCTCACCAATGCCGTTGCCGACAGCCTGCGCTACCGCAAGCCCCTAAGCCTGGAAATTCGCGTTGAAATCGCAGGAAAAAAAATCTGGCTGCAACTCCAGGGCGACACTATTGAAACTGCTGAGGAGACGCTGCTGCAAGGCACGGTACAGGACATAAGCGAGCGCAAAGGCCTGGATCTCGCGCTCGCTGCTGCTGCGGCAGATGCCGCATCCGCACCGGATTTTTTTGTCACCATCCTTACCGCATTGGCGGAGGCAATTGGGGCACAACATGCCATCATTAATCTTATCGATGAAGACAATCCCGACCGAGCCACAACACATACATATTTGATCAACGGCGTAATCCAGCCCAACCTAAACTATGCGATGGCCGATACCCCCTGCAATGATGTGATAAAAGAAAATTTTTGTTTTATGGCAACAGGTGCGCATGAATGCTACCCGCACGACAGCGTGTTGCAGCAGCACAATATCGATAGCTACCTGGGTGTGGGCATTAAAAATAATCTGGGTAAACCCATCGGAATCCTCCTGCTGCTGGCCGAACATTCACTGCCAATTTCGCCGCAAATTAGCTCGTTGTTATTGATATTTGCCGACCGCATCGGTGGCGAATTACGGCGTGCCCAGGATCAGGAAAAAATCTACCACCTCGCTTTTTTTGATCCGCTGACACATTTACCCAATCGGCGCATGCTGCAAGACCGGTTGAAACTGCTCACCGCACAAAGTGCACGCACCGACCAGCACGGCGCGCTCTTGTTTATCGATATAGATCACTTCAAATTGCTTAACGATACCCGTGGCCACCATATTGGCGATCAATTATTAGTCCAGGTCGCAGAGCGG
>DATIDX010000369.1:0-4371 GCA_035456025.1 Cellvibrio sp. | reverse complement strand
CACTCCATCGCCATAGGCAAAGCCTCGATCCAGGGGCGATATGGCCGCATCGAGTACACCGTTAACACTAATAAGGGGAAGATTGATTGGCATGGAGGGAGTCTATACAAAAACGCCGGACTGTCTCCAGTCCGGCGTTATTTTTTGCGTAAAACAACTGATATTTAGAGCTTGCGGAAGATCAACGATCCATTAGTACCGCCAAAACCAAAGGAGTTGGACAACACAGCCTCGATCTTGCGCTCTTGCGCAGTATGCGGCACCAAGTTGATGTCACAACCCTCTTCCGGGTTATCCAGATTGATTGTCGGTGGTGCAACTTGGTCGCGAATAGCCAACACACTGAAAATCGCCTCAACAGCACCAGCCGCACCCAATAAGTGACCGATCATGGATTTGGTTGAGCTTACCGCAACCTGACCGACTGCAGAGCCCATCACTGATTTCACCGCCTGACATTCCGCTTTATCCCCTGCAGGTGTAGAGGTGCCGTGAGCGTTAATGTAATTAATCAACTCTAATGGAATACCTGCATCCAGGATCGCATTGCGCATAGAGGCTGCTGCGCCTGAGCCATCTTCCGGTGGAGAGGTCATGTGATAAGCATCGCCACTCATACCGAAACCAATCAACTCGGCATAAATTTTCGCTCCACGGGCTTTCGCGTGTTCATATTCCTCAAGCACCAGCACACCAGCACCATCGCCCAGCACAAAACCATCACGGTCTTTATCCCAAGGGCGACTAGCCGCTTGCGGGTTATCATTGCGGGTAGACAGCGCACGAGCGGCAGCAAAACCACCCAAGCCTAGCGGTGTAGTCGCCATTTCAGCACCGCCCGCCACCATAACATCAGCATCGCCGTATTGAATCATACGAGCAGCAAAGCCAATGCTGTGCGTACCGGTAGTACAAGCGGTAGTGATGGCAATGTTGGGTCCGCGCAAACCGTACATGATCGAGAGGTTGCCGGAGATCATATTGATAATGGCGCTAGGCACAAAAAATGGAGAGATACGCCGCGGACCTTTATGCTCAAGAGTTGCTGAACCTTCCTCGATAGTCCCGATACCACCAATCCCCGAGCCAATCGACACACCAATTCGTCCTGCATTCGCCTCGGTAATTTCCAGGCCAGAATCGCGAATTGCCTGAATGCCCGCAACCATCCCGTACTGGATAAACGGGTCCATTTTGCGCGCTTCTTTACTGGGGAAATAATCATCCACCACCAAACCTTTCACCGATGCACTAAATTGCGTGGTAAAAGCCGATGCATCAAATTGGGTAATCGTGGCTATGCCACTTTTTCCGTTGACGATACCACTCCAGGTATCCTCAACGGTATTACCCAGTGAACTGATCATACCCAGCCCAGTAATTACAACTCTTTTACGAGACACGTTTAAAGTTCTCCTGCGAAAGATGATTGAGCGCAATAGCAGCACACCAATTATCTTGATAATTCGTAAGAAATCGGAAACTACGATTGAACATGCCTTAAGGCAAAAGAAAAAGCCGTACTATTTTGCAATAATACGGCTTTTCAAAAAACAGATATCAGCTGCTATACGAATTATGCCAAGTTGGCATTAATATAATCGATAGCTAATTGAACAGTGGTGATTTTCTCGGCTTCTTCATCCGGAATCTCAGTTTCGAATTCTTCTTCGAGAGCCATTACCAACTCTACGGTATCCAAAGAATCAGCGCCCAGATCTTCGACGAAAGAAGCTTCGTTTTTAACTTCTTCTTCTTTCACACCCAGTTGCTCAGCAACGATCTTTTTTACGCGTTCTTCAATGCTACTCATGATGTTATGTAACTCCTAGTGGTTATATGTTCAAAACACCTGACATTGCAAGCCAACATCGGCTGGGTCGAGCGTTCCGGTCAAAATCGTCGCGCATTTTACATCGATTTTCAGGTTGTTGTAATGCCAAGAGGCAAATTTCTTTGATTTTTAGAAAATAACCCATTAAAAACAATAAGTTACAATTAAAAAATCACGACATATACATACCACCATTCACATGAATCGTCTCACCACTGATGTAGGCACCAGCATCACTGGCGAGAAAAACAACAACAGAAGCAATCTCTTCAGGGGCACCAAGACGCCCCAAAGGAATACGGGATAGGAGCTGCTGCTTTTGTTCATCAGGTAAGACCTTAGTCATATCGGTATCAATAAAGCCCGGTGCAACTGTGTTTACCGTGATATTACGAGAACCAACTTCAGCCGCTAAAGAACGAGCAAAGCCAGCAACACCAGCTTTGGTTGCAGCGTAATTCGATTGACCAGGATTACCCATCGCACCGACAACCGAACTGATATTGATGATACGACCCCAGCGAGCTTTCATCATGCCGCGCAACACCCCTTTACTTAAACGGTAGATTGCACTCAGATTGGTATTGATGACATCAAACCATTCTTCATCGCTCATGCGCATTAACAAATTATCTTTTGTAATACCTGCGTTGTTCACCAAAATCGCAGGCGCACCAAATTTATCGCCCACTTCCTTTAACAAGGTTGCAACAGAATCCGCATCCGTTACATTCAATACTTTGCCGGCACCACGAATACCCAATTCGGCAAAACGTGCTGAAATTTTTTCAGCACCGGAAGCACTGGTTGCCGTGCCAATAACCACTGCACCAGCCTTACCGAACTGCTCAGCGATTGCTGCACCAATGCCACGACTGGCACCGGTAACCAAGGCAACTTTATCGTTAAGATTTGACATTTGCTGTTCCCGTATAAAGAAAAGTAGAAAACTAAAAAATCGAAAACCAGAATTAAATAATTAAGCAAAGCTCGTTAATGCTGACTGCAATTCTTCTGGTTTCTCAACTGATGTTGTCGCCAACTCAGCATGAATACGCTTATTCAAACCTGAAAGCACTTTACCAGGGCCACATTCCAACGTAGCTGTGATACCCGCGGCAACCATAGTATTGACACACTCAACCCAACGCACAGGACTGTAAATTTGCTCAATCATTAATGCTTTAATTTTTTCAGGATTAGCTTCTACTGCCGCAGTAACATTGTGCACCACTGGGATTTGCGGAGCAGAAAAATGCGTTGCAGCAATCTGATCAGCCAAACGCTCTGCCGCAGGGCGCATCAATTCGGTATGGAAAGGAGCGCTCACAGGAAGAGGTAACGCACGCTTCGCGCCAGCCTCTTTACAAAGTACACTCGCGCGCTCTACTGCTGCTGCTGATCCCGCAATCACAACCTGCCCCGGCGAATTAAAATTAACTGCCGTGACAACTTCGCCCTGCTCCGCTTTTTTACACGCTTCGAGAATTAATGCATCATCAAGACCGATAATCGCCGCCATTCCACCCTGCCCGGCAGGCACAGCCTCTTGCATAAACTTTCCGCGTTGCTGCACCAATTTCACCGCATCAGTAAATGCAACAACTCCAGCACACACCAGTGCCGACCATTCACCCAAACTGTGCCCCGCCACAAGCGCAGGCTGCGCGCCGTTTTTTTCCTGCCATACGCGCCACACAGCAACACTTGCCGTTAACAACAATGGCTGGGTGCGTTCGGTCAGGTTGATTTCTTCTTGCGCACCACTTTGCACCAAAGCCCATAAATCGTAACCCAATACAATTGATGCTTCGGCAAAGGTTTTTTCCACAATCGGAAATTCAGCGGCCAACTCAGCCAGCATGCCAATTTTTTGTGATCCTTGACCTGGAAATACGAAAGCAAGATGTTGATTAGTCATAATGATTAAACGCTTCTCTTTTTAACTGAAATTTAGTTTTAACTGAATTTAGTGCTAATTTCCGGCCACACACAACACTTGTCGAATTCGCTCAGGCACCTGTTGGATAACTTGTTCACGAGCGACAATCAGCGCCTGTAAAAATGCTTTGTCATCTGCGCTACCGTGGCTCTTTACGACGGTTTTTTGCAACCCAAGAAAACTGGCACCATTATATAAAGATGGATCCAATTCTCGTTGCACGCGATTTAATACCGGCCATAACAACAAGCTCAGCATCTGACTCAAGACATTTTGCCGGGTAATTTTTGAAATCTTATTTGCAATAAAACGAGCAACACCTTCACTGGTTTTCAAGGCGATATTGCCATGAAACCCATCGCAAACAATAACGTTTACCACTCCAGTAAAAATATTATTTGCTTCGACAAATCCAACATAATTTATATGCTTATCATTTTGCAGCAGCAACTGCGCTGCTTGTAACGTATCAGTACCTTTTTGCTGTTCCGTACCAATATTCAATAAGGCAACGCGCGGATTTGCCTCACCAGCTGCGCTAGCCATAACATTCCCCATCAAAGCAAACTGATACAGATGCTCAGGGGAACAATTG
>DATIDX010000368.1:0-13273 GCA_035456025.1 Cellvibrio sp. | reverse complement strand
TCAGCGAAAATGCTGAAAAATCTAATAAGAAATCCAGACAGGAGAATAAATAATGTGGTCTTTGTGGGTGGGGGTTGCGCTCCTGTGTGCTGCGGCAGTGGTGTTTATTTTTTGGCCCTTAGTGCGTCACAGCAAGCAAGCGACTGATAGTCAATCGAATGACCTGGCTGATCGCCTCGCTGAAAATGTGCGCCTGTTCCGTGAACACATTGCTGAATTAGAGCTGCAATTGAGCGCCGGTCGTCTGGAGCCCGCCCAATTTGAACAATTAAAATTGGAGCAGGAGCGCGCGCTCCTGGAGGATGAAGCGGATATCCGTGCTGCCCGGCAGAATCGTACCTTGGGTGCAGGTATTAAAACTCTTGGAGTAATTGCCGTTGCAGTGGTCGCCGTTAGTTGGGGCTTATACCTACATTTGGGTAGTAGCGATGATGTGGAAATTCGTCTGGCGCAAGAACTCAAGCAAGAGCTCGATAATGGAGATTATCAAGCTGGCCGTAATCCTGATCCTATCCGAACGCGTGAAATGGTGCGTTTGATTGAGGCGCGTTTAGCTGAGGAGCCGGAACAACTTCAATACTGGTTTTTGCTCGCGCGTATGCAAATGGATTTGAATAATTTCAGTGGAGCCGTTAATGCTTATCAACAAGTGCTGCAGCGCGATACCAGTTCGCCGATGGTGATGGCGGAATTGGCGCAGGCGATGTTCCTACGCGATGGCAATAAGATGAGTCCGCCGATCAGCGATTTGGTCGAAAAGGTGTTAAAGGCCGAGCCGGATAACACTATGGCTTTAGGTTTGGCTGGTATAGATGCCTTTGGAAGGCAAGACTATATCAACGCCATCAAATACTGGGAACACACTGTTAAGTTAACCGGGCAAGATTCGCCAGGCAGTCAAGCGTTGGTTGCGGGAATTGAACGGGCTGCAACCTTGTATTTCGCCAACGGCGGCACTGAAGAGTCCTTGGCAGTCGCGCGCGCCGGCCGCCAATTAGCGTTTACTGTGAGTCTCGCTGAAGGCGTCGAAGCTCGCCCGGATCAAATTGTGTTCGTTTACGCTCGCGCATGGCAGGGAGCTAAAATGCCCTTGGCAATTGCGCGGGTACCGGTTTCCGAATTACCCAAGCGCGTGTTGTTAACTGAATCTATGGCAATGACACCGGCTATGAGTTTAGGTACTGTTGATAGTGTCGAGCTGGTCGCTCGTGTTTCGCAAGACGGCACAGCCGCAGCCAAGGCGGGTGATTGGCAAGGCAGTTTTGGTCCGGTTGATATGAAAGCCGTACCTGCCGATCTCAGCGTCAAAATTGATCAAAAGGTGACGCAATAGCTAGCTGCTTGTCTCCGTATATTCTACGTGTGAGCAAAATATACATAGGTTGTCCCGCATCGCGGCTATCGCAGATGTTGGCGGGTGTAAAGCGACGCACAAATGTGTAGAATCCGGCCCTTAGCGATTTTTTAGCATTTCTTATTCTGATAACAGCTAAAAAATCAACAAAATCAAACAGCTAGGCAATGTGTGGTTGTCGGCGGATATTTATTAAACAGGTGGGTTGGGTAGGGCGCTCGACTATATAAGCCTGATGAGACAAGAGTGTATGGACCTATGCGGCTAAAGTGCATCAAGCTGGCTGGCTTTAAATCGTTTGTTGATCCAACTACGGTCAACTTTCCCAGCAACCTGTGCGCTGTTGTTGGTCCGAATGGCTGCGGAAAGTCCAATATTATTGATGCCGTTCGCTGGGTGATGGGGGAGTCATCCGCCAAAAACCTGCGCGGCGAGAACATGACCGACGTTATTTTTAATGGCTCTAGTGGCCGTAAACCTGTCGGTCAAGCTTCAATCGAACTAGTATTCGATAATTCCGATGGCACCCTTCTTGGCGAATACGCCGCCTTCACCGAAATCAGTATCAAACGTAAAGTCTCGCGCGACGGTGACAATAGTTACTACCTTAACGGAACTAAATGTCGCCGCCGGGATATTACCGATATTTTCCTGGGCACCGGCCTTGGTCCGCGTAGTTACGCGATTATTGAGCAGGGCATGATCTCCAAGCTCATTGAGGCAAAACCAGAAGATCTTCGCGTTTATATCGAAGAAGCTGCAGGCATTTCCAAATATAAAGAGCGTCGTCGCGATACTGAAAGTCGCATGCGCCGGACCCAGGAAAACCTTGAGCGTTTAACCGATATTCGCGATGAGCTTGAGCGTCAATTATCGCGCTTGCAGCGTCAGGCACAGGCCGCTGAAAAATACGCAGAATACAAAAAAGAAGAGCGTTTATTAAAAGCGCAACTGCAAGCCCTTAAATTCCAGCAGTTAGATTTACAAGCAAAAGCCAAGCAAGCGGGTATTCGCGATCTTGAGTTGCGCATGGAGTCCTTCGTTACGGACCAGGTAAATAAAGATACCCAAATCGAAAAATACCGTAGCCAATATACCGAGCTGGGCGATAAGTTTAATGAAATCCAAGGGCGTTATTACGCAAT
This sequence comes from Cellvibrio sp., assembly GCA_035456025.1. Classification (GTDB taxonomy): domain Bacteria; phylum Pseudomonadota; class Gammaproteobacteria; order Pseudomonadales; family Cellvibrionaceae; genus Cellvibrio. Next base: position 10,774 of record DATIDX010000368.1, on the reverse strand, counting down.
AGGCGCAGAGATTGCCCGCCTTGAGCAAAGTATCCAGCATGCCAGTGAGCGGGCGCGTCAGTTGCAGGCGGATCTTGATCAAACCAGTCGCGACAGCAAAGAAGCTGAAGAAAATTTATTAATTGATACGCAAAAAACCGAAGCTTGGGAAGAAGAGTTGTTAGAGCTTGAACCCGAGCTGGAAATGGTTAAGGCCGCTGAAGAAACCTCGGGCGAATCGCTGATTGACGCTGAAGAAGCTATGCAGCGCTGGCAGAATGATTGGGACAGTTTCAACCAGCGCGCTGCTGAACCGCGTCAGCGTGCGGAAGTTCAGCAATCCCGTATCCAGCACCTCGAGCAGGTACAGCAACGTTTACTGCAACGAATTGAAAAACTGCGCGAAGAAAAAGCGAATTTGCAAGATGGTTCTGAAGATGAATCTATCCATGAATTGACGGAGCAGTTGGCCGAGCTGGATTTGGTTGCCGATGAGAAGCGCCTGCAATTGGATACGTTTATAGAGCAATTAGATAGCACACGTAACGATAATAATCGTTTCGTAAACGAACTGGATCAAGCGCGCAGCCAATTACAAAAAATGCGAGGCCGCCATGCTTCGCTTGAGGCGCTACAACAAGCCGCAATGGGTGAAAAGAATAAGGCAGTTACCCAGTGGTTAGCGCAAAATGATTTAACCAACAAGAGTCGCTTGGCCGAATCCATTAGCGTTGCGGATGGTTGGGATAAAGCACTTGAAACTGTGTTAGGTAATGCATTACAAGCGGTCTGCGTTGATCAAGTCGATGCCGTGACAGGTTTGCTCGCGAATCTCTCGCAAGGTGAATTGGTATTGTTTGATACCAATGCAAAATGCTCTTCTACTTCCTCAGCAAAAGCGTCGTTGCTCAGCGCAAAAGTTACCGCACCTTGGGATGTGCAAGGGCTGCTCGCCGGGATTTATATTGCGGAAGATTTAACCGCAGCGCTCGCGTTACGTAAGCAGCTCGCTGCCAACGAATCGGTTATCACCCGCGATGGCATTTGGCTCAGCCCCCATTGGGTGCGCGTCACTCGTGATACCGATGCCAGTTCGGGTGTAATCGCTCGACGCCAAGAATTAGAAGATTTGGCTGCATCCATCGCAAGTGCTGAAGAAAACATTGAAATACTCAATGAGCAACTTGAAGAAGGACGCGCCGCGATTAAGCGCTTGGAGCAAGATCGAGAAACGCTGCGCCGCCAGGTTGATGAAGAAAACCGTAAATACGGTGAATTACGCTCACAATTAAGTGCAAAACAAGTCCGCATCGAACAGATGAATATGCGCCGCGAGCGCGCGGATAATGAAATTCGCGAAGCGCGCGAACAAATGGAGCAGGAAGCTGAGCATTTGTCTGAGGCACGCATGATTTTGAGCGAAGCCATCGACATGATGGGACAGGACACGGATTTGCGTGAGTCGTTGCTGCAACAACGCGATGACATCCGCACTGGTTTGGATGCGGCCCGCCAGCGCGCCCGTCACGATAAAGACAAGGCTCATGAAATCGCTATGCGTTACCAATCGGTAAAAACGCAGCTGGATTCTATTCGTTTGGGGATTGGTCGTTTGCGTGAGCAGACTTCGCGTTTGCAAGAGCGCCGCGAGCAGTTGCTTGCCAGCATTGCGGATAATCGCGATCCCGTTGAAGAGTATAAGCTTGAGCTTGAGGCAAGTTTGTCCAAGCGCTTGTCTGTTGAAGCTTCGTTGACTGAAGCGCGTCGTGCGTTGGAAACAGTCGAACATGAGTTGCGCAACTCAGAACAGGCGCGCAACCGCGCGGAGCAAGAAGTGCAGGCGGTGCGTGCGCATCTGGAGCAGGAACGTTTGGCTGCACAAATGTTCGAAGTTCAACGAGCAGGTATTGTTGAACAACTGCAGGAAGAGGAATTAAATCTCGATATTATTTTGGCAGAGATGCCGGAAGGCACGGAAGTTAAGCCGCTTGAAGAGGAGTTGGAAGGGCTGGCTGGAAAAATTTCCCGCCTCGGTCCAATTAACCTCGCGGCAATTGACGAATATAAAACCGAGTCCGAACGCAAAAATTATCTCGATGCACAAAATGCCGATTTGATGGAAGCGCTGGAGACTCTGGAAAATGCAATTAAACGCATCGATCGTGAAACCCGCACACGCTTTAAAGAAACGTTTGATCAGGTTAATAAAAGTTTGCAGGAATTATTCCCCAAAGTGTTTGGCGGCGGCCACGCTTATCTGGAATTAACCGGCGAAGAATTGTTGGATACCGGTATCACTATTATGGCGCGCCCACCGGGCAAGCGTAATAGCACCATTCATTTGTTATCGGGTGGTGAAAAAGCATTGACGGCTATTGCGTTGGTATTTTCGATTTTCCGTTTGAATCCGGCACCTTTCTGTATGCTCGACGAAGTTGATGCGCCGCTAGATGATGCCAACGTTGGTCGCTACGCGCGTATGGTTGAAGAGATGTCGGCGCAAGTGCAATTCATTTACATCACACACAATAAAAACGCGATGGAAATGGCACACCAATTGTTAGGCGTTACCATGCACGAGCCAGGCGTCTCGCGTTTGGTAACAGTAGATGTGGACGAAGCTGCAGAATTAGCTGCGGTTTAACATTGAACTAATTAATACGGATAACCTTATGAAAGATGTGGTCATCATCATTGGAGCTTTACTTATCCTGCTGATATTAGCCGATGGGATTAGGCGCAAGCGCAATGAGCGCAATGGCAATATCAAAGTATCGCGGTCCTTGAAAAAAAGTTTGAAACAGCAAGCGGATTACGAAGAAGAGCCGCCTGCGGAAGCACCAAGTTATACCAGTGAACTACCCAATGGCGGTGCTCGTGTGGTCGGCCAGCGCGATCCTTCAGTGCGCATTCCCAGCATTGAGAAAAAGCCGCAGGCGAAATCATATTTGGAAAAGCACCAAAACCTGGATGCTGAAGAGTCAGCTATTGCGCCGCGTGTGCAGCGTGAACCGCAACAAGCCAGTTTAAACCTTGGTCAGTCAGTGCCTATGTTGATGGAGTCTGTCGAAGATTCCAAGGCAGGCGGAAAAAGCATTGAAGAGCGTATTGAGCCTAGATTTTCCGCCACCCGCGATGAGGATCAAGATGACGTTCGCGAAGAAGGCTACGAAGATGGGGATTATGGGCGCAATGACCATCCTTATGAGCGCGGCTTGGTAAATCAGGAAGAGGATGCATTCTACGAAGATGAAAATGATTACGATGAACGTGATGCGGATGCTGCGGATGAGTATGAAGACGATCGCGATAGCGAATATGCTCAGGAAGATGATGACGATGAACGCGATGAACTAGATGAAGATTACGAAGATGAGGATCTGCATCCATCCTCAACTCAGCAAAACAATATTTCAGAAAAACAACCGGCAGAGCCTGAAGAAGTTTTAATTATTAATATTATGGCGCACAAAGGTGAGATGTTTAACGGCAGTGAGCTGCTTGATATCGTATTGCAATGTGGTATGCGCTACGGAAGTATGGATATTTTTCATCGTCATAGCGATACCAAAGGCGAGGGTGCGTTGCTGTTTAGCATGGCGAATATGGTTAAGCCGGGAACCTTTGATCTTGACGCAATGGACGAATTTGAAACACCCGGCGTTAGCTTATTTATGACGCTGCCAATTAATGCCGATTCTATGCAGTCGTTTGATTTGATGGCCGATACGGCGCGTGCCATTGCTGAAACCCTTGGCGGGGAATTAAAGGATGAACAGCGTAGTGTGATGACTCGTCAAACATTGGAGCACTGTCGTCAGCGCATTCGCGATTTTGAACGTAAGCGTTTGTTTCGTCGCCCACCGCGTTAATTAATGTGGTAGTGAGAAACCCAGCATAAGGAAGTGTAAGCAATTGCAAGCTAAGGCATGAATCGCGCATAGCCCAAGCCCGAATCATTAGGTAATTTAATTCATGTCTACTCCTCCTTCCTTTGATCAGATTTCTCCAGAAATAGCACAGCTACGTCAGGAAATTCATCAGCACAATTATCGTTACTATGCGTTAGATGATCCGCAAATAACTGATGCGGAATATGATCGTTTAATGCAGCGCTTGCGCCAGCTGGAAGAAGAATACCCGGATTCAGTCACTGCCGATTCACCGACACAACGTGTCGGCGTTACTCCACTATCTGCATTTCAAACTGTTGTACATGAAATGCCAATGCTCTCGCTGGATAACGCTTTTACTGATGAAGATTTACTTGCTTTCAATCAGCGTGTGCAGGATCGATTAAAGACCAAAGATGACATTGAATATGCTTGCGAATTAAAGCTCGATGGAATTGCGGTCAGTTTGCTGTATCGCGACGGTTTGCTGGTGCGCGGCGCCACTCGGGGAGATGGTACTAATGGTGAGGATATCACGCAAAATGTGCGCACTATTAAATCCATCCCGCTACGTTTACACGGTAGTGGTTACCCCGCTGTGCTTGAAGTCCGTGGTGAAATTTATATGCCCAAAGCGCGGTTTAATGCGCTGAATGAAAAGGCTCGCGCTGCGCAAGAAAAGTTATTTGTAAACCCGCGCAATGCAGCAGCTGGCTCTTTGCGTCAGCTGGATGCTCGCATCACTGCTAGTCGCTCGTTGGAGATGTGTGCCTACAGTGTCGGTTTGGTCGACGGTGGCGAGTTACCTGCTACGCACAGCGATACTCTGGGTGCATTGAGCTTGTGGGGATTTTTGACTAATCGTGAAACAAAGGTTGCTACAAATATCCATGAAGCAATTCAGTTCTATCGTCGCATTGGTGAGAAGCGTGACACGTTAGCCTACGACATTGACGGCATAGTTTTTAAAGTGAATTCGCGTCAGCTACAGGATACCTTGGGTTTTATTTCGCGTGCGCCGCGCTGGGCAATTGCTTATAAATTCCCGGCTCAAGAAGAGTCGACTACTTTGCTTGATGTTGAATTTCAGGTGGGCAGGACTGGTGCTGTAACTCCCGTTGCGCGCTTGCAGCCAGTGTTTGTCGGTGGTGTAACTGTTTCCAATGCAACCCTGCATAATCGCGATGAAATCAATCGCCTGGGCATTAAAATTGGCGATACTGTCATTATCCGGCGCGCCGGCGATGTTATCCCTCAAATTGTGCAAGTAGTCGAAGCAAAACGTCCGCAAAATGCACGCGATATTATTTTTCCTGAGCACTGTCCTGTTTGTAATTCACCCGTTGAGACGGTCGCTGATGAAGCCGTTGCACGTTGTTCTGGCGGATTGGTTTGCGCTGCACAACGTAAAGAAGCGATCAAACATTTCGCTTCACGCAAGGCCATGAATGTTGAAGGGCTCGGAGACAAATTGGTTGAGCAGTTAGTTGATCTGCGGTTGGTAAATAACCTCGCCGATATTTATGCATTGACCCGCGAACAATTAGCGGCAATGGAGCGTATGGGGGAAAAATCGGCAGACAACATTCTGGCAGCGCTGGAAAATTCCAAAAAAACTACCTTGGCAAAATTTATTTATGCGCTGGGCATTCGCGAAGTTGGCGAAGCCACTGCACGAAATTTCGCAAACTATTTTGGCAGTTTTGAAGCATTGGCTGCAGCGGGTCAGGAAGTATTACAGCGTGTGCCTGATGTGGGGCCGGTGGTTGCGCATTTTGTTGCGGAATTTTTTGCACAACCGTCCAATCGTGATGCGGTCACTGCGCTGCGTAATGCAGGTGTCCACTGGAGTGATATTGAAGTGGCAAACCCGACGCTCCTGCCATTAATCGGTTTAACTTATGTATTGACCGGAACGCTAGAAGCTATGTCGCGCGATGATGCTAAAGCGCATTTGCTTGCGTTGGGTGCAAAAGTGGCAGGAAGTGTTTCTGCGAAAACCGATTATGTTGTCGCGGGGCCGGGGGCCGGTTCGAAACTCGCTAAAGCCGAAGAGCTGGGGCTAAAAGTGATTGATGAACCTGCCTTGATAGATTTGCTGCGCGCGCATGGACGGCAGGTGTAAATGCGTTACACCCTATGTAAGTCTTTTTTGTTGGGATTGCTTTTGGCGCTGTCGGGTTGTTCAACCTTGCCACCGTCAAAACCCAGCGATATCTGCGCGATTTTTGACGATAAGCCAAAGTGGTATAAACAAGCTTATCGCGCGCAGAAAAATTGGGGTTCATCGATTCCAGTTATGATGTCGATCATGTATCAGGAGTCCGGGTTCAAGCACAATGCACGACCGGCGCGTACCAAAATTTTATGGATTATCCCGGGGCCGCGGCCAAGTGATGCCTATGGATACCCGCAGGCAAAAGATGATGTGTGGGGTGAATATCAGGAGCAAAGCGGCAATGGTTGGTCGCGGCGCGATAATTTTGGTGATGCGATCGATTTTATTGGCTGGTACAACAGGCAGAGTCAAAGGCGCAGCAAGATTGGATTGAATGATAGTTACAATTTGTATCTTGCTTATCACGAAGGGCATGGTGGGTTTAATCGCGCAACTTATCGCAAAAAAAATTGGCTAATGAATACTGCGCGTAAAGTGCAGGATCGTTCAAAACAGTATGAGAGCCAGTTGCGTCGCTGTGAAGGGCGCTTTGAAGGCAGTTGGTGGTGGCCTTTTTAATATCGCTCAGCAAACAAGAATTAGGTCGATTAGCAATGTCGGAGCAGGTATGGATCAAGAGTCAATTGTGTACGGGTGTATTAAGGACGTATCACCTACGATGCTGGAGTCTGAGCGTATCCGGGTAAACCGCGAGGCGATGTTGTCATTGCCGCACGCTGATGAATGGCCATTTTTAAGTCAGGAAATGTTTTCTATTCCACGCGCTGACTCTCCATTTTTTAATTACCAAACCGAAGTCATGCATTTTGGTGCGTCTTACAAAGCGGTTGAATATGAATGGGATCAGTGGATTGCACAGTTTGAATCCCTGCTCAGCAGAATGTATTGGGTTTCAGCAACTGTGCATTTGGAAACGGAATTGTCGGGAACCCACACATTCACTTGGGAGGCAAACGGGAATTACCATAAGCCTGGCTCGGGCGATATGCGCGTCCGCTGTGAATGGAGCCACGAAGGCTCGCTGGGTTAATTTTTCGGCATTAATTGAAACAATTACGATTACAGGCATGTATTTATGCAGATCCCTTTAACTACACCGGATTTTCGTTTTCGCCGCTTGCGCAAGAGCACAGCGTTGCGTGAATTAGTGCGTGAAACTCACGTGCGCATGAGCGATTTTATCCTCCCCATTTTTATTGAAGAGGGAATAAGCGCGCCCGTTGCCATTAAATCCATGCCTGACGTATACCGTTATCCGGAAGCTCAGCTCGCTGAAATTGTAACGCGCGCATGGAGTAAAGGTATCAAGGCCGTGATCTTATTTGGTGTCTCCACCCATAAAGATCACGAAGGATCTGATACATGGTGTGAGCAGGGTTTGTTAGCGCGCATGATTCGCACAGCAAAACAGGCTCAGCCCGAAATGCTGGTGATTAGCGATAATTGTTTTTGTGAATATACTGATCACGGACATTGTGGTGTTGTTGCGGATAATGATGTCGCTAATGATGAAACCCTTGCTAATTTACAAAAACAGGTTGTAATCGCGGCGCAAGCGGGCGTCGACATGATTGCACCTTCGGGGATGATGGATGGCATGATCAGCGCCATCCGCGAAGCGCTCGATACGGCAGGTTTTTCTCATATCCCGGTAATGTCTTACTCAACCAAATTTGCTTCTGCTTTCTACGGCCCGTTCAGGGATGCCGTTGATAGTAGTTTTAAAGGTACGCGCAATACATACCAGATGGATCCTGCTAATGCGCGTGAAGCACTTGCTGAATCTATGCAGGATGAAGCGGAAGGCGCAGATATTCTGATGGTAAAGCCTGGCATCGCCTATCTCGATGTTTTAGCTCATATCCGCGCGAATTCAGCGCGCCCTTTGGCTGTTTATCACGTGAGCGGTGAATACGCGATGATTAAAGCGGGTGCTGCTGCCGGTGTCATTGATGAAAAAGCCATAGTGCTGGAAACCATGACAGCCTTTAAACGTGCGGGTGCTGATTTGATTATTACCTATTACGCAGAAACGCTCGCAGAGTGGTTGCCTGCGTAATTTATTCATTCTTTCTGTGTAGGGGCTGCGTGTAGCAGCCTCCTACGCGTTTTATCCTTGTGAAAATTCCTGATGTTTTTTAGCGATTCCCGCCAGCATTTTTTTAATCCACTCACGGGTAAGTACCGTGAGTTGGTTGCGGAATGCCTGCGCCTGTTGTATCAGCGCCTTTACACCGATTTGCGCGATTATGGTCACGCCATGAATCGCGAACAATTGGTCGATATTTTTAAAGAAGCCATTGCCCGTGCCCCAATTCTGGACGTTGACACTATTGATGTAAGTGGTGGGGACGGGGATGATGCCAATGAGGGGCGCTTTAAAACCCAGCGTGATCTTGCCAGCTTTATAATTAATCGCTTGATTGACAATGGCTGGCTTGAAAAACAAGTCGACGAAACCAGTTTGCAAAGCAGCTACGGTTTTAGCCGCATGGGGCGCTTGTTTACTCAACCCTTTGCCGATAACAACGCTAATCAATTCCGCACGCGCAATCGCAACACCCGCAATACTCGCAACAGCCTGCAAGCCTTTTATGATCAGGGTGAAATTAACGATTTGCTCGACGCTTACGAATATTCGGAGCGGATAATCAGTGACTTCACTGATGTTATTGCTGAGTTGGAAGAGCGCAAACGCCAATTGGTGCGTGAAGTTGAATCACGCCAATTAATTCAGCAGGCGAGCGATGAATTTTTTGACTTTATGGAAACTGTGTTCAAGCCGGATCTGGAAGTTCGGTTATCGGCTGACAGTGTTGAAAAATACCGCGACCAGATTTCCGATATCATCACCAAAATTCGCCGCAAGCGTAAGTACGGCATGGGCGATGCAGAAACGGCGGCAAAAGATTGGCGCGCGGTGATGGAAATTCGTTTGCGCAAAACTTTACCGCAAAAGGTAGTTCCGGGAATTTCGCTGTTAGAGACGCTGTTACAAACCATAGACTCGCGCTTGAAAAATGCCTGCGACATTATGTTGCCTGCGCTGCGTCGTGCATTAAATACCTTTACCCAGCGCGCCGATATCATCATTCGTCAGCTCAGCTACATCAATAGTCGCGGCCAGGATGATTTGATGGATATTTATCGCTCGCTGGGTAATTTAACTGCAGAGCAACAGGATCAGCTTCTGTGGGAACAGGGCGATGCGATTGCGAGTATCCAGATGGGATTTGTAGATCCCGCACAAATACAATTACGTGCCCCGCGCAATATCCAAGTTGTGCGCTCCATGCTTGATGAAGATAAAGCCCTTGATGCGGAAGCGCAAAAGGCGCTCTTTGTGCAACAGGCATTGGACACAGCATTCATTTTGCAATCCAGTAGCCTCCGCGATTATGTTCACAATGCCTTGACGAAAACGGGGCAAATTAATAGCAGCGAATTGCAGGCAAAAAATATGCAGGAGTTGCTGAATTTATCCCACGCAATTGAAGTGGGTGCTGTCGCTAACTTGTCTTCCCGTTACCGTTTTGCAATTACCCAAAACGCCGACTGGTTGCACGCGCAACCTTTGGTCAGTAACGATAAATATTTTAAACAGCGCGACGAGTTTGTCATCAGCTTGATCGACGATGGTGCAGGAAATGAGTGATCAATTAAGTTCGTTGCTGCAAGAGCAATTAGAAAAACACAATCTCTCGCTGGATAACTGGCGTGAATTGGTGCAACGCCTGTTGGATTACGGCGTGCTTTGCCGCGACGACAGCCAAGTAGAGGCTGAGTTGTACGATCGTTTTGTCCGTATTCATGAATTGGTAAACGATTATCTAGGGCTGATGGGAGTGCGCTTTCAGCACGACAGCCATTTTCGGTTTGTACGGATTTTACCACCCGGTGCGCGCTTGCCTGGCATGGAAGATGAAAGCGATGAACCATTTAACGCCGGGTTGCGCAATCGATTAAACCAGCATGAAGTTGCGTTGGTATTAGTCTTGCGGGCTGAATATGACAAGGCATTGCGCGAGGGCAGTATTGATGAGCAGGGCTGCGCAACCTTATCACTTGAAGCGATTGCCATGGCGATGAAAAGTTTGTTGCGTCGCAGTTTGCCAGAAAACCTCGGTGAGCGTCGTCAGGCGTTCAAACGTCTGCGTCAATTGCGGTTGATTAATTTCTTTGCCGAGTCGGATATAGATTCAGGTGAGAGTTGGATCAAGGTTCGTCCGATGATTATCAATCTGGTGAATAACGAATGGCTGGAGCAAATCCGCAATCATCTTGCAGAAAATTTTCTGCTTGTCGATGAAGAACCTGATCAAAAAACGCAAGAAGATTCGCTGGAAACTAAATCGCGTAAATCCGCTCCGCATTTGAACCGTTCGCTTTTTGCGCCTGAAGAATAGTTATGTATCTCAAAAAATTTATCTATATAAACTGGGGTAATGTCCCTAATACCGAATTTGATTTTGGCCCAATCAATTTGTTTTCGGGGGGCAACGGTTCTGGTAAAACCACGGCGGCGGATGCGATCCAAACGATCATGACCGCTGCGCACGATAATTTATTTCACTTTAACCCGGGGCAAGATGAATCCAGCCAACGCGGCCGCGGTGGTAAATTGGTGCGCACGCTTGCCTCCTATGTGTTGGGTTGTGATGACGGAGCCTATTCACGGCCACAGGGTTGCGATGGCTATTTGGCAGCGATATTTCATCCAACT
>DATIDX010000367.1:0-3972 GCA_035456025.1 Cellvibrio sp. | reverse complement strand
TGTTTTAGCGGTGGAGATGCAAATGGATCATTGTGCACTCCGGCCGCGAATAACTGTTAGGCGTTTATTTTTTAATGCCAGCGCAACGGGATTGCTATTAATGTCAGCAGCTGCACTGGCGGAAACTCCTGCAGCGCCCGTCGCGCAGTTGCAACCCAAGCCTAATCGTTGCGTAGCATTACACCAGGGGCAGGTGTGTTATCAGGATGTGATGTTGTCCTGGTCGGCTGTGCAGCCAGGTGAATTTTGTCTCTACCAAAAGCAGGCCGACCAACCGCTTCACTGCTGGCAGGCTGCTGCGTCTGGCCAATACCGTTATTCATTTGCCAGCGACGGTCCAGTGCAATTGCAATTGGTGAATAGTGAAACCAAAACCGTTGTGGCAGAAACCCAGGTGGACGTTGCCTGGGTATACAAAACCAACACCCGCCGCAAAACCCATTGGCGACTTTTTTAAATGGTTCGGATATGAATCAGGAGTTCCCTGTGCATCAGCCCAGTATTTTATTGGTCGAAGATGACGCTTCGCTGGCGGAGTGGATACTCCAATATTTGCGCGGCCACAATTACCAGTTGCGCCATATCGAGCGCGGCGATCTGGTGCTTGCCAGTGTCAAACAGCAACCGCCGGAATTAATTATCCTGGACGTTATGCTGCCCTACAAAAATGGTTTTGACGTGTGCCGCGAACTGCGCGCGTTTTATTCTGGTCCGATTCTTATGCTCACTGCCTGCGGTGAAGAGGCCGATGAAATTCTCGGGTTGGAATTGGGCGCGAATGATTATCTCAACAAACCGGTGCGCCCGCGGGTGTTGCTCGCGCGAATCAAAGCCCTGTTACGCCGCGAACCTCTGGATGCTAATGCGCTAGCAGCGCAGGAAAATTTATCCATCGCAGCGGCCAACTCCGGTCAACTGCGTTTTGGTCAACTTAAAATTCTGCGCGACGCGAAAACCGTTTTTTATCGCGATGAGATGATTCCCGTCACCGCCAATGAATTCGATGTGCTCTGGTTGCTCGCAAGCCAGGCGGGAAAAGTTATTCGCCGCGAAGAATTGGTCACTGAATTGCGCGGCATTGAATACGATGGTTTTGATCGCTCCATTGATATCCGCGTTTCGCGCCTGCGCAAAAAACTCTACGACAATACCGAGCATCCATTTCGCATCAAAACGATTTGGGCTAAAGGCTATTTGTTTTCGCCCGAGGCATGGGAATAGTTGTGCAGCGTTTAACCTTATCGCTGTTGTTAGTCGTGCTCACGGCAGTAGTTGGTCTCGGCTGGGGGATTGATCGCTGGTATAGCGCCCAATTTGCCGAAGCTGAAGACCCAACGGTCAATGCCTACAAAACGCTCGGGCGCGATTTGGCCCGGTTAATCGATACAAATAAATTGACCGCGTCCGATGCTACGGATAATTGGCTGGCCAGCTCACCCCTGCAACCGCAGTTGAGTGCCTATGTCGATTTTCCTTTACCGGAAGATGTGAAAAATAATTTTGAAGCGGGCGAACCGCTCTTGCTTGAATCCGGCAATCAACTCAGCTTGCATTTTTTTCTTGCGCAGCGGCAACAAGTCTTGTCGTTCACACTACCTGATGAATTGCGGCAGGATAACAACAATACATTGCGCTGGCTGTTAACGCTGCTGTTTTATGGCGGCGTAATTTTGATGGTGCTCATCTGGTTATATCCGCTATTGCGGCGGCTGGCATTATTGCGCAAAACGGCGCAGGCATTTGGCGCCGGCGATTTACAGGTGCGCATCGCTGCCGACAAACATTCCTATATCCGTTCAATCGAACAGGATTTCAACCGCATGGCGCAGCGCATTGAGCAGCTGGTGGCGGACAATAAATTATTGTCGCGCGGTCTCTCGCACGATCTGCGCACGCCGCTTGCGCGCCTGCGCTTTGGGTTGGATATTCTGGAAGAGGCCGACCTGGATGCCGAGCAGCAGCAAAACCTTGCGCATTTGAACCGCGACCTTGTTGCGATGGAATCGCTAGTTGAGGCATTGCTGAATTACGCACGGCTCGAACAAGCGGTGATTGCATTTTCGCCGCGGCCGATTTGCCTCGCCGCCTTTGCTACACAAATTCGCGATGATTTTTATCGCGACCAAGTGGAGCTATTTGTCTCCGTGAACGCGCAAACGCAACAGATACCGGCTGATCCTGAATACCTCGGCATGCTTATCCACAACCTCTTGCAAAATGCTTTGCGCTACGGGCGCGGGCGTGTGCAGCTCAGCGTGCAATTAATCGACGGGCAATTGCATTTGCAAGTCGACGACAACGGCCCCGGTATTCCCCCCGATGAGCGCGCCAAAGTATTGCAACCTTTCTACCGCAATAACCATTTGGCTAACGGCGCGAGTGGCCACGGTTTAGGATTGGCGATTGTGGAGCGCATTGCCCATTGGCATCACGCGGATTTATTGCTGGGCGATTCGGAATATCTGGGCGGTTTGCGTGTGTGCTTGGTATTCCATTGATAATTGCAGCGCGGCAGTGAATTTTTTTTGCAGAGGCAATGTAAAAAGCCGCTGAGAACAGCGGCTTTTTAGGAAGACTAAAATTCGAAAATTATCAGGACTGCGATACGGGTGTAGTCGGATGGTTACCCCATTCCGCCCAGGAGCCATGATAGCCGCGAATATTTAATCCCACGGCTTTGCCAACGAGATAAGTAAAACCGGAGCGGTGGTGGCTCTGGCAATGAGTCACAATTCTTTTGTCTGCTGTTAAGCCCAGCTTTGCTAAATATTCGCGCGCGTCGGTGCGGATGCGCAGCGCATTATCGCGATCCATTAGATTCGTCCACTCGCAATTAATTGCACCAGGGATGTGGCCATTTTTTTGCGCGGTCATGCGCTCGCCACTATATTCTGCCGGGCTGCGTGCATCCCAGACCACAAAATCGGCGCGATCCAACTCACCGAGTATGTCGGTAATTTCAATCACGACAATCGGATCAATTTTTAAATTGACCTGGGTGGGTGTGACTACGGGAATTTCTTTGGTGAGCGATTGGCCAGAGGCCAGCCATGCATGCAAGCCACCGTTTAAATAAGAATAATGTTTGTGGCCAATAGCATCGAGTGTCCAGATCATCCGGCCTGCCCAGCCGCCGCCTTCATCGTCATACACAACTACATGCGTATCGGGCGTTAAACCCAAAAAAGAAAATACGCGATTTAATTGTTCGATCGGTGCAATCTTGCCCGGTACTGGCGGTTGGCCGCTGAGAATTTTATGCGGCGGTACGTGGATCGCGCCGTCGATATGGCCCTGCAAATAGGTTTGCTCGGCGCACATATCAATAACCAATAATTTGCTGGTGGGTTGCGCCAATAATGCGGCAAGTTGCGTGGGCTCAATCACAAAGGGAAGTGCCATGGAGTTACTCCTTTATAAGTATGGAAACAAATAATAGTGCCGATTGCAGATTTCTCTAACTTTCATTGAGCGTGCGCAAAATGTAACGGTAGGAGTCCATACGTGTTGCACTGATTGTGCCATCTTCCAGTGCTTTTAATATGGCGCAGCCAGGTTCGTGGCGGTGCGAGCAGTCGCGGAATTTGCAATAGCCGATAAATGGTTTGAATTCGATAAATCCTTCCAATACTTCAGCTTCTTCCATATGCCACAAACCAAACTCGCGGATGCCGGGCGAATCAATCAAATGGCCGCCGCCGGGAAAGTGCAATAAGGTCGCACTGGTGGTGGTGTGTGTGCCCTCTTGGCGTGCAGACAAATCCCCCACGCGCAAGTTCGATTCAGGTAATAGTGCATTGACCAGCGACGACTTGCCCACGCCCGATTGCCCCACAAATACGCTGGTGTAATGCCGCAGGTATTCGCGCAGCTCATCCAAACCTGTGTCGGTCTTGGTAGATACCATAAGCACTTTGTAGCCTAAGTTGCGATAAGTTGTCTCAAGATAGGTAATTTTGTCGCGCGTACTGT
>DATIDX010000366.1:0-4153 GCA_035456025.1 Cellvibrio sp. | reverse complement strand
CCCCGGTTACCCCGCGCAGAAGTGTAGAAGCAGCAGCTCCTGCATGGACTCTGGCGCCTTTGGGTTCCGATTTATTGCCGGCGCGCGAACGTCCACCGCAACCGGCGCCGCTCGATATCGATGTGTCGGGGATCAGCCTGCGCCCGGCTGAAGGAAATTTGTTGGACGCAAACGAAATACACGAAGAGATCACCGCGCAAGTGGTAGTGCCGGACTTGGGTTTAGCGGCCGTTGGAGTTAACTTGATCAGCGCCGACGAAAAACTTGAACTGCCGCTGGTCGAAATCGAATTGGAAGACTGGGAAATTGCTGAGGTGGGCAGTGACCTGTTAACGGAAGATGAACGCCCCATCGTTGTGCCTGCTGTTGTCACTGTAGGCGAATTTGGCTTGGCGCCGGCAGGTAGCGATCTTGGCCAATTAAAACCGGAAGTGACGCCGCTAACGCCCGACATTAGCGGCCTGCGTTTGGCTGATGCGGGAAAATAATCTTTAAGTCTCCGCCTTAACAACATTTGGCGCGCGTGGATTATGTGATCTGCGTCAGCTTTTCTTCGGTCATTGTGGCACTTTTCTTCGGTTCTTGTGGCACTTTGCCTCTTCAGTCCCCTCTAAACTAAAGTTGTAACGGACCTTGTTGAGCCGTCGCCTTGGTTTGCCCATCACAGAGGAAGTCATTATGAAAATCCTGTTAAAAAGTCTCGCCGCGATAGTGGTGATATTGTTGATTGCCGTGCTGGCGCTGGTATTTTTGGTTGACGTCAACCGGTTTAAACCGCGCATCGAAGCAATTGCGAGGGATCAGGGAATTGCCCTGCAAATCAAAGGCGATTTAGGGTGGGATATCTGGCCGAGCCTTGGGGTAGCTGTTAATGACGTCAGCGTGGCAGCGCTGGATGCACCCAACCAGCCAGTGGCCGAAATTAAACAGGCGAGCTTGATGCTGGCGCTCAAGCCGCTTTTTTCCGGCAATTTCCAAGTCGACCATATCGAAGTTGATGGTGCCAAGGTGTCGCTCAAAGTCGATGCGAACGGTAAGGGGAATTGGGAATCGCTGGGCAAACAAACTCCCACGCCCGCACCTCAACCTGCACCAGCGGGCGACGCTAATTTAAAGCTGGATATCGAACGCATCAGCATTAGCAATTCGCAAATGCATTACAGCGATGTGCAATCCGGGCAAGCAATTGCATTACGCGACCTTAATCTTGCGCTCAGCGATGTCAACCTGCGCGCTGCGCCCTTCCCCATGGAGCTCTCATTCGTTGCGGAACTGGCCGCAGCAGGTGCCGATAAATTGGAGCTGCAGGGCCAACTGGCTAACAAGCTGAGTGTCGATAGCAGCTTCAGCAATATCAAAATTGACGACGGCAAACTGCAACTGGATGTTAAGGGCAAAAATTCAGCGTCGGTAGAGCTTGGCTATTCAGTAGCGCTGTCGGATGTGCAAAACAATCTTGCCTATCAGGGGCAGTTAATACTGGGCGAGACCAATGCACGCCAATTGCTGGCTGCGCTGGGCGTTGCGCTGGATACCGCCGATAAAGATGCGCTCTCCAAGGTTGCGTTTTCATCGAGCCTGGATGGCACTGCTAAAAAAGTTAAATTGGACAATATGCAATTGACGCTGGATAGCACTGCGTTCAAAGGCAGCCTTGCGGTTACTGATTTCGCCACCAGTGCGCTCAAGGTGGTACTGGAGGGTGATAGCATCAATGTCGATAATTATTTACCGCGGCCAGTTGAAACTCCTGCACAGACATCTCCTGCACCGGCAGCGGCGACCCCAGCTGCAGCTTCATCGCCAGCGGAAGATGTGCAATTGCCACTTGAGCAGCTGCGCAGCTTGAACATCAATGCAAAATTGGCGCTACAAAAAATGACGGTCAATAAAATTGACCTGGAAAATGTCGCGCTCAAAGTGCTCGCCAAAAATGGCATGATCGAGCAAGAGCTGAGCGCTAAGGCCTATTCGGGCAACATTACCTTAAAAAGCCAATTGGATGCGCGCGCAGCACAAGCGCAGTTGCAATTTGATGCGGGCGTCACTGGCCTTGAGTTGGAGCCCTTATTAAAAGCGCAGGAGATGGATTCCAAATTCGGTTTGCAGGGCGCAGTGCAAGTGCGGGCGATGGGCACCGCGCAGGGTAATAGCACCAACCAATTATTTAAATCGCTGCGCAGTAACGCCAATTTTTCCGGTGCACAGGTGCGCGTATCGCCCATCAATCTTGAGCAGCAATTTTGTAAGCTGGTCAATCTGGTAAATCAAACGGAAGATCCCACCCAAACCTGGGAAGCTTATACAGAGATGAGCGAGTTATCCGGCAGCGTAAAAATTCGCGACCAGGTGGTTACCATAGATACATTTAAAGCCGGGGTAGAAAAATTGCAATTGGGATCGACCGGCAAAATTAATCTCGCCACTGATGAGTATGATATTTTTCTGCCGTTTAAATTGTTGAAAGACAAAACCGATACAGTCACCGCCGAGCAAGTTGCAATTACTACCAGCAGTGGCGGGTGCAGCATTGGCAGTCAATATTGGTTGGAGCGCGGTCTGGAATTATTGCGCTGCCGCGGCTCGCTCGCTGAAATTAATCCGCTCAGCGATTGTCGGCCCGACAGCACCTTATTGCGCGAGTTAACCAAAGATTACGCTGTGTATAAACTCAAAGAAAAACACGGCGCAAAATACGAAGAGAAAAAAGTGGAGCTTAAAGAAAAAGTAGAGAAGGAAAAAAATCGATTCCTGGATAAGTTGCAACA
This sequence comes from Cellvibrio sp., assembly GCA_035456025.1. Taxonomy (GTDB): domain Bacteria; phylum Pseudomonadota; class Gammaproteobacteria; order Pseudomonadales; family Cellvibrionaceae; genus Cellvibrio. Next base: position 1,385 of record DATIDX010000366.1, on the reverse strand, counting down.
GCGCTTGAATAAGGGCGCTGCATCCTCTGCACCCGCGGCAATTGAAACTGCGCCCGCTCCTATTGCGCCCGAAGTGGTCCCCGAAGTGGTCCCTGCGAGCGAGCCAACACCTGACGCAAGCCAATCGTCAGTAGCTCCGTAAAGAAAGACACCCACAAGGATGTGGTAGAAGTAAAAGCGAAATGTTTTGCGAAGGGGCTGTCAGGTCGAGCGAAATTGGCGAAGGTTTACTGCAGTCATTAATTTATTGCGATGAATAATGATGGGAGATTTTCAAAATAGGGCTCACAGGTGTTTGCTGATCAGGTCACCTGCGAGCCTGGATGTTTAATCATGCGGCAGACCGGTTTTCATAAGTGGCTTGAAACGAAATAAATTCATCCAGCGCTTCGTACCAACCTTCCCACCACTCTACCTGATATTGTTTTCTCTCTTCCGGCGTGGCGTTTTTAATCCAGCAAGCTAGACCTGCGTCCAGACTTGGTGCATTGATGCCCACGGTTTTTGCCCATTTTCCCAGTTCTTTTGGCGTCATCATTGAATACCCTCTTCATATGTTCGATGAAAATTAAATTTTGTCGTCTCTTAACAAATTTATTCCTATAAACAAGCTGGGCGTTACACCCACGCTGCTTGCTTAAACAGATGTTATTCACTCTAAGCAATCGATATGCCATGTTTTTATTTGCACAGCGATTGCGATCTTATGATTCAGAGGGATTTGCGTTGGTGAAGTTCACTTAACCGCCAAAAAGTTTTGTAAAGCGCCGAATTTTCTGGGCTTGGCGATAAATAAAAACCATCAAGGTCGTAGCGGGGCTTTCTGAAACGCTATGAATCTGTGTGGTCGGAGTAAGCCTTCGGGCGAGCCGTAAAATTCCACAATTGGGAAAAGTGTTTGTAAAAATATCTCACCCGGCGTGTGTGCTGCGGTGCCAGCAGCGAGTTTGCCGCCGGCCTGTTAGAATTCGCGCCTGTCTTTTCCCGCTGTTAACAACGAGTTGTTATGACCGCTTCTTTCTCTGCCCCGGTGCTCAAATGGTTTGATAAATACGGGCGTAAACACCTGCCCTGGCAACAAGACATCAGTGCCTACCGCGTCTGGCTGTCGGAAATTATGCTCCAGCAAACCCAGGTCACGACGGTAATTCCCTATTTCGAGCGCTTCATCGCGCGTTTCCCCACGGTGCAGTCGCTTGCAGCCGCACCCATCGATGAAGTACTGCACTTATGGACGGGTTTGGGCTACTACGCCCGGGCGCGCAATCTGCACAAATGTGCCCAGGTGGTTGTAAGCCAGCACAACGGTGAGTTCCCTTCCACAGTGGCGGCGCTGGCCGAGTTACCCGGTATCGGCCGGTCAACCGCCGGGGCGATTGTCAGTA
>DATIDX010000365.1:0-8291 GCA_035456025.1 Cellvibrio sp. | reverse complement strand
TGGAAGAAAATCATCTGCGTTTGTGTGCCATGGAAGATCGGCCTACACGCTGTTGTTAAATATCAATATTGTTTGCGAGCAAAAAAATGAAAAAAATCAAAGTAGGTATTAACGGTTTTGGCCGCATTGGTCGTTTGGCATTACGCGCAAGTTGGCACTGGCCGGAATTTGAATTTGTACGCATCAATGACCCTATGGGCGATGCCGCCACTTTTGCGCATCTGCTGAAATTTGATTCAGTGCAAGGCCAATGGGCTCCCGAAACCAGTGCGGATGACAATGCGATTTATATCGATGGCAAAGCCATTGCGTTTACACGCAACAAAACGATTGGTGAAACCGATTGGAGCGATTGTGATCTGGTGATTGAAGCCAGCGGCAAAATGCGCGAAGTACAATTGCTGCAAGCCTATTTGGATCAGGGTGTAAAACGCGTAGTCGTCAGCGCACCGGTAAAGGAACCCGACGTATTAAATGTGGTGGTAGGCGTGAATCATCATTTATTCGATCCTGCCGTACATCGCATTGTCACTGCCGCCTCCTGCACTACCAACTGCCTCGCGCCAGTAGTCAAAGTGATTCACGAACAACTCGGCATTAAACACGGTGCTATCACGACCATTCACGACTTAACCAACACCCAATCGATTCTCGACCAGCCGCACAAAGATTTACGCCGCGCGCGCGCATCGCACTCCAATCTAATTCCCACCAGCACCGGTTCAGCTACCGCTATTGCAGAAATTTTTCCCGAGCTGCGCGGAAAATTAAATGGCCACGCCGTGCGCGTACCGCTCGCGACAGGCTCACTCACCGATTGCGTATTTGAAGTCGCGCGCAATACTACTGTCGACGAAGTGAACGCGCTGCTAAAAACGGCAAGCGAAACCTATCTCAAAGGTATTCTCGGCTACGAAACCCGCCCGTTGGTATCGAGCGATTTCTGCGGCAACCCACTTTCATCTATTGTCGATGCACTTTCTACCATGGTCGTGAATGATACATTGGTAAAAATTTACGCTTGGTATGACAACGAGTGGGGTTATGCAAATCGCACGGCGGAATTGGCGCGGTTGGTGGGGGCGGTAAATTAATATTATCGCTTTCAATAAGATCGCGTGTTGGGCATCGCTGCGCTCAGCGCCAACCTACGGAGCACCTTGTGCAACCCTATGAATAGCGCTTCCACCGTAAAACAATACGCCATAGTCACCGGTAACTATTGGACGTTCACGCTTACCGACGGCGCGTTGCGCATGTTGGTGGTATTGCATTTTCATCAGCTGGGTTATTCACCGCTGGCTATTGCCAGTTTATTTTTGTTTTACGAGTTCTTTGGTGTGGTCACTAATTTATTCGGCGGATATCTGGGTGCGCGCATTGGCTTAAATCGCACCATGAATATTGGTCTCGGTTTGCAGGTGATCGCATTGGCAATGCTCGCTGTACCAACGCAATGGTTGAGCGTGCCGCTGGTGATGGGCGCGCAGGCGCTTTCCGGTATCGCCAAAGATTTAAATAAGATGAGCGCCAAGAGCGCGATTAAACAACTGGTGCCCAACGACCAGCAGGGGCGATTATTCAAATGGGTAGCACTGCTGACCGGTTCTAAAAATGCATTAAAAGGTGTGGGATTTTTTCTCGGCGGCGCCTTGCTGGCGGTGATGAGTTTTAACGGCGCGGTATTAACCCTGGCTACAGCGCTGGCGCTGGTATGGATTTGCAGTTTGCTTGTGTTGAAGCAGGATTTAGGTAAAGCGAAAAACAAACCAAAATTTAATGATATTTTTTCCAAAAGTCGCGCCGTTAATATTTTATCGGCGGCGCGGTTATTTTTATTTGGCGCCCGCGACATCTGGTTTGTAGTGGCATTGCCGGTTTTTTTAAGCAGCCAATTGCAATGGGGTTTTTGGCAAGTGGGTGGATTTCTCGCGAGCTGGATTATCGGCTACGGCATTGTGCAATCCATCGCACCAACTATTCTGCGCACCAAAACAACTGCTGCACCCACCGGTAGTGCAGCATTGGTCTGGGCGATTTTGTTGGCACTGGTTACTGGTGGCTTGGCACTGGCGTTATCGAGTGGCTTACCGACGGCAATCGTATTGATTAGCGGATTATTATTATTCGGATTGGTGTTTGCGCTGAATTCGTCGCTACACTCTTATTTAATTGTCAGTTATGCACAAGAGGATGGCGCTTCGCTGGATATCGGCTTTTATTATATGGCCAATGCCATGGGGCGTTTAATCGGCACACTACTGTCGGGGTGGATTTATCAGAGTGCAGGGTTGGTCGCCTGCTTGTGGGTATCAGCTGCATTTATTGTGCTTGCGGCGCTAATCTCGATGGGTTTGCCACACCGCCACCAACCAACCTCTCGCTCGAGGTCACTATGAGTGATGCAAAAACCTGCAACACCGATTGCGGATCAGCGGCTGAACAGTTGAATCGCGCCTGCTTTTGTAAAACCCTTAACCGCGAACAATTGATTGTAAACTTGCAAGAACAAAAGTTGCCTGCTGAAGTATTGCAACATCAGGAGCAATTGTTTTCGCACACCGCCGTGTTTATTTCGCCGCAACAACAGCAACAATTACAGCAGTTTGTACGGGCAGTTTCTCGCACAACCCAATTGGCAAGCTATCAACAACATGTTTTACCCAAGGCATCACTAACGGTACCACCCGGAGCGAATCTCGCGGGTGTATTTATGGGTTATGATTTTCATTTAACTGCAGCCGGGCCGCAGTTGATTGAAATCAACACCAACGCTGGCGGCGGATTTTTAAATGCCGCTTTATTAAGCGCACAGACCGCCTGCTGCAATGCCGGAGGAGATTACCCCGCACTACTGCAGCCACAAGTGGAAGCCGCATTTGTGGCCATGTTCAAGCGCGAGTGGCAACTGGCGCGCGGCGACCAGCCTTTGCGTTGCATAGCAATTGTGGATGAAAACCCACACGCGCAATTTTTGTATCCGGAATTTTTAATCGCACAAAATCTATTTGAACGCGCTGGAATAAAAACCCTGATTGTCGATTCCGCACAACTGGAATTTATTGATCAACAATTGCGTTTTAAAGATCAGGTGATTGATCTGGTGTACAACCGCTTGACCGATTTTTCACTAGTTCAGCCCAATAACATCGCACTGCGCTCGGCCTATGAACAGGATGCGGTTGTTCTCACGCCCAATCCTTATCATCACGCCATTTATGCAGATAAGCGCAACTTGGCGCTATTGAGCAATGCAGAACAATTAACCGCATTAGGTGCAACATCCGAAGATATAAAAATTCTCCGCGCCGGTATTCCGCACACCCGAATTGTCAGTGCCGCTAACGCCGAAAATTTGTGGCACGAACGCAAGCAGTTATTTTTTAAACCCGCGACCGGTTATGGCAGCAAAGCCGCTTATCGCGGCGATAAAATTACCAAACGTGTGTGGGAGGAAATCCTGCAGGGTGAATACGTCGCACAACAGCAGGTGCCACCAGGCGAGCGCGGCATAGTGGTAGACGATGAAAAAACCGCGTTAAAAATGGATATTCGTGCTTACGTTTATGCCGGTGAAATCCAATTATTGGCAGCGCGTTTGTATCAGGGCCAGACCACCAATTTCCGCACCCAAGGCGGAGGTTTTGCGCCGGTGTTTGTGGCGGGGTAGGTGCAGCAGAATGTCTACGCAGTGAGTAGACAGAGCGACTATTTATTAACTTCCCAGTAACCACCTTTTTGTGGGCCTATGTGTTTTAACTTTCCCGCCTTCACCAATTTGGCACTGGCCATTTCGATGGCGCGCACAGATTTCCCAATGATGCTTGCTGCCTCCGCTAACGACATGTTTGGCTTTTCTTTTAACAAGGCTAAGAGTGCTTCTGGCGTTTTCACCGAAGTTTTCACCGAAGTTTTCACCGAAGTTTCTATATCGCTTTCGGCAGATTGACTGTAGCCCAGCGTTTGCAGGTAATTCTGCGCAAAAGGGAACTCCAGCCATAACTCATTGGTTTCGTAACGCAGCTGAGGCTCTGGCGTGCCGGCATCTCGACATGCCTGAAAAATACGATGGACGCCGCGCCCCCAAACTTCAATTTCGCCCGCACGGAAAAAAGCATTTGCAATATCGGGATTGAACGGGATAGATGCATGTTCTCCGCGCAGCTTGTCCAGTGTCCAACCCTGGGGTAGATGTGCCGGATTCCAAATACTCAAGCGATCCTCGTACACCCGAATTTGTACCGGCGCAGGCACTGCATAGTCGCGGTGCACCAAAGCATTGAGTAACGCTTCACGCAAGGCCGCTGTCGGGACGGGAAATTGTTCGATGCGCTGAATGCCTTCGTAGCTGATGGTGGCTTTCAAATATTTAGTTTGCAGTAACTCCAAGGTTTTGTGCACTTGGGTAAATAAGTTACCCGTTATTTCGTCGTGATAAACCAAATCAGATTGGGAGCGGAAGAAACCGATCTTCACAAAAGCACTCGTCACAAATCTGGTAGGATCAGGATGAAATAGCAGCAGGGCTGCTCGCTTCAGATAAATACCATCAGTAAGCTTTAGTTTTTCAAATAATATCGCATCTGTATCCAACCAAAATTCATTATCAAGACGACCACTGCGCAGCGAATGGCGACGAAATTGAGTAATACTCCCATTATCCAGATCAACGATTGCAACTCCTGGTACTGGTACTGCATCCCAATGTCGGCCTTGTTTGCGTAATAAAAATTGATCCAGTGCGGCACCTTTTAATTCCTGTCTCGTACTGCCTGTGCGCACATGGTATTCGCCTTTGTAGCTAACGGGATAAGGTGCAACGGGCACCTGAATTTCAATTAGCTCTTTATCATTTTCCAGGCGAAGATTTACCGGTAGTATCAGCCCGAGAACATCGCGAATTTTATTGGGCAGGTCTTCCAGTAATTTCGTCGCGTTAGCAACGCCCACTGCCTGACCTGCGTCATTTTTGCCAATCACCAGTAGTCCTCCATCTGCATTGGCAAACGCGCAAATCCATTTCAGGTATTCATCGCGCCAAGTTTCCTTCCATTCCAGATTCTGGTGTTCACTCATAACAATCCTGTTTTCAAATTAAATTCACGTTGACGCATTCTAAGCACTGATCGCAGAAGCACAAGGCAAATCCATTCTAAAAATATTCCGCCACCGCCAACACATGACTTATCGAATTCCCATCCCAATAAAGCTGGTAGTGCCCCGCTTGGATTGCCGGTGGTGTTAAGGCTTTAGGGCGCAACGCGGCGATACATTCGCCACCGGAGTAGCGCACTGATTGATACAAAATCCCCATTTCATTTTGGGCTTTTAATTGTCGCCCTATGATTTGGGCGTAGGCAAAACTATCCGGGTTGTGCACTTGCTGATCAGCGCGCACGTCGACCAATTGTGTGTGCACTGCGCAGGTGTAGCTCCTGCCTAGGCGAGTTTCTTCCTGAACCACACAGCCTTAACCCCTTCCAGCACCAGCAAACTGCCGAATCCCAGAGCGATACACAGCAAAAACTCGTTCCAGTGGAAGCTGCCGAAGCTGAACAACTGCTGCGCTGGCGGCCAGCCCACGGCAATGGCGAGGGTGAGGCTGACACCGCTGAGCAGAATCCACAGCGAGCGATTGGGGCGCAAAAAGGCGCTGGCGAGGGTGGCGCGGAAGGAGCGGTTGATAAGGATCAGGCCCATGTTGAATAGCACCAGCGCGCTGAATACCAGGGCGCGCAGGTCGTCTTCTGGCATGGCGAGGCTGGCGCCACCGAATAACAGGGCGGCGAGTAAAGCCAGGACGACAATGCCCTGAATTATCGCCCAGCCGATGCGTTCGCCCACCAACAGCGGCATTTGAGGGTCGCGCGGCGGGCGTTTCATTACATCTTCCTCTTCCTGCTCGGCCTCAAATACCACCGAACATGCTGGGTCTATCACCATTTCCAAAAAGGCGATGTGAATCGGGGCGAGCATCATTGGCAAACCCATCAGCAGCGGGAGTATGGCGAGGCCAGCGATGGGGATGTGGACGGCGACGATGAATTCGATGGCTTTGCGCAGGTTGTCATAAATACGGCGGCCGAGGCGGATGGTTTTGACTATCGAACCAAAGTCGTCGTCCAGGAGCACTATGCATGACGCCTCGCGCGCGACATCGGTGCCGCGCCCGCCCATGGCGATGCCGATATGGGCGGCTTTGATGGCGGGGGCATCGTTTACGCCGTCGCCGGTCATGGCGACTATTTCGCCATTGGCTTTCAGGCATTGCACCAGACGCAATTTCTGCTGCGGGCGGATGCGCGCAAAAATCGACGTGGTTTTTATCCGCTCGGCAAGTTCGGCATCGCTGAGTTGTTCCAGCTCATCGCCAACCACTACATCACTCGCGGGCAGCCCCGCTTGCAGGGCGATGGCGCTGGCGGTGGTGGCATAGTCGCCGGTGATCATCACCACCCGGATACCGGCGGATTGGCACTCGGCCACGGCAGCGGGTACGTTGTCGCGCAGCGGGTCGGCAAAAGCGAGCAGGCCGAGGTAGCGGAATTGCAGCTCGCGCGGCGCTTCCGGTAAATCACCGGCGGGCACCGGCGCCTGGGCGACTGCCAGCACCCGCATACCTTCGCAGGCGAGTTCATTGGCTTGGGCGGTGAGCGGCGCCAATTGCTCATCGGTCAAGTGGCAGAGCTGGGCGATGGCTTCGAGCGCTCCCTTACTATAGGCTTGGCGGCTGTTATCGCCCGGGTGCGCGAGGATATTGGTGGTGGCAAACAAGTCCGGGCGCAGGCCGTAGGCACGCAGGAGTGTTGCAGCTTGCAAGCGGTTCAACCCGGCGTGGCTTTGCGCCAAGCGGTGTACCGCCACATCCATAGGGTCGCTTGGCACCAGCGGGCAGGCGAGTAAGGCGGCATCGAGCAGGGTGTTGCTGGCTTCATCCAACGGCTGTAGCGCAGCGGCGTACCAATTGTGGGTCTCGCCTACCAGCGCCATTAAGGTCATGCGATTTTGGGTGAGGGTGCCGGTTTTGTCGGTGCAGAGCACGGTGGTGGCACCCAGTGTCTCAATGCTGGCGGCGCGGCGCGTCAGCACCCGCGCTTGCGATATCCGCCAGGCGCCCATCGCCATAAATACCGCCATCACCAGCGGGAACTCCTCCGGCAGCAGCGACATGCCAATCGCAATGCCACTTAAAATCGCCTCCAGCCAGGAGCCGCGCAATAGGCCGTAAAGCACTACCACCACCAGCGCCGCCAAAGCGCCGAACAACGCAAAATCGCGCACCAACCAACGTAATTGCCGCTGCAGGTGCGCCTGTTCGGTATCGATACTGCGCAGCGCCGTGCCTATATGGCCCATTTCGGTATTGAGGCCAATCGCACTCACTTCGGCGATGCCGGTGCCGCGCACCACCAGGGTTCCGGCGTAAATGCGCTGGTTATCGGCAGCCTCTTTTCCTTCCCGGTTTGGGGCATGGGCGACTTTGGCCACCGCTGCCGATTCGCCGGTCAGCAGCGATTCATCCACCAGCAACTCCTGGGCGCCGAGTAGGTGCGAATCCGCCGCCACTCGGTCACCCTCGTTCACCACAATCAGGTCGCCGCGCACCACTTCCGTTCCCGCGATATGCACCCGCTCGCCGCTGCGAATCACCAGCGCCCGCGGGCTGGCGAGGTCGCGCAAACTCTCCAGCACCCGCTCGCTGCGCGACTCCTGCACCAGGGTAATGCTCACCGAAATCGAGGCAAACACCAGCAGCAACAGCGCCTCGGTGGTATCGCCCAATAACCAGTAAATAACACCACCACCGAGCAGCAGCGCAAACATAGGCTCGCGCAGCACATCGCGCAAAATGCGCACAAGATTGCGTTTATTGGGTTTGGGCAGCTGGTTGGGGCCTTCGGTTTTCAGGCGCTGGGCGGCCTCGGCATGGCTGAGCCCCTCCTGCTCGTTCGCGTCCATAACCGCTCCTGTTGATTAGGGATTAATCAACCTTAGTTGGCCGGGGGGCAGGTGTCTATTGATGTAGATCAGATGGCAGCGAGTGGGTGGGAATCTCTTGCGCCTGCAGGTTGCGCCGTTTATGCACCAATGTCAGTACATAAACTTTATCTTGTTGGATGTGATAGAGAATTCGCCAGGAATATAAACTTATTTCACGCAGATTTTCGTCAGCGATTTCAACTACTTTCTTACCAACTAATGGAATCTGTAAGACGGTTTGTGTTTTATGAACTATTGCTTGAGTAACGGTTTTCGCATTGAGTGGCGCGTCCTTGGCGATGTGCTCGTAA
>DATIDX010000364.1:0-6891 GCA_035456025.1 Cellvibrio sp. | reverse complement strand
CAGATTCCGCTCGACCCAAAAACCATGCAAATGGTGGAAGGCGATTTCGCCGCGCAGGCGCACCAGGTTTTCAAAAACCTCGCCGCCGTTTGCGAAGCCGCAGGCGGTGGTTTGAAAGATATCGTCAAGCTCAATATTTATCTGACCGACCTCGCCAACTTCCCCGTAGTGAATGAAGTCATGGGCCAATATTTCCAGCAGCCCTATCCAGCCCGCGCCGCTGTTGGTATCAATCAATTACCGCGCGCTTCATTGATCGAGGCAGATGGGGTGATGGTTATTTAAACACAATGTTAAAAGATTGAATTAGATTTCAGATTACTATTGCGTCGTCTGATATTCTTTGATTGGGTTATATATTTGCCTGAATCTGGATAGTAGATGTCTTGAAAGTAAACAAGAAAGAAGTTTTTAGTTCGATAATTTGGAGTTAGATAAATTTACAAAGGAGTTTCAAATGGAATCTATTGTTTCATCAGTGGGAAAAAACAGTAAAAATAATTTTAAAGATGTTGTAACTGTACAAACTTTAATTAACGGATGCATACACCTTTTGAAGCCACTGGATTTACTGAATCCAGATGGAAATGTTGGTAAAAAAACCATTGAGGCCATAGAGCTGTTTCAGCAAAATGTAGTCAAGATGGTAAAACCTGATGGACGTATAGATTCAGGCGGCAAGACTATTCAACTGCTTAACCAAAAGTATGTCGCAAATAACAAGCCGGCAACAGAAGAGTTGAAGATATCCGCAGGTATTAAATTCCCATTAAAGACTAGATCACCATCCAGTTACAAATCAGGAATGCGTAAGTATGGTAGTAATAGAGCGAACGGCAGAAAGCATGCTGGATGTGACCTATATGCTCCAATAGGTACGCCCGTTTATGCCATGGATGATGGTGAGGTAGTTAATTTTTATGCTTTTTATTTAGGTACATATGCTCTTGAAATAAAGCATCCAGACTTTGTTGCAAGATATGGTGAAATTGGGAGATCTGCTACCGGAATAAAAAATGGTTCAAAAGTTAAAAAAGGGCAACTGATAGGGTATGTTGGTGAACTCAAGGGATTAAATATGTCAATGCTGCATCTTGAACTATATAGTGGCAATGCTAGCGGGCCCTTGACCGTAAGAGGTAATAAGCCCTATCAGAGACGAAAAGATTTAATAGATCCAACGCCAATTTTAGATAAGGCCATTTAAAGATGACTAAAAAAAATTTAGTAATTACGCTGATTTTTTCTTGCTTTGCGCTAAATGCATGCGCTAAAACAGAAAATACCAACACCGCATCCCAAACAGTAAAAGACCAAAAAACGTTGTTCGCTACGCGCACACCAATAGCGAATGATCAAAAAATGGATATTGATGGAGATGGGCGACCAGATGTTGCTGAAGTGGTAACTATTGCTGAAACCACGCAGACTTTACCGTCGACCATTACCTTGATTACTCCCTGGGTATTAAATGGTGAAGCTACAGCGTCATCCAATCCGCTCAAGGGAGGGTCGCATAACAACTTGCTGGTGACGCTTGGTACTTCAAAGCAATATCTGATTCATGATGTAAATGATATTTCAATTTTGGATACCGATGCGGCGAAGGAAATAACTGTTACCTCCAAGTCCTCGCTGGAAGAATTGGATCTATCAGACTTAGGTGAGCAAGCCAAAGGTGATGTGATAGTTATCCCGACAGAGGCTGGCATAGACACTTATCTCTATTGGAATGGGTCATCCTTCCAAACTTACGAGCCGATGGAATCACCCTAGGTTGAGCGGTTGCATTGGATTGTTGCTGGTACACGGCACTGACGACCGCCAGGTCGAAATCAAGCATAGCTACCAGATGCGCGATGCGCTGCAAAAAGCTAAAAAGGATGTCACTTTTTTAGAGCTGCCGAGCGAGGACCATTATCTGCTGAACGAAAAAAATCGTATCAATACTTTTCGCGCGATGAATGCGTTTTTGGATAAGTGTTTGCCCGTGAAAAAGGCTGAAGCTGTAGCCGCGAATTAAGGGGCCAGCTGCTACGGATGGCAGATTTATCTTGCATAGCAACAGCTGTTCACGCGGATAATTTTACCGCCAAAGTATAAATTTTTGCGACATAAAGATTTTTTTAGCGCCTCAATAGAGATTTTGGCGACAGTTTTTTCCCAAACCCTCTGGAGAAGCGCGTTCACCAGTTAAAGACTGTGCTAAGGTTTATCGCACTTAACAACAATAATTCTTAACTTGGGTGACTCTGCCATGGAGCATAATTGCTTGGTTGCCAAACCTGCACCTGGCGTGCAAAGCAGCTCGCTCGTTTACCGAGCGCTGGAGTTGTGTTGCTGGGTTATCGGCCTCGCGCTGCTTGGCTATGCCGTGCTGCTTAAACTGCAGGAAGCCAATGCCTCCGAGGCTGGTTTGCAAGCTTTTGCCTCGGCCGCTGCTGCTTCTGTGTCCGCCCCTGCTTCCGCCGGCAATGTCGCTGCCAATAATGCCTCCGCTGATACCGCCCCCAATATGCCCCTGGATAGCTTCCAGTCGGTGGATCAAAGCTTGTGGAGCCAAAAGCGGATCGGCCAATTCACTGAGATCCATAAGACCAATAAAGAGACACCGCTTGCCGTCTTGCGCATTGATGACTTGAAAATCACCGTGCCGATTTATGCGGGGGCGACCGATTTTAACCTCAACCGCGGCGCCGGCTGGATCGAGGAAACTGCGCCGGTAGACGGGCGCGGCAATATCGCTGTAGCTGCGCATCGGGACAGCTTTTTCCGCGCCCTCAAAGATGCCAAACGCGGCCAGAAGATGACCTTGCAAACCCTGGAAGGTACACGCCATTTCACCCTGAGCGATATCAAGATTATCGACCCATCCGACACCAGCGTGCTTGAGCCCTCGCGCGAGGCCAAGCTCACGCTGGTCACCTGTTACCCCTTTTATCACGTCGGAAGTGCGCCGCAGCGGTACATAGTGACGGCTACTGAAGACATTTCAGCACCAAAACCTAAGGAGTGATTTATGGCAACATCAATGTTATTGAAGTCCGCAGTAACAGGCGCAGCGCTCATGGCAAGTTCATCGCTGTGGGCTGCGGAGTGTTCGGAAGTGATCTGGGCTCCATCGGTATTGGAGCAGTATCCCAACGTCAGCGAGCTGTGCCAGAGCGTGGTTGAGCAGGATGGCAAACAGTATGTAGAAGTGCATGGCAAGTTTGTGCGCATGACTGATGGCAAGGCGCGCATCAAATTCAAGCACGCAGATGGCAGTTACGGTAAAACCTTTGAGACCAAGGAATTACCCAACGATTACAAGATCACGGTAAATGGGCAGGAAACCTTGCTCCACCGCGTAAAACGCGACACCCAATTGACCATTTATTTGCCGCCAGATCGCTTTGCGCTGATCTCCGATCTGACCACGGCGGCGGCTAGCGCGCCAATTGAGGTAGCCCAGGAAGTGCAACCGGAGATGCCATCAACCGCGTCCTGGACCCCGGCGCTTGGCCTCTTGGGAGCACTGGGTGTGGGCTTGGGTTTGATGATGACCGGCTTGCGCCGTATACGTCGCCGCGCCTGATTTTGCAGGGCACAGGCAGCAGAAAGGGCGATCAGTTGATCGCCCTTTGTTTTTTGTGTCGCCGGAACAGCTTAGCGTTTCAGCTGCGCCTTGGGGTTGGGCAAATCAGTGATGGTGCCAGCGCCCAGCTCTGCCGCCAGCCCCACTGACTCATGCAGGGTCGGATGGGCGTGGATGGTGAGGGCTATATCTTCCACGCTGGCGCCAAACTCCAGTGCGAGGGTCAGCTCGCCCAACAGCTCACCCGCATGTACACCGACCAAACCGGCGCCGAGCAAGCGGTCAGTTTTGGTGTCGTAAATCAGCTTGGTCTTGCCTTCGCTGCGGTCAGCAGCAATCGCGCGGCCGCTGGCGCTCCAGGGGAATACCGCCGTTTTGAAGTCCAGCCCTTTTTGTTTGGCCTCTTTCTCGGTGAGCCCGACCCAGGCGATTTCCGGGCTGGTGTAGGCAATGGAGGGGATAGCGATTGGCTCGAATGCGTGCGGATGCCCGGCGATGGCCTCGGCCGCAGCGTGGCCCTCGTGAGTCGCTTTATGGGCGAGCATCGGCTGGCCGACTATATCGCCAATCGCGTAGATGTGCGGTACGTTGGTTTGCAGGTACTGGTTAACCGGGATGAAGCCCCGCTCATCCACAGTGACGCCGGCTTTTTCGGCATCGATCAATTTGCCATTGGGAACGCGCCCTACCGCGACCAATACCGCATCGAACTGGCGCGCTTCGGCGGGAGCCTGGGCACCGCTGAAGTTCACTTCTATCGCCTCGGGTTTGGCAGCCACGGCTTCCACTTTGGTGGAGAGCAGCACTTCAAACCGGTCTTTGTTGTACTTGCTATAAACGCTGACCAGGTCTTTGTCTGCGGCGGGGACAAGCTGGTCGGCGAATTCGACCACAGTCACCTTACTGCCCAGGGCTTCGTACACAGTCGCCATTTCCAAGCCGATAATCCCGCCGCCAATCACCAGCAGGCGCGGCGGTACCGAGCGCAATTCAAGTGCGCCAGTGGAGTCGAAAATACGCGGGTCTTCGGGGATAAACGGCAGCTTCACGCTGCGTGAGCCAGCCGCGATAATCGCATGGTCAAAGTCGATCAAGGTAGTCTCGGTGCCCGCTTCCACTTGTAGTTGGTGATCGCTTACAAATTTGCCATAGCCCTTCACCACAGTGACTTTGCGCGCTTTGGCCATGGCGTTCACGCCGGACACGAGTTTGCTCACCACCGAGCTTTTATAGTTGCGCACCTTATCCAGGTCGTGATTTACCGGGCCGAAACTGAGTCCGAGGTTGTCGGCATGCTCGGCTTCGTTAATCACTTCGGCCACATGCAGCAGCGCTTTGGAGGGAATACAACCGACGTTCAAACAGACGCCGCCGAGGCTGGCATAACGCTCTACCAGCGTCACTTCAAGGCCGAGGTCGGCCGCGCGAAAGGCCGCTGAATAGCCGCCGGGACCACTGCCGAGTACCACTACCTGGGTTTTAACATTTGCCATCTTGCTGCTCCTGTGCGCATTGGGAAGATCGGGGGGAACCGCATCATAAGCGATTCATCCTGGCTTGGGAGATCGGCCGCTACCATTTTTAGCACCTGATTTAGCACCACATTTAAAACGTGAGATGCCGCAATCCACTGGCTGGTTAGCGGGTGTCCCGAAAGCGTAAGTCGAAGAGTTCGCGATGTTGGTCAATCCAGGCCAGAAACTCTGCCAGTCGGGCGGATTTATTGTGTCCCTCCCGGTAAACCAGCGAAATCGGCAACTCCGCGCTGAGCCATTCGGGCAACACCAGGGTCAATTTGCCCGCTTTAATTTCCTCGCGCACCAGTAACCAAGGCAACTGGGCGATACCCACCCCCGCCATCGCTGCATTCACCAAGGCTGCTAAATCGCTCGATTGAAATGCCACCGGCAAGGCTACTTGTTCGATCCAGGTGCCCTTCTGCAAGGTCCACAGGTGTGGCTGTTGCTCAAGGATTTGCAGGCTTTTGTGCTGTGCAAGGTCTTGCGGTGCCCGAATCGCTGCGTGCTTGGCGAGATAAGCGGGTGCGGCCACAACCACCCGATTAGCCCTGCCCAGTGGGCGCTCGATCAAGCGGTCATCGCGGTTTTTACCCATGCGGAAGGCCAAATCGAGCCCTTCAGTAAACAGATTTTCAAATTCCAGTGACAGCTTGAGCGAGATAGAAACCTCCGGCCAGCGCGCCAGAAACTGCGGAATTATCTCCTTTGCCAGCAACCTCCCCAGTGTGGGGGGTGCAGCTAACCTGAGTCTTCCGGACACGCTGTGGCGCATGGTTTTTAAATCATTCACCAGGTGGTCAGCTTCATCGAGCAGGGTAATCGCGCGGCGATAGAGAATCTGGCCACTTTCGGTCAGGCGCACCACGCGCGAGGAGCGATCAAAAACTTTGGTTCCCAGCTCATCCTCAAGCCGGACAATACTTTTACTGAGGGCGGATTTGGCAATGCCCAGCGCAACGCTGGCGGTAGTGAAGTTCAAGGTCTCTGCTGTTACCACAAAATAATGCAATAACTTCAAGTCTATTGTTTCTTTTTTCATAACGATTCGTTTCATTTGTGGCTATTGTTTTTATTTTGCCCGAAATCGATACTTTTCCAAACTTATCTAGCGTGTTGTGCGTTCCCCTCAGGTTTTAAACCAAAACCTGTTCTCACCTGTTTTATCCATTAAGGAGTTACCCATGATCAAAGCCTATGCAGCCATGGCGCCGGGCGCCAAATTCGAACCCTTTGAATATGATCCGGGGCCGCTGGGAAGGGATGAGGTGGAGCTGGATGTTGAATCCTGCGGTATCTGCCACAGCGACCTGAGTATGCTCGACAATGAATGGGGTTTTACCCAATACCCTTTCGTGCCTGGGCATGAGGTGATTGGGATTATAAGTGCTGTTGGCGAGAGTGTTACCAGTGTCAAAATCGGGCAGCGGGTTGGCCTTGGTTGGCATTCTGCCTACTGTAATAGCTGCCAGACCTGTCTGGCTGGTGACCATAACTTGTGTGCGAGCGCACAACCGACCATCGCCGGGCGCCATGGTGGTTTTGCCGACAAAGTGCGTGCGCAAGCGGTGTCGGTCGTAGCCTTGCCAGAGGGTGTAGATGCAGATTCCGCCGGCCCCCTGTTCTGCGGCGGCGTGACGGTATTTAACCCGCTGGTGCAATTTGATGTGAAACCGACGGCCAAAGTAGGTGTGATCGGCATTGGCGGTTTGGGGCATATTGCGCTGCAGTTTTTGCGCTCATGGGGTTGTGAGGTGACCGCATTCACCTCCAGCGAAAGCAAAAAAGCCGAGGCGC
>DATIDX010000363.1:0-4187 GCA_035456025.1 Cellvibrio sp. | reverse complement strand
TTGGTGCCCGTTAAACCTTTGTGCGCGCGTAAATAATGCAGCAGGGTCATATCTGCTGCGACATCCATCAATTCAACCGAAACATTATTCACCACAAACTGCACTGACATCCTCCAACGAATTACCCAAGCGTCCCAGTAGAATCCTTTAAATGGTTATAGCTGATTTCTACCAATACGCGCGCGATAACTACAGCAAAGCAAATGTCCGGCCAGAATGATTGCGCCCTGTGTTAATTCAAGCTTACCCCTGTCTATTACTTCGAAGCAGTAAAACAATCTTTGCTAAAACGCTCAATCTCCCCTGCATTGACACCTCCTGATTAATTACCCTATTGTTGATCAGGATCACCGCCCTGTTAAAAAATATCGAAGCGCGCGGGTGGCGAAAATATCCCCCCGATTAACAGGAAATATCTGCATGAGTGACACTCTAATATTTGACGATGGCAAGCCGCGCTGCCGCTGGTGTGCATCTGCACCGGAATTCCTCGCCTATCACGATACCGAATGGGGATTTCCTGTCAAAGATGACCACCGGCTCTTTGAAAAACTTTGTCTGGAAAGTTTTCAATCCGGTTTGAGTTGGCGAACTATTCTCGCCAAGCGCGAAAACTTCCGTCGCGCATTTTTAAATTTTGATTTCACTAAAATCGCGCGCTTTACCCAAGCGGATGTGGAGCGCCTGCTGCAAGATGAAGGAATTGTCCGCCACAGGGGTAAAATTGAAGCGGTGATTAACAACGCCCAGCGCGCCAAAGAGTTGGTTGCCTCCGAAGGATCACTTGCCGCCTTTATGTGGTGCTATGCAAGCAAGGCGGGCACACAGATAAAACCGCAAACACAATCAACCTCACCTGAATCAATAGAATTATCAAAGTTTTTAAAAAAGCAGGGCTGGAAATTTGTGGGGCCGACCACGGTCTACGCCTTTATGCAGGCAATGGGACTAATCAACGATCATGCCGAGGAATGCATTGTGAGGAAAAAAGTCGCGCGCGAACTAAAAGCCTTTAAGCTATAAACTGTTAACATACTGCAACAATCATCACATGCATTTCACAACAGTCATTTCACCACAATCATTTTACAACGCAGGTTTACCACGTGGCCGATACTCCCCTTTACGGTTTTTCTGACAATTCGTTTCAGGCTGCAGGAGGTCTGGAAGGTATCCGCCAATTGGTGGACGATTTTTATCGCGAAATGGATTCACTGCCGGAAGCGGCGATTATTCGCAAGATGCACAAAGCCGACCTCACCGAGTCGCGCGATAAGCTGACATTATTTTTGTGCGGCTGGATGGGTGGCCCGAAGCTTTATCATGAAAAATACGGCAGCATTAATATTCCGCGCAGCCATATGCATTTGCCAATTGGTGAAGCCGAGCGCGATGCCTGGTTGTTATGTATGGAGCGGGCGGTATTGCAACAGGGCTATTCATTGGAGTTTTCCGGTTACTTGTTAAACCAACTCGCTATTCCCGCTGAGCGTATTTTTGCTACGAGCAAAAAACCGGGTGATCCCAATTAATATTTGCACTTGCGCCATTGCAAGTGCAAATATCAATCACACTTCCACTCCCAGCTCATTGCGCACGAGTAACTGGCTGACAGTGCGCTCCAGCGCCTCCAATGAAACCGGCTTTGTGAGATGCCCGCTGAAGCCGGCATTAAATGCTTTGCGTACATCTTCAGCCTGGCCGTAGCCTGATACTGCAATGATGGTGATCACGTTATTACCGGTGCGAATCCGCCGCGCAACTTCGTAGCCATCTATGTCGGGCAGGCCAATGTCCAGCAACACCACATCAAACTGTTCGCGTCCGATTTTATCCAGTGCGACCGCGCCCCTGTAAGCCACACTAATGTCATGCCCCACGGCCTCTAATAATTGCGCGAACGAATTGGTTGCATCTTCATTGTCATCGACCAATAAAAATTTCAGCGGTGCTAAACTGGGGCAGATCTGGGGAGTTACCAAAATTGCTTCAGGGCTGGTCAACGGCAGCCTTATTGAAAAGGTTGAGCCTAAGCCCAAGCCAGCGCTCCGAGCCGTGATAGTGCCGCCGTGCATCTGGATAATTTTTCTCACCACCGATAAGCCAATACCCAATCCACCGCGACTGCGGTCAATGGAGGTATCCACTTGCCGGAACAACTCAAAAATTTCTTCCAGCATTTGCGCTTCCAAACCAATGCCGGTGTCAGCAATTTCGATAACGGCCTGCACATCCTGCTGATATAAATGTATTTTTATGTGGCCGCCGGCCTCGGTGTATTTGGTTGCATTGACGATGATGTTGATCAGGCTTTGGGCTATGCGCGCGTAATCGCCATCAATTAATAATTGGTCATCCGCGCACACATAATCCAGTTGCAGTTTTTTTTCAGTGACACCGAGACTGGTGGACTCGATAGCGAATTTAATTGCCTGATCAAGCTGCACCGGACCTTTTTGTAATTCCATTCTGCCTTGGGATATGCGCGACACTTCCAGTAAATCGTCGATCAAGCGCGTTAACTGATTGACTTGGCGACTGATAAGATCACCGAGCCTATGCACACTGGCATCATCCAGCGCGGTTTGCTTTAACAGCTCGCTCGAATTGCGGATAGGCGCGAGCGGATTGCGCAATTCGTGCGCAAGCATCGCCAGGAATTCATCTTTGCGGCGATCCTGTTCGGCCAGCGATTGCTCGGACAGCACTCGCTCAGTGACATCGTAGCCATTGACGAAAATGCCGGTGATGTCGTTCTCCGCGTTGCGAATGGGGTGATAAACGAAATCGAGAAAGAGTTGACGCTCAACGCCCGCTGCCTGATCCATCAGCAATATGGGTGTAGCTATACCTGTGTGGCTTTGGCCGGTGGAGTAAACAAAATCGAGTAATTCATTGAAGCCCTGCTCGGCTATTTCCGGTAGCGCTTCGCGCAAGGGTTTGTTGACTACATCGCGATTGCCAATTAATTCGAGATAGCGGGGATTAGCGTATTCAAATAAATGATCGGGGCCGGTGAGCACGCACATGAACGCGGGTGATTTGGTAAACAGTTGGCGCCAGCGCGCCTCTTCCGCGCTTTTGCGCTGCTGCTCCTGAATATAGCGCGTTGTCTCCGAGACTATCACCAACACACCGCCCACATGATTGGGGGCGTCTTCATCGTAGATAGGATCGTATGTGTAGGTCCAGTAAACATCTTCCAATTGCCCATCGCGCGTGATGGGCACCAAGTGGTTTTCCCGCCAGACACTGCCTTCACCGCGCATAACCGTATCAATTTGCGGGCCGATGATCGGCCAGATTTCTGCCCAGCAGATTTTGCCCTCTTGCCCAATCGCGCCCGGATGACGATCAGAGCCAATCGATGCGCGATAACCATCGTTATAAAACTGGATCAAGTCGGGCCCCCACCAGATAAACATCGGGTGCCCGGATGAGAGCATTAAGCGCACGGTGAGTTTGAGTGCTTGCGGCCAGGTAGATGGGTTACCTAAGGGGGAATTATCCCAATCGTATCCCCGTATGTGCTGCCCCATTTCTCCCCCTCCGGTGAGGAAGCTGTGGGTGTGCAGAATTTGATTCATGGTTCAGCCTTACCAAGGGAATGTAATTTCATCATTCATCCCACAACCTTAAATCTGCCAATATTTTTAATGACAGCGTCCTACGTAAATTCTTCAAGGCTGTAAAATTTTCTGCTTCCATATAAAGCGCAAATGCCGCCAGGGGTTTCCCCTCGCCGTTTTTAACATAGCCTACATACCAGCCCGCAAATGCGCCATCGTTATTATTAGCCTCGAGCGCACCGGCACCGGTTTTGGCGTAAAGCCTGTACGCATTTTTGCTTTCCTGTAAGGCTACCGCTTCAAAGGCAGAAAAGGTCGATGCACTCAAACCGCAGCGATTTTTTAGCAGGCAGTTGAGAAACTCCACTTGCTCCCGGGGCGAGATTTTTATTTCGCCGTTGAGCCAGAACTCATCGCTGCCGGGGGTGAATGTCTGGTTGCCATAGCGAAATCGGGCGAGCCATTTTTTATAGTCATTAGTGGCTATGCGCGGCACCAGCTCTTGGTAATACCACACCGCCGAATGTTTATAGGCAGTTGCCAGTGTATGCGATTGCCTCCAGGTTTCCGGCCAGAAATCCCGCGCGGGATGTTTTGCCTGGTCCCACTCAAAACGCT
>DATIDX010000362.1:0-3778 GCA_035456025.1 Cellvibrio sp. | reverse complement strand
CTGTGCCTATCACATTCGTTAAACCGACACCGGTTGCTTGATGGCAATAATAGGAGCAGTTGTTGACATTATTCGTGCCATACAAACGTGCAAGTAATTGCAGCACAAAACCGGCTTCGTTGGAGGAGCGGCCAGACGAGTAAAAAAAACTGCGCTCCGGATTAGTTGCAGCGAAGGCACGCGCCATTTTATCCAGCGCAAATTCCCAACTGACGGGCGCATATTTATTGCCATCGGCAGATTTGAATAGCGGATTGTTTAATCGTCCGAGATGTTCAAGCTCATAAGCGCTAAGCTGTTTAAAGTCATCCAGCGTATGGGCAAATAAATCCGTCGGGATGGGCTCTTGAATGTCTGTCGATTGCGCTTGAATACTTTTATTACAAACTGAGGGGAATTCGTCTTTCTCGTTGGTCATACCACCGCGCTGACCGCCCATCCCCAAACCGCAGGCTTTGCACGTGTTTTTACTATTGAGCGCTTTAGCAGAATTCAGTAAGCCAATACGCGCAACGGTTTTTAAGGTATAGAGAACTTTTTTAGGGCCACCACCCACAATGGTAATGGGCTCGGCGGGAATCGAATCTTTGACAGACATATGCTTTCAGCCAGACATTAATACAAAAACAAACGGTTAAGGGGCAATAACAAAAGGGTAGGGTGGATTCTATAGCATTGCAATACGTTAAATGCCCCGCTTTCTTGTAGAATCGGGCAATATTAATAAGTGCGTCGGATACCCTTATGCCTCAGATTTTGATCCTGGAAGATGAACCTTCAATTGCCGAGAGCCTGATTTTTGTACTGCAGGCTGAGAGTTTCAGCACGCATTGGGAAACTCTGGCCACCAAAGCACTTGTTTATGCCAAAGAGCAGCAGGTGGATTTGATTATTATGGATGTGGGCTTGCCGGATATGACGGGGTTTGAAGCCTGCAAACAATTGCGCAAGTTCTCCGAAGTTCCAGTGATGTTTTTAACTGCGCGTGGCGATGAATTGGATCGTGTTGTCGGTTTGGAAATCGGGGCGGATGACTATGTGGTAAAACCATTCAGCCCACGTGAGGTGGCCGCGCGAGTAAAGGCTATCCTGAAACGCACTCAACCAATAGCAACTGTGTCGCAAGAACGGCTGCGCGAATTTGTGATTGATGCAGAGCGCAAAACCATTCATTACCATCAGCAACTATTGCAACTCACACGCTTTGAATTCTGTTTGCTGCAAACATTATTGGCGCAACCCGAGCGCGTATTCAGTCGCGATCAATTATTACAGGCGGTAGGCGTATCGGCTGACGCGGGATATGACCGCAGTATTGACGGGCATATTAAAACCTTGCGGGCAAAACTGCGTGCGATAAATGCGGACGCTGACCCGATCAAAACCCAGCGCGGTTTTGGCTATTCCTACCAGCCGGAATCCTGATTATGTCATTGAGTTTGCGCATCTTTATTATCTATATGCTGTTTGTTGCGCTCTGTAGTTATTTTGTCTTGCGTACAGTGATGGAAGAAATTCGCCCGGGGGTGCGTCAATCTACTGAAGAAACCCTGGTGGATACCGCTAATTTGCTCGCCGAGTTTTTGCGCGAGCCTATGCTGAATAACAAGATTAATAATGCATTTTATGCCGATATTTTTCGCGCGTATGGTCAGCGCACGCCCAATGCCAGTATTTGGGGTGTGAATAAATTTTCGGTAAACCACCGAATTTATGTGACGGATAAAAGTGGCATTGTTTTGCTTGATTCAAAAAATATTGCGGTGGGGCAGGATTATTCTCGCTGGAATGATGTTTATCTCACCTTGCAAGGAAAGTACGGTGCGCGCTCATCCCATGAGGTGGAAGGCGATGAAAGCACCAGCATTATGTATGTGGCGGCGCCGATTAAAAATGGCGAAGAGATTATTGGTGTAGTGTCTGTCGCCAAACCCAATCACAGTGTGCAGCCGTTTATTGATCGCACCCAGCAACGCTTGGGCATATTGGGTGGTGGATTAATTTTATTGGGGTTGTTGAGCGGCGCACTTTTTTCCTGGTGGCTGAGCCGTGAACTGCGCAAATTGCGTGAATACGCGGTGAATGTCAGCCAGGGTGAGCGTGCAATACTGCCTGAAAGTAAAATAGCCAGTGGCGAATTGCGGCAGCTGGCACAAGCACTTGAATCCATGCGCACAGAATTGGATGGTAAGGCTTATATCGAGCGCTATGTGCAGACGCTTGCGCATGAATTAAAAAGTCCGCTTGCCGGTATTCGTGCGGCAACAGAGTTATTGCAATCGCCGCTGCTGAATACACCTGAAAGTAATGAGCAACGGCAGCGGTTCATTAATAATATCGATAGCGAAAGCCTGCGTTTGCAGCAGCTGATTGAGCGTTTGTTAAATTTGGCATTAGTGGAGCAGCAGCAAGTGCTGCATGATCCGAAGCCAATTGAGCTCAGTAATTTATTGGATGAGTTGCTGGATAATCAACTAGCGCGCATTACCCAACAGCAAATTCAGATTAAAAAAGAGTATGGGGCGAGCGCGATAGTAAACGGTGAATTATTTTTGCTGCGGCAGGCGCTTAATAACTTGCTCGACAATGCGCTCGATTTCACTCCTCAGGCGGGTGTGATTACTCTGCGCACCGGGCATGAAAATGGGGGCGTAAGTCTGTCCATCATTAATCAGGGTGAACCCATTCCAGACTTTGCGTTTGCGCGCTTAACCGAACGTTTTTTCTCCCTGCCGCGCCCGGCTACGGGTAAAAAAAGTACCGGGCTAGGTTTGAATTTTGTGCAAGAGGTAGCGGCTTTACACAATGGCAGTTTAACCTTGCGCAATTTATCTGAGGGAGTGGCAGCGACTGGGGTGATAGCAACTGGGGTTATAGCAACCTTGACTTTCCCTGCGTCGCTATAAGTTTATTGTTGATCATGACTTGGGTGATGGCGACTTAATACTCCACACACTCTCCACATAAACAGCATATTCCGCACACACTATTCCCATCTGTGGCGCGCATGATTTCTCCAATCTAACCCCAAGGAGAATGTCATGAAACGCCCACTGTTATTTAAATTCCTCGCGATTGGCCTGTTAATGCTGTTGCTGCTAATCCCCATTGGCATGATTGGCAATTCAATCGATGAGCGCCGTGCCTACAGCGAACAGGTTGTTCGGGATATCGCCAGTAGTTCTGCCCATAGCCAAACCTTGACCGGTCCGGTACTGGTAGTGCCTTACAGCAAAATTGAGCGCACCTGGACAGTTGATGCTGAGAAAGGGCGGGTGGTTGAGGAGCGGACGGTAACCGGCAAACTGCACTTTTTGCCTGACCTGTTTCGTGTGAACGGCGATGTCACGACGGAATTGCGCAAGTTGGGTATTTATTCGGCACGCCTTTATCATTTAGATACACAAGTGAATGGTCATTTTGTAGTGCCGCTAAATTACGGGATCAAAAATAATTTGGCCGATTACACCTTCCAAACACCCTATGTGTCCGTAGGTATTAGCGATATCCGCGGAATTAAAAATTCCTTGCAGTTGCAATTAGACAAACAAACTTATGAGTTTGAACCCGGATCAGAACTTAAAATTCTGGGTGATGGTGTTCATGCCGGCTTTCCGTTGGAGGTATTGCAGTCTGTTAGCGAGCAGCCTAAACAGTTGAATTTCTCTTTCACGTTATTGTTGGATGGAACCGAGCAGCTACATTTTTCACCGATTGGTAAAGAAACCCATGTAGAGCTGCGATCGGATTGGCCGCATCCTCGTTTTTCTGGAAATTT
>DATIDX010000361.1:0-9303 GCA_035456025.1 Cellvibrio sp. | reverse complement strand
GTTTTGGAAATTGTCCAGGCAACCGGTGGCATGACCTATACTTTGGAAGCGGCGCAGCAACAGGTGCAACAAGCGCTCCTACAATTGCAGCAATTGCCGGACAACACTTACACCACTGCCATGAAACAATTGGCTGAATTCTCACTGGCTCGCAGCTTTTAACTGCCCTTAACTCGCTCGGGGCACCAGCGCCAATCTCGAGCGGCAGCGTTTGTTGCTTCCGCCATCCAACTGGACAACTGAGCTACAGCGGTTAGAATGGCGCACTTTTGCGCTGGCGTAACCGGCACTCAATGATCACTAGCAGAGACAATTCCATGACCATCTTTGAACCGCAAAGCTCCTACAGCCTTGAAGAGTTGATCAAATGCGGCAACGGCCAGTTGTTTGGCCCAGGCAATGCGCAGCTGCCCATTAACAATATGCTTATGCTGGATCGTATCGTGCACATCAGCCACACCGGCGGTGAGTTCGGCAAAGGCGAAATAGTGGCCGAATTGGACATCAATCCAGACCTCTGGTTTTTTAACTGCCATTTCGCAGGCGACCCGGTAATGCCCGGCTGCCTGGGTTTAGATGCTATGTGGCAACTGGTTGGTTTCTTCCTCGGCTGGAAAGGCAACCCCGGCCGTGGACGCGCACTGGGTTGTGGCGAAGTCAAATTCACTGGCGAGATCCTGCCAACCGCGAAAAAAGTCACCTACCACATCAATTTAAAACGCGTTATTGAGCGCAAGCTGATCATGGGCATCGCTGATGGTCGCGTATCCTGTGATGGCAAAGATATTTATTTTGCCTCAGATTTGCGCGTTGGATTATTCCAAAAAAACGATAGTGTCTAAGTACCTACAATAACGATAACGGGCGAGCATTTGACCGCTTGTGGCATAATGTTCGTCCTTTTAACCATAAGATTAAGTACGCCAGGCGCAAACCTGTGATCCAGGCGCTGTAACTAAAAGAAGAGGTAGCCTATGAAACGCGTTGTTGTTACCGGTATGGGGATCGTGTCCTGCCTGGGCAATGATAAAAATGCCGTGTTAGATGCATTGCGCGCAGGCCGTTCCGGTATCAAATTCCAGGAAGCCTATAAAGAGAAGGGCTTCCGTAGCCACGTTGCCGGCTCCGTCGATATCAACCTGTCTGAAGTAATCGACCGCAAAATCCTGCGTTTTATGGGCGATGCGGCAGCCTATGCTTACCTCTCGATGCAACAAGCTATTGCAGACTCAGGCTTGAGTGAAGAACAAGTGTCCAATGAGCGCACTGGCATCATCATGGGTTCCGGCGGCGCCTCATCGATGAATCTGGTCGAAGCGGCCGATATCCTGCGTGAAAAAGGCTTGAAACGTGTTGGACCTTATCGCGTAACACAAACTATGGGCAGCACTACTTCTGCCTGTTTGGCGACCCCGTTCAAAATCAAAGGCGTTAACTACTCCATCTCCTCCGCTTGCGCCACCAGCGCCCACTGCGTTGGAGTAGCGATGGAGCAAATCCAGCTCGGCAAACAAGATGTAGTTTTTGCCGGCGGCGGTGAAGAAGAGCACTGGACCCTGACCGCTCTGTTTGACGCCATGGGTGCCTTGTCGACCAAGTACAACGACACTCCCGAGCGGGCTTCACGCGCTTACGATGCCAACCGCGACGGCTTTGTCATCGCCGGAGGCGGCGGTTGCCTGGTAATCGAAGAATACGAACACGCCAAAGCGCGCGGCGCGAAAATTTACGCTGAAATCGTCGGCTACGGGGCGACCTCTGACGGCTACGATATGGTGGCACCGTCGGGTGAAGGCGCGGTGCGCTGCATGAAACAAGCCCTCTCTACCGTTGACGGCAGCATCGACTACATCAACTCCCATGGCACCTCTACTCCGGTAGGCGACCTCGCGGAATTGCGTGCAATTAGAGAAACTTTTGGCGATAAGATTCCCGCCATTAGCTCCACCAAATCCCTCACCGGCCACAGCCTCGGCGCAACCGGCGTGCAGGAAGCGATTTATAGCCTGCTAATGATGGAAAATGATTTTATTTGCGCCTCTGCCAATATCGAAACCGTTGATCCAGAAGCAGCCGGCATTCCCATAGTGCTCAAGCGTCAGGACGGGGTGAAGCTGGATCGGGTTATGTCCAACAGCTTTGGCTTCGGTGGCACTAATGCCACTCTGGTATTCCAACGGATTTAGCAAAAATTTTTACATTGAAAACGTAAAGTCTACACAGCAAAAAAACGCGGGCCTAAAACCCGCGTTTTTTTATGCGTCGAAATAAAATAGTCTGCACAAGAATCGCACCTTCATCTAAATATTTCTGTCATTAAAAATCACTCTCTTGCATTTTGCCTTGCAAGTTTGCATAGCCGATCACAAAAACAAAAACGCTTTGGCGCTTGGGTTTTCGTGGCACATTGCCTGCATCCGTTCATGCCGATTGCGCAGCAAAAAATCTGCTCCATCGATATCGGTTCTTAATTTTTTTCCCATCACTATTTTGCGCCTGAAGCTATTTTTTCGGCGCACCTGATATCCGGGCATACCCTTTCCTCACAGGGATTATTGTTATGAATCTATTTACTGAAGCCGCCAGACAGCAGGTTTCTCCATGCCGCACCCGTTAAACCCGCGCGAATACGGCGATTTCACCCCGCTGAAATTCATCGTCGGCTACGTCGGCTACTCGCTTAAAGCAAACCCTCCGAGCTGGTCGATTTTCGTCGAGCTGATCGGCTCGATTTTAATTCCACTGATGCTCTTGTCTGGCACCCGCATACGCAATGTTTTACTCACCTTCGCTGCATGTTTTGTGCTGTCGTTAATCCCGATTGATTTCAAACATTACTGGCACTTTTACATGATCAGCTTTTTCGCCGGTTTGACGGTGTTGCTCTGGGGTAAATGGCTGACAGCCAAAGTAGAAAACTTGCCCTTAGGCATTTTCTGGTTAATCGTCCTCGCGCTCTCTGCCAGCTTTTACCTGGTGCGCCCGGTTACCGGTGAAGGCTATGGCGATGTGTGGATCGTCTACTGGGAGACGCTGTCGATTGCGCCGGTAATTGCAATTATTTTTTATCTGCCGCAGCGCTTTTCCCTGCTCAATGCGGGGGTATTTAAATTTCTGGGCGATGTGTCTTACAGCCTCTACCTCACCCATTCGATCCTGCTGGTAGTTCTGCTAAACGCGGTGACCTCGCTGATGGGTAATACCGGTACCGCCGCCATAGTTTACTGCGCGATTACGATAGTCTGCTGTCTAATTGTGGCGCAGATTTCCTATCGTTTGGTGGAAGTGGAAGGCAGCCGCCTCGGAGAGCGCTTGCGCAGACGACCCAAGGTCATCCAGGAGGAAACGGCGTGATATTTTTGCCTAACCGCGAGCGGCGCTATTTGCCCTGCTCGCGGTTGTGCAGCCACTGTTTTACCAACGGCAATAAACTCGGGCGCCAGGAGCGCGCCTGAATCCCAAAATAGTCGCGCGCGCGGCGGCAGCCGAGGATGGCACTGAGCGGTTCATCGAGCGGATCGCTATCTACCAGGCTCAGGCTGGGCTCCGCCGTCAGCAATTGCTGTTGGATTAGCAGTTGCAACAACTGCTCGGCAAATTCGTCTTCGGTACAGGAATCGCTACTGCAGTAGTGCATCACGCCCCAGTTCTCGGCGCCACAATAAATCTGTTTGCTCATGGCGACAGCAACGCGCACGGCATCGGACAAAGCCGTAGGCGCACCGCGCAGACGGCGGTTGACGCTCACTGACTCGCCCGCCAGAAATGCGCGCAGCAAGCGCGTCAGCAAATTATCGCCATAAGCGCCAATCACCCAACTCAAACGCAAAATGATGTGCTTGGGTACCAGCTCCGCCACCAGCCGCTCCACCTCCACAAAGGCCCGCCCGCTTTCATTGAGCGGTGCGACTGAATCCCTTTCACTGTGGGTGCCTTTGGCATCGCCGCCAAACACGCTGTAACTGGAAAACTGGAGCAAAGGGATGGCCGCCGCGCCACAGGCCTGTGTGAGTTGCCTGGTTGCGGTGAGCAGTAGTTCAGGGGCGCCATTAACTGCCTCATCCCACCCACAACAGTTAAGCACCAGGTCCGGTTGGTGTTTTTGCAGGTAGTCAGGGAAACTCTGTGAATCGGCCCAATCCAACTCGGCCTCACCGGGCACCAGCAATTTGAACGGTTCGCGCTCAAGCTCGTGCTCCAGCGCTTTACCCAGCGGAGAGGTTACATCGGTTAACAATAACGTGAATGACATTGAGGTCTGATTACTCGTAAAATTTTTCTGCATATTAGCAGTAGAACCAACCGCTTTCGCAAGGGCAATTCACGGGCGAAAGACTTATACTGCGCGCCCATTTGGACAATACCCTAGCGATTACTGGAAAAGACGCCCCCCATGAGCCTCCCCACCCTTAGCATCCACCTCGATCTGGCCATTATTGGCGGCGGTGTTGCCGGGCTCTGGCTGGCCAATCGCGCCAAAAGCGCCGGTTTCAATGTCGCCCTGTTTGAATCCAAAGCCTTGGGTAGTGACCAGACGCTCGCGTCGCAGGGCATGATCCACGGCGGCATGAAGTACACCCTGGCCGGCGCCCTTACCGGCGCCTCCGAAGCCATCGCCGAAATGCCCAAACACTGGCGCGCCTGCCTGTGTGGTGAGGGCGACGTCTATCTGCGTCACACACGTATTCTCAGCGACCACTTTTTCATGTGGTCGAGCGATGACCTAGGCAGCAAATTGACTAGCTTCCTCGCCAGCAAGATCACCCGCGGTCGGGTCGAGCCGGTGCATCCGGACCGCCGGCCGCCGCTATTGCGTCATCCGCTCTTCAGCGGCAGCCTCTATCGACTGGAGGATCTGGTTATCGATACTCCCAGCCTGGTCGCCAACCTCGCCAACAATATCGAGGGGTGCTGCTTCCATATCGATTGGTCGCAGGCGCAATTGCAGAAAGATGCGGCGGGGGCTGTCAGCCTCAGGATCGACACCCCCAACCAAACTATTGAGGTGCATGCGCAGCGGTTTATCTTTACCGCCGGCAAGGGCAACACGGATTTGCTGCGCGCACTGGGGCTGGACAGCCCGGCCATGCAACTGCGGCCGCTGCAACAGGTGATGGTGAAACACCACCACCCTTTTGATTTTTATGGCCATTGCCTCGGGCGCGAGACTACACCGCGCCTGACCATTTCCAGCCACCGCCTGCCCGACGGCGGCCACATCTGGTATCTGGGCGGCAGCCTCGCCGAAAAAGGCGCGCACATGGAAGCGGACGCGTTGATCGAGTTGGCGCGGCAAGAGCTGCAGGAGCTCATTCCCTGGATGAACCTTGAAGGCGCCGAGTGGACGACGCTACCAGTGGCGCGCGCGGAGCCATTGCAAACCAATTTTGCGCGTCCCGACAATGCCTTTATCGCCCCCGCCAAAGGCGCCTCTAACCTGCTGGTGGGCTGGCCAACCAAATTGACCCTAGCGCCCAACCTCGCCAACCAGGCATTCGAATTGCTCCAAATCGATGGCATAACACCGTCGGCGCCTGAGGCCTCGGCACTACATAATTACCTGGCCTATGCCGAATTGGCCAAGACCCCTTGGGAACTCGCCTTCCCACCCGCAATGAGCGCGGAAGACGCACTGGCACTGCGCTTCCGGGAACCTGATGAGGATGATGTTTGATGATGCCGCGCAAGCGCCTCGGCCGCACCGATATTGAATTAAGCACCTTTGGCTTGGGCACCGTTAAATTCGGGCGCACCCAGAGCCTGAAATACCCCGAGACTTTTAATCTGCCCGACGACAATCAGATACGCGCGCTACTTAGCTGCGCGCGCGACATGGGCGTCAATTTTCTCGATACCGCCCCCTCCTACGGCTACAGCGAGGAGCGGCTGGGCGAGATCCTGCGCAACGAGCGCAAGCAATGGGTAATCTCCACCAAAGTCGGCGAAGAGTTCGAAGCTGACAAGTTTTCCGATCAGGGCAGCTCGCGCTTTGACTTCAGCGCCAAACACACCCGCATGAGTGTGGAGCGCTCACTGCGCCGCTTGCGCACCGACTACCTCGATCTGGTATTAATCCACTCGGACGGCAATGACCTGGAAATACTGCACAACACCGCCGCGCTAACCACACTGCAACAACTTAAGCAGGAGGGCTGGATCCGCGCCTTCGGCATCTCCAGCAAAACGCTGGAAGGTGGGCTGCTCGCGGCCGAACTCTGCGATGCGGTGATGATGATGTACAACCCCGCCTACCGGGATGAAGAGGCGGTAATCGCCAAATGTGCGCAACAAGCCACGTCAGTTTTATTAAAAAAGGTTCTCGCCAGCGGCCATATCTGCCATGATGCGCCTCCCGTTCAGGCGGAACACCAGGAGTCAGCCGCGCCTCAAGGCCAAGGCAACGACATGGATCCAGACCCGGACCCCATCCAGAGCGCGCTGAATTTTGCCTACGCTCCGTCGGGCGTCACCAGTGCCATCATCGGCACAGTCAATTTGCAACATCTGCACGCTAACCTAATAAAAGCATTGCGTGCACAAAAACTGGCGTGAGATTCTACAGAGTAAATTATGAGCAGTTGGTTAGACACCGTTAATTGGAATAGCGATGGTTTAATTCCCGCCATCGCCCAGGACGCCCAATCCGGCCGCATCCTGATGATGGCCTGGATGAATCGTGAAGCCTTACAATTATCCGCTGAGCGGGGCGAAGCAGTTTACTGGTCGCGCTCGCGCAACAAGCTCTGGCACAAGGGTGAAACTTCCGGCCACATCCAGAAACTCCACGAAATCCGCCTCGACTGCGACGAGGACGTCATAGTCCTGCAAGTGGAACAACTTGGCGGCATCGCCTGTCATACCGGACGTGAATCCTGTTTTTATCGCGTATTGAAAAACGGTCAGTGGCAGAGTGTCGATCCGGTACTAAAAGACCCTAAAGACATTTATTAGTAAAAACAGTATTAATAAAAAATAGTAGTGGAAAACGGCCAGGCCATGAGTAACGACATCCTCACCCAATTGACGGAAATTCTGGAAGCACGCAAAAATAATGCGGATGCCGAGTCCTCCTATGTTGCCAGCCTGCACAAAAAAGGGCTGAATAAGATTTTGGAAAAAGTCGGTGAGGAATGCACCGAAACGATTATCGCCGCAAAGGATGCACATACCAGCGGCGACAATAGCGAGCTTATCTACGAAACAGCAGATCTCTGGTTCCATACGCTCGTTATGCTGTCACACGTCGGCGAAAACGCCGATGCGGTTTTAAACGAATTAGCGCGCCGCTTTGATGTCTCCGGACATGCAGAAAAAGCGGCGCGTAACCTGACCCCCAAGCAATAACCCCAATAATGGGTAGAGGACTAAAACATGAGTGCAACTAACGCTATAGGTTTTGCGGGCAACTTTGGCAGCCCAACGCAACTGATCATTGTATTGGTGATCGTATTGTTGTTGTTCGGTGGCAAGCGCCTGCGCTCACTGGGCAGCGACCTGGGCAATGCCATCAAAGGCTTCAAAAACTCCATGAGCAATGACGAAGCTGAAAAAGCCGAGCAGGAGAAGCAGGAAGCCCAAAAAATTATCGACCAAAAGCAGCAACCAACCGCGACCACGGCGCAAACTGCCGAAAAAACTGACCACAAGCAATCGTAGGCCCGGGCCGTGTTTGATATTGGTTTTAGCGAGTTACTGGTATGCCTGGTGGTGGCGCTGGTGGTCATTGGCCCCGAGCGCCTGCCCGAAACGGTACGCACCGTCGGCCTCTGGATCGGGCGCCTCAAACGCAGCCTGCGCGATACGCGCAGCGAGATTGAGCGGCAGATAGGTGCCGACGAAATCCGTCGCCAATTGCATAACGAAGAAATCATGGAGCGCATCGAGCAGACCCGCATTGAAATGGAGCGGACGCTCCAGCAGGCGGCGCTCACTGCACCTCCGCAAGACCAGCCGCGCACTTATGAGCATGTCGAGCTGCCTGACCATGCGCATATGAATGAACAACCGGTTGCGGCCACAGAACCTGCCCCAACCGAAGCTGCTGTTTCATCCGACACAAGTACCAAGGCCCCCACGCAAACCTCATGAGCACTGAGTCCAACGACAAAGAGCTGCCACTGGTCCATCATCTGCTGGAACTACGCACGCGACTGTTACACATCATTTACTGTTTGCTGGGCAGCTTTATCTGCCTGTTTCCCTTTTCCGCCGAGATATACGCGCTTATCTCCAAGCCGCTACTGGATGTGCTGCCCGAAGGCGCGAGCATGATCGCCACCGACGTGGCCTCGCCCTTCCTCACACCAATGAAGCTGACCTTCTTTGTTGCCCTGCTGATTTCAGTACCCTTCCTGCTGTACCAGATCTGGTCGTTCATTGCGCCCGGCCTGTACAAACATGAAAAGCGCCTCGCGATGCCGCTGCTGGTATCGAGCGTGTTGCTGTTTTTTGCAGGCATGGCCTTCGCCTACTTTGTGGTCTTCCCGACGATCTTCCGGTTTATGACCGGCATCGCACTAGATGGCGTCACTACCATGACGGACATCACCAAATACCTGGATTTTGTCCTGCATATGTTTTTTGCTTTCGGTTTTGCGTTTGAAATTCCCATCGCCACCATCCTGTTGATCCAGGGCGGCGTGACCACCACCGAAAGCCTGACCGCCAAGCGCCCCTACATTGTGGTGGGTTGCTTTGTGATTGGCATGCTGCTGACACCGCCGGACGTAATGTCCCAACTACTGCTGGCAGTGCCTATGTGGCTGCTGTTTGAAGCGGGATTGTTTTGCGGACGCCTGCTCGAAAAAGCCCGTCCGAAAGATGAAGATGATGGGGATTCCGAAGCTTCGGATAAGACCGACGTTCTCTAACAAAACGGTCCCACCGACCACTGAAAGGCCAGCAGTTTGCTGGCCTTTTTTTTGATTGCACCGCGAACTAAACGCTATTCGCAAGTGCTTCCTGCAAGTCGTCCCGGTGCGCCTCAAACCTCTTCCAGCCCAGTTCGTGGAAGTAGAAGGCAACCGTATTGATGGCCGGCTCAACCAAGGCCATGGTGCCACCGATAACCACACTGCCCGTTAAGGCGTAACCCACCGAAAAGGCCACGGTGAAATGCACTGCTGCGAATGTTGCTGTCTTTGCCATGATGAAGTCCTCGCTTGCCAATAGGGTGGCTGATCAAGCGGTTCGCCCCGCCCTCAACCCATGTGCCCATACTAGGCAAGCGATAATCATTAGCAAAGAAAATTGACTTGATACAACCAATAGCGAATGACTATTTATAATCACTAACTACCATGT
>DATIDX010000360.1:0-8480 GCA_035456025.1 Cellvibrio sp. | reverse complement strand
TATGTCGCCCAATGGATTTCGCTCGGTAATTGAAATTGATTTGCTCGGGACATTTCATGTGATGCAAGCGGTTTATCCACATCTGCAAAAACCGGGTGCATCCATTATCAATATTTCTGCGCCGCAAGCGGAAATTCCCATGGCGGGCCAAAGCCATGTATGCGCAGCGAAAGCGGGCGTCGATATGATTACGCGCACCTTGTGCCTGGAGTGGGGTGCAGAGGGGGTGCGCATCAACTCAATTATTCCCGGCCCGATTGATAACACGGAAGGGATGAAACGTTTGGCGCCAAATGAAGCTATTCGTGCAGCGGTTACTAAATCGGTTCCATTGCAACGCATGGGTTCAACCGATGACATTGCCAACGCCTGTTTATTTTTAGCATCGGATTTTGCTTCCTACATTACCGGTGCGGTAATTCCGGTTGATGGTGGTTGGGCGCAGGGTGGAGCGGCATTAGTCGGAGCTGGCTTGGCAGATATGTTAAAAGCGATGCCAAAATAAATTTTTTTCAAAACCTCTTTCCATAGGCAAATTTTTTTCAAAAAAACCGGCTGAAATTGCTGACCAGGTCGCACTTCTGCCGGTGCAATCAGTTTCTGACTAATTGCGTCTATTCCCTTCTCCATGCAATCTATGTCGACATAACAATAATAGCGGTTCGTTTTTCCTCCAAGCCTGATTATTAATAAATATCCGACGTTCTTTTCAGTATCAATAATATTTTGACGGTGAGAGTCAATGTGATCACTTGTGCCGTTCGGTAGATACTCTTAATGCCTATGCACTACAGGTGTTTTTATTAGTGAATTTCCCGGGGTGGCCTCTTTTAAGGAAGTTGAAAATAATTTTATTTTTAAAAGGAAATACTATGAAAAATTTCATCCCCAATAGAACCTCTTTACTCAAAAAAACACTCGCGCTGGTTTGTGCGGGTATGTTTGCATCATCGGCTCTTGCGCTGTCGCCACTGCCATATCCGCTGTGGACGGTGGAGAATGGAAAGTTATTAGACCCTAACGGCAATCCATTTATATTTCGCGGTGTGACTATTGACCATACCCGTGCGCCAGAAAAAACCTTGCAAGCGATTAAAGATATTGCCGCGCTGGGTGCAAACTCTGCCCAAATTGAATTTCCAATTAAAAATTCTGCGGGCTTTCCTCGCCCGGTTGCGAGCGAATTGCGTGAAATTATTAAAGCCTGTAAGGATAACAAGCTCGTGTGCGTTCTAGAGGCAAATGATGCCGCTGGTTATTATGAAGTTGAAGGCGGGTTAGGGCCTGATGTGGTTGCAGAATATTGGGGCTACAACGATATTCGGGAAGTGCTGAATGGAGCGCAGGGGCATATCATCATCGCGATTAGCAACCAAGCCCTGGCGCCTATTTTTGGTGCTGAAGCATATGTCGACCGCATGCGGTGGTCGATAGAAACTATCAGACGTGCATATCCGTTATTTGCCGTGATGGTGGATGGCAGCAATTGGGGGCAGGATACCAATAAAGCAATGCACACATTGGCAGCGCACAATCTGAAATCCACAAGTACTTACCAGAATGTTATTTATTCGGTTGAGATGTTTGACCAGTATGCGAATCCGGAAACGGTTCGCGATTACATTGCCAGTTTTAGCAGTATAGGTGCGCCGCTGGTTATTGGCGGATTTGCTCCAGCACCTTACTACCATCCGCATTTTGTTGGTCCGCTGCCGTTGAATGCGCCGCGTTTGCCGGTTGAAGCGGTGATGCAATATGCAGAGCAATATGGTGCCGGTTATTTTGGCTGGAGCTGGAGTGGAAACAAAAACTCTGCATTGGATGTGGTCGCTGATTGGAGTCCTTTAAACCTGACTTCATGGGGAAATATTTTATTTAATGATGTCAATGGTATTAAAGCTACTGCAAAGCAAGCGAGCATTTATTCGAGCAGCTCCAGTTCAAGTTCCAGTAGTAGTTCGGCAGCTGTAAATAATCCGCCGATCGCAGTAATCGATAATAAGCCTATTGAGTTTGTCCGCTGCGGTGAGGTGTACGGTAGTGCATCGGCCTTGCGTTCAACTGATCCGGACGGTGATGCTCTTAGTTTTCGATGGACGGTAACGGGTCAAAGTAACTATACCGCGACAGGCGCAGAGCTGCGTTTTCTGATGTTCTGGCCTTACGTCGATTACCTGGTAAATTTAGAGGTGAGCGATGGAAAAGGTGGTGTTAGCACATCGAGTACGGCGATGAGACACTCGTATTCCAATGCTTGTCCGCCGCCGCAATCTTCATCGTCCAAAAGTGTATCCAGTTCATCCCGCTCATCAAGTTCAATATT
This sequence comes from Cellvibrio sp., assembly GCA_035456025.1. Lineage (GTDB taxonomy): Bacteria > Pseudomonadota > Gammaproteobacteria > Pseudomonadales > Cellvibrionaceae > Cellvibrio. Next base: position 6,157 of record DATIDX010000360.1, on the reverse strand, counting down.
GCGTTCCAGTGAATCATCAACTTCGAAAAGCGTTACAAGTTCTTCGCGCAGTTCTTCTTCATCTTTGGGGCAGGGGAATTGCACTTACGTCGTAAATAGCCAATGGGGTAATGGTTTTACTGCGGCGATCCGCATTAAAAATACAAGCACGCAAACCATCAACGGTTGGTCGGTGAATTGGCAGTATACCGATGGCTCGAAAATTACCGGATCGTGGAATGCTACCTTGTCGGGCGTTAATCCCTACAGCGCCAAAAATGTTTCGTGGAATGCCAGTATCCAGCCTGGGCAAACTGTGGAATTTGGCTTCCAGGGTAGCAAGCCAAATACGGCGGCGAGTATTCCTGTAGTCACCGGTGGAGTTTGTCAGTAATACCCTCGTTAAGAAGTTGCTGTAACCAAGCTCCGTCGCTAAGGCGGAGTGCTTTTTTAAAAAATTGTGTTAACCCTCAACATGACTGAAGCGGCTGATTTGGTTCAGCTGGCTCAGTGGCAAAAGGAAAATTTTATGAAAACATTTTCGCTTAAAAAAATTATTACGCAAACAATTGGTGTGGCAGGGTTGTGTGTTCTTGCTTTACCCTCGATGGCCATCTGGACTATTAAAGATGGAAAAATTCTGGATCCTAATGGTCAGCCTTTTGTTTTTCGGGGCGTGACTATTGATCATATCGCTGCGCCGGATAAGGCAGTACAGGCAATTAAAGATGCAGCTGCTGCCGGTGCTAATGCGGTCCAGGTGGAAATTTCTACTAATGTGTACAACAACATTAATCATCCGATTACGGTCGAACAATTGCGCACTGTGATCCAGGCATGTAAGGACAACAAAGTGGTCTGTGTATTGGAGCCTAATGATGCTGCCGGTTATCCCACTGTATTTGGTTCAGCGTCCCCCGATGCCACCATGGGTTTCTGGAGTTATCCCGCCTTTCCTGCACTGATTGGCCAACAGGATTATGTGATTTTAGGAATGGGTAACCAGGCGTTGGGCGATATTCGCCCAGGTGAATATACTGCGCGCATGCAAACTTACGTCGGCAATTTTATACGCGCTTATCCAGGCTTCCTGGTTATGATTGACGGCAGTAACTGGGGGCAGGATGCCACTAACGAAATGCAGGCGTTTGCTGCGCAAAGTATGAAAACTGGCGGATTCTATGCGGCGAATCTGATTTATTCGGTGGAAATGTTTGATGCTTACACAGATCCCGAGCAAGTCCGCAATTACATTGCATCCTTCGCGCAAATAGGCGCACCGCTTGTTATCGGCGGTTTCGCTCCAACACCTTATTATCATCCGCATAACAACACTCCTATAACAACAGTTGCCCTGCAACTACCTGCTGTATCTGTGATGGAATATGCGCAGCAATACAGCACGGGTTATTTTGCGTGGAATTGGAGTGGCAGTAGCAACCCTGGTTTGAATCTGGTCACTGACTGGGATGCCAACAAACTTACCCCTTGGGGTGAATTGGCAATAAATGGCCTGAATGGATTAAGAGCAACGGCAAAGCTAGCCACACACTTTGATAATTCAAGCAGCATTTCCAGTTCAAGCGTTTCAAGTAGTAGTTCATCTGCTCCGAACAAACCGCCAGTCGCTGCGCTATCTGCTGATGTCTTTTATTTGGAGTGCCCCATAATTGGTGTTGGAAATGGCCAATCCACCACTGATCCGGATGGAGATTATGTGACCTATAAATGGGAGGTGACCAATGATTTTAATGATTCCCTCTATCATGCCGCTGGCACAACCGTGCGATTTAATATGGATGCGTTCCGCATCTACACTGTCAAACTGATTGCGGACGATGGCAGGGGCGGCATCTCAACTGCCACCAAAACTTTGTCTCATTCTTATTCTGAATGTGTAAGTTCCAGCTCGTCAGTAAAGCCATCGAGTTCATCGCGCAACACAATGAGTTCTTCCTCAAAATCGTCGAGTGTAGGGTCAAGTTACGGACGACCATCGAGCGTTTCCAGCAAATCTGCTTCTAGCAGATCAGTTTCAAGTGCATCGCGCAGCTCTTCGTCGATTGCGGGAAAAGCCAATTGCTCGTATGTGATTAACAGCCAATGGAACAATGGATTTACTGCAGCGATCCGCATCAAAAATAACACCACGCAAATCATCAACGGTTGGTCGGTAGATTGGCAGTACACAGATGGTTCGAAAATTACCGGCTCGTGGAATGCGACTTTGACTGGTGCAAATCCTTACAACGCAAAAAACCTTTCATGGAATACCAGCATTCAGCCCGGGCAAACGGTGGAGTTCGGTTTTCAGGGAAGTAAAAGTGCAGCAGCGGCGAGTGTGCCGGTTGTGACAGGAAGTATGTGCCAGTAATTCGCTAGTGAACAAAAAGCCCCGCGTCTTGCGCGGGGCTTTTCTGATTTATTGGGTGATACGAACTAAAAACATTTTTGGCCAGTTTTTCCCGGTTATCCAAAATGCCTGGCGTTTTTCATCCCAGGCGATGCCATTCAATACTTGCTCGCTGTTATCGAGTTTCATTTTTTGCTTGAGAGCGGATAAATCCAGTTCGCCCAGTACATTTCCGTTCGCAGGATCAATCTTAACGATCCGGTCGTCATACCAGATATTCGCCCAGATAAATCCCTGCGCAAATTCCAATTCGTTCAGTCGTGCAACCGGCACTTTGCCATCAGTCACTTTAATGGTTTTGCTAACCGCAAAGTCGCTCGGGTTGTGAAAATACAAAGTGTCACTGCCGTCGCTGCGGACTAATTGTTTTTCATACTGGGTAAGTCCCCAGCCTTCACCTTTGTAATGTAGACTTTTTTGATAGGTGAGGGTGGCTTTGTCATAAATCATCAGCGTTTGTTCTTGCCAGGTAAGTAAATATAATTTGTCATCCAGCAGCGCCAACCCCTCTGCAAAATAACGCGGCGGAATATTTTGCTTTTGTTTAAACGGGGCGGAAATTTTTGCCCAGGCACTATCGGGTTCGGCAATTGGATAACTGACCAGCAGTGATTTATCGTAGAGGCCACTGCTCTCATAAAAATTATCGCCATCCACCAGCAAACCTTGGGTAAACAGTGTTGGTTTGTGGGTGCGTTCGGCTAATATTTCATAAGGGATAACTTCAGCTGCATTTGATTTGTTAGGCAGTAGGTTCGCTATACATAACAGGCTGGTGCACAATAGTGCGCAAAGAAACTGGTTCACACAGACAATCCACTTTATTAGAAAGGCCCTAATCATGAAGCGTTTGCGTTCGTTTGTCAGCATCACCCTGATTGGCGGATTTATGGTAATTCTGCCCATCGCCATTTTCCTCTGGTTAGTGGAGTGGTTGCTGGGTTTGGTACGGGCGATGATTCAACCGCTGAGCCACTGGCTGGTGGAGCAGACAGCCTTTACCAATTACATGGCCGATGTATTGGGTGTGCTGTTGATATTGACCGGGTGTTTTATTATCGGCCTGTTTATCAAGACCACGGTGGGCGGATGGGTCCATGACCAGGTAGATGTATGGCTGTCGCGCCTTGCTCCTGGCTACAAAACTATCCGCGAAGTGGTATCACAATTGTTGGGCGGGGAGGGGAATACTTCGCTGCTTAAAGGAGAGGTGTGCCGCGCCTATTTGATGGGGCGCGCAGCGGGAGTTTCAGTGACTGCCATAGTCACGGCCAAACACGCCAATGGTGACTACACGGTTTACGCCCCGACGGCGCCAATCCCGACCTCGGGCTTTGTGTATCACTTGTCTGCCGAGTGTGTGGATCTCTTGCCGCACGTTAGTGTTGAGGAGGCGATGCGTACCGTTATCGCCTGCGGCAGCGGCTCCCAGGTTATTTCCGAATTGCCATCGGCGTTGCCAAAAAGTTGATCAGCCAAAAACGAAAAAAGACCTTCCGGCCTTTTTTCGTTACTACCCTTGATTTTTTTCGCTACGCACAGTGGCTCAGCCTTTTTTCTTGGGAGATTTGGTTTTCGCGGGTGTCTTGGCTGACTTGGGCTCGTCGGCCTTGTTCTTATCTCCTGACTTTTCGGCTTTGGTGGGTTTGTCGCCCCGCGTAGATATTAGCGATACCTCCACTGGTGGCAATTTCGTGCTTTCGCCGCGCTCGCGGCTTTCCACATAGCTCAACGCATCAGTCACCGCCTGCGTCACTTTGCGTTCAATTTCCACTATATCTTGCGGCGACATAAAAAACGTCATATCCACATCGTGGCGAATGTAGCGTGGTGGCAGGCGATTCAGGGCGACACAGGCCACATCGGCGAGAAAGTCCCGGTCACCCTGTTGGACGCGTTCACTCTGGTCGTGCACTTCCTGCACAACCAATTTCTCGTAATAGTTATGCAGGAAGTCGACTTCATCGTCCAAAATATAGGGGCGGTTGGTGAGCATGGTTCTACCTCGCTTTATTGAATGCCTTGCTTTTTGAATAGTTAGGAGTATAGACAATTACCAGCAAAGCACTCGCAAGCGAGCTTAACGTTTGTTTTTTATCAGGTCGCGGATTAAAAAGCGCGCCGGATTGAGCGCATTGGCCAATTCACGCGGTAGTGGCAGGGTTTCCTGATTGATGTGTGCCGCCAGCAATTCAGCGCAGAGCGGCGTGTAGGCAAGGCCACGTGAGCCGTGGCCGATATTGATAAACAAACCCGGGTGATAAGTTCCGGTTTTGTCGATCACTGCGCGGGCATTTTTACGCAGGGGAGCGAAGTCTTCGAGCATCGCCTGTTCATCCGGCACCGCGCCGACCAGGGGTAAATAATCGGGCAGGGTGCAGCGGAAGGCGACTCGCCCCCCCAGCTTTTCCGGCACCAATCCATCCCATTCACTTAAAAGTGCTGGCAAGGGTGTGCGGAGATTTTCCAGATTCGTGCGATGGTCTTGCGTGCGTAATTCGCGACTCTCTTCTTTCAAATTAAAAGTTGCCCCGGTGCAATGTATCCCGTCTACCGCCGGCCCAATGTAACCCTCACTGCATATCAGCGTTTTCAATACGCTGCTGGAGGAGGTTGCAGGAAGATAGGTAATTTGCCCGCGGATGGACTTGATGGGTAGGTGCTGGGTCAGCACAAATTGTTTTGCATCCTGCGCATTGGCAATGATGACCGTGGGGGCGCGAAGCTCCGGATTATCGTTAATTTTCCAATCTTCACCGCACCTTTCCAGTGTTATTGCAGCGCAATCTTTGATTACACGAATAGCAGGATGATCAGTCAACGTTGCGCAGAGTGAGCGAGGATTAATCCAGCCCGCCTGCGGAAAATAGAGCGCTGTATGGGTTAGGTCGACGCCGGCGATATCGCTCGCTTGCGCTGCTGACAAAAATTGCACCAGCGCATCCGCGTGTGCAAATTTCTCGCGCAATTGCTCATGCAGTTGCAGCTCGGATTCGCTGTGTGCCAGTTGCAATACGCCGCATTGTTCGCCGATCAAATTCCAGCGCGCGCGATAAAATTGCAATGCGAATTGCAGCGCGTGCAAATTGAATTTGGCTTGGGCTTCCTCTTTAGGCGATAGCTTGGCGTAGAGCACACCCTGTGGGTTACCCGAAGCCTCTTGTGCGATTGCTGTGTGGCGCTCCAGCAGTGTAATTGTCCAGCCGCGCTCCGCTAGCGCGCGTGCGCTGGTGCAGCCGGCCAAGCCGCCACCGATAATCAGTGCATGTTTTTTTTGCGGGATTTCTGGTGTTGGATGAATTGTCCAGGGCACAGGATAGGGGGAGTAACTGCGGTGTGAGCCAGGTTGGGCAGGGCTTTCAACCGACATTTGTTCCATCTGCGCTTTTACCATCTCGCGCTTGCGCCCGAAGCCGGCGACTTTTTGCACGCTAAAACCTGCGAACCTCAAGCCTTGTTTGACAATGCCGGCGGCACTGAAGGTCGCTGCCGTTGTGCCCGCACGGCTGAGTTGGCGAATCGCGGTGAATAATTCCTCGCTCCACATCTGTGGATTTTTTGCGGGGGCAAAACCATCCAGAAACCAGGCATCTACTTTTGCGCACAACCCGGCGAAGGCGGGCTGTGGGGTAGCGAGTAGTTGTGTGAAGCCGACGGCGGCGTCATTGATAATCAGCGTAAGTTGGATGCGATTATCCATAAAGCTCAAGCGATGGAAACCCGTGCCGACAAATACCGGATAGGCATCAATCAACTGTCGGGCTA
>DATIDX010000359.1:0-14130 GCA_035456025.1 Cellvibrio sp. | reverse complement strand
CGCTTGAGTGCATCAATAAGCTTATCGCAATAACATCGATCAGGAGTGAGCCGAACAGTTTGCGCTGTGAAGGTGAGTAGGCTAATCGCCACATGACAATCAATGTCATGAAATTAATGGCGGTGTAGGCAATCGACGTATAAAAAAACAGCGCGGGGTTGTCGTTGCCTAGTACTTTAGGGGCGAATTGGATTTGGAACATTAGCAGCAATACGCTGCCAAGCAGGGTGCGGTAATAAGTGTATATGCGCAGCAGGTCGTAGGGGTTATAGCCGCGCGGGTCGTTAAGTAAATTGGGGGTCATGGTTTTCTTAGGTGCCTTTTGGGGTGGCAGGATAAAATCCGCTTGGCTTTAAAAGGTTATATCGCGGACAATGCGCACCTGCGTCTGAATTGCTCCGAGCCAATAGCCATTCGTTATCGAGTCCTGCATGGCGGGATGTGTCGGCTAATTTTGCCAGTTTCCTATCGCTTATGCTGCTTTCCCGGATGCAATTCCAGACTTATTTTCAGCGCCGCTGTTCCACTTTCGTATCTGGAAGCCTATGCCACAGCTACATTTGATTCTCGCCCAGCTTGATACTCTCGTCGGAGATATTCCCGGCAATACCGCCAAGGTGCTTACCGTTGCCAAAACGGCATTGGCGCAAGGCCCAGTCGATGCCATTGTCTTTCCGGAGCTGACCCTGACCGGTTATCCGCCCGAAGATTTGTTGTTGCGCCCGAGTCTCGCATTGCGTATCGAGCGGGCATTGCAAGAGCTGATGGCCGCGCGATTGCCGGTGGCGCTGGTGGTAGGCTATCCCCGCTTGCAAGAGGGACGGTTGTATAACATGGCCGGCGTGATCGCGGACGGCAAATTAATTGCAGAGTACGCGAAGCAGTGTCTGCCGAATTACCGCGTGTTTGATGAAAAACGTTATTTCGTGGCGGGCGACAGCCCCTGTGTGTTCAATTTAAAAGGTGTGCCTACCGCGTTGAGTGTCTGTGAAGACATCTGGTTTTCCGAGCCTATGGCGCAAGCGAGGGCAGCGGGCGCCAAGTTGATGCTTAACCTCAATGCCTCTCCCTATCACCAGGGCAAGCAGCTGGAGCGCGAGCAAGTGGTCGCCCTGCGCGCCACAGAGGGACAGATGCCTGTGGTCTACACCAATCTGGTGGGCGGTCAGGATGAGTTGGTGTTTGATGGTGGATCAGTGGTAGTTGATGCCATGGGGGAGACTCAGTTTCGCGCCCCGGCATTTGCAGCGGGCGATTTTTCTATAACCCTGGCGTGGGATGGTCAGCAGGTGAGTGTTGCGCCCCATCCCCTCGCGCCTCTGCTCGATAGGGTCGCCTCCGTATATCAGGCGCTGGTGCTGGGGATGCGCGATTACGTCAACAAAAACCGCTTTAAGGGCGTGGTTTTGGGGTTGTCGGGCGGGATTGATTCGGCGCTGACCTTGGCGATGGCGGTGGATGCCTTGGGTGCTGAGCGCGTTGAGGCGGTGATGATGCCGTTCCGCTACACCTCGGATTTAAGTAAGAATGATGCGGCAGACGAGGCGGCGCGTCTCGGAGTCCGCTATAGCTCAATCAGTATCGAGCCTATGTACGAAGCCTTTATGGCGGCGCTCAGCGAGGAGTTTGCGGGAACCAGGCGCGACACCACCGAAGAGAATTTGCAGGCGCGCTGCCGTGGTGTATTACTGATGGCCATCTCCAACAAAAAAGGTTATTTGGTACTGACTACCGGCAACAAAAGCGAAATGGCGGTGGGTTACTCCACACTCTATGGTGATATGGCCGGGGGGTTTGATGCGCTCAAAGACGTGCCCAAAACGCTGGTCTTTGCCCTGTCGCGCTACCGCAATACTTTGGGGGAGGTGATCCCTGAGTCGGTCATTACCCGGCCGCCATCAGCGGAATTGGCCCCCGACCAGAAAGACGAAGACAGCTTACCGCCTTACGACATTTTGGACCGTATCCTTGAGTTGTATGTCGAGCAGGATTACAGCGCTGAAGCGATTATTGCCGAGGGCTATAGTCGCGAGCAGGTCGAGCGCGTGGTGCGGCTTGTCGATGTGAATGAGTACAAGCGCCGCCAGGCCCCGATTGGAGTTCGCATCAGTCAGCGCGGCTTTGGCCGCGACCGCCGCTACCCGATTACCTCAGGGTGGAAAATGGGCGATTGATTTGCGGTGGCAACAAAAAGGTCGGTAATAAAAAGGCCGCAATTGCGGCCTTGTTGATAATCAGGGGCGGGAATTATTCCGGCCTCGCTGCCTCTTCCGGTTTTTTGTATTGCGGATCGTAAATGGCGCGGGTATCAAAACCGGTAATTTCATTTTTGTTGAACAGGCCGAGGGTGAGGTAGGCCACCCAGGGCGATTTACCGTTGTTGTACATGAAGTCGTAGTTGAACTCGCCCTTCTCATTGAGCGCTGGGTAATCCGCATAGTTGAGTTTGAGTATTTCCAGCATTTCGTTGGATTGCTCAGGCATCTTCAACAGGTGATAACCCTGTACCATAACCGCCAGGGCATCGGGAATGGCGGGTGACTGCGGGAAGTTTTCCAATACGTAGCGGCCGCGACCTACGGCAGCAATGTAAGCGCCGCGCTTAAAGTAGTAGTTGGCGACGTGGATTTCGTAGCGCGCCAGATAGTTGCGCAAGTGCAACATGCGCTTCTTGGCATCAGCTGCGTAGCTACTGTCGGGAAAGCGGTTCAATAATTGGGTAAAATTCGCGAGAGATTCCCGCGCTGCACCCGGATCGCGTTTGGAGTTGTCGACTGGCATCACCCGCTCAAACATGCCCTGGTCTTTGGTAAATGAACTCATGCCCAGCATGTAGTAGGCGTAGTCCACATTGCGGTGCTGCGGGTGTAGGCGGATAAAACGGTTAGCAGTGGCGATAGCGGCATCCGCTTCGCCGGAGCTGTACTGGGCGTAGATAAGCTCCAGTTGAGCCTGGTCGGCGTAGGTGCCGAACGGAAAGTTTTCTTCAAGCGAGTTCAGGTTTTTGATCGCGGATTCCCATTGGGAGCGCGCGAGTTGCTCCTCGGCTGCGTGGTATAAGTCTGCTTCGGAGGTATATTCAGGCTCGTTGGTGGAGCAGGCGGTCAGCAGCACCAGGGTGCTGAGCGTCAAAAAGGGCAGGACTCGCATAGGGTTATAAACTCTTATCTCGATAAAAAAGGCCCCAACTGCGGGGCAGGGTATTTAAACACAGAGCTTGGCGGATACCAATCTGGCAGGAATAAAAGCTCCATTTTTCCGGTTTTTGGCGGATTAACATCGGCCAAAAACGTTCACTAGAGGTTTTTTAATGAAAGATGTTTTTGACTTGAGCGCACAGGTGCCCGTCCAGATGAGCGGCATGCGCTTCGACCAGATTGCCTCGGAGTTGTTCCCTGACTTTTCCCGCTCACGCCTGTCGAGCTGGATCAAGGATGGGCAACTCAAAGTCGATGGCCGCACCGCCAAGCCTAAAGACAAGCTGATCGGTGGTGAGTTGCTGGAGCTGAAGGCGGAATTGGAGGCGCAGGGCACCTGGGAGCCTGAGGAAATCACGCTCGATATCATCCATGAAGATGACGACCTCATCATCATTAATAAGCAGGCCGGCCTGGTGGTGCATCCGGCGGCGGGTAATTACACGGGCACGCTAGTCAACGCCCTGCTCAACCATGTACCGGGGTTGATCAATTTGCCGCGTGCGGGCATTGTGCATCGTCTCGATAAGGAAACCACGGGTTTGATGGTGATCGCCAAGACCCTTGAAGCCCACACCGATCTGGTCGAGCAGTTGGCCGACCGCACCGTCAGCCGCGAATACGAAGCGGTAGCTGTTGGCGCCATGACCGGCGGGGGCACTGTGGACGCGCCTATGGGGCGCCATCCAATCCAGCGTAAACTCATGGCGGTGTTGAGTGCCGGCGGTAAGCGCGCGGTTACCCACTATCGCGTCGCCAAGCGCTATCCGAGTCACACCCATATCCGCGTTAAGTTGGAAACCGGGCGCACCCACCAGATCCGCGTGCATATGGCCCATATCGGCCATCCACTGGTTGGCGACCAGACTTACGGCAACCGCTTCAAGATCCCTAAGGGCGCCAACCAACACCTGATCGATACCCTTAAGGGTTTTCCGCGCCAGGCGTTGCATGCTTTTAAATTAGGGTTGGAGCATCCCGGCACTGGTGAATACACCGAGTGGACCGCGCCCCTGCCGGAGGATTTCAGGAATTTGCTCGACGCGCTCAACACGGGTTACACCCTTGTCGATAACTAAACCCCAAGGCATTCAGCCCGACTGGCCTGCTCCGGCTAATGTGCGCACCTATATCAGCACGCGCTCCGGCGGCGTCAGCTTGCCCCCCTACGCGAGCAACAATCTCGGGCTGCATGTGGGCGATGATCCGGCGCATGTCGCCGCCAATCGTGCCCGGCTTGTGCTTGACCTTGGGTTGGGCTCCAGCCCCCAGTGGCTGGAGCAAATCCACGGTGTGAAAGTGGTTAATGCCAAAGGCGACGGTGTTGTGCGCACGGCCGATGGCAGTTACAGCAACCAGCGCGGTCAAGCATGTTTGGTAATGACCGCCGACTGCTTGCCCATCTTGGTGTGCGATAAACGGGGCACCCAGGTCGCTGCATTGCATTGCGGCTGGCGCAGCCTGGCCAAAGGCATATGCGCGCGGGCGGTGCAAAAATTCAGCGCTAAACCGGATGATCTCATCGCCTACCTGGGGCCCGCGATTTCGCAGGCGTTCTTTGAGGTGGGAGTGGATGTACTTGAGGCCTTTTTTAAATCAGCGCGCAATACGCAGCATGCAGACGCTATCGCCCAAGCATTCACATCGGCGCAGCGGCCGCTGCATTTTTATGCCGACATTTACACTCTCGCGCGCGCGGAATTAAACGCCTTGGGGGTGACGGCAATCTACGGTGGCGATTACTGCACCTACGCCGATGAGGCGCGTTTTTATTCCTATCGCCGCGACAAAACCACCGGGCGAATGGCGAGCCTGGTCTGGTTGGAATAATTTCTTCGCTTGCTGAATCCAATTCAATTGTTCCTCCATCTAAACTATCGAATATCGTTTTATTGGCCCCGGATTATCACCACAAGGAATCACTATGGATCTCGACCAAATTGAAAAACTGAACGACCTGAAACAAAAAGGCCTGATCAGTGACGAAGAGTACCAGCAAGCCAAGGAGCGGATCCTCGGCGCCCAGACGCAGCAGGCTGCACCGGCACAGCCGCCGACGCTTGCGCAGACCAATAATTACGATTACGCCATGGCTCTGCACCTCACCCAATTTTGCTCCTGGGTATTTCCGCTGCTGGGGATTGTTGTGCCGCTGGTCATGTGGCAAACCAAAAAGGATGACCCCTACGTCGATCAGCAGGGCAAGGTGGTGATGAACTGGCTGTTCAGCTCGATTATTTATGCACTGGTCGGGATTGTTTTGTGTTTTATTTTGATTGGCATTCCGCTGTTGATCGCGCTGTTCATCTGTTCGGTAGTTTTCACCATTCTCGGCGCTATAGATGCGAATAAAGGTGTCATAAAAAACTACCCTCTGGCGATTAAGTTCTTTGACATACGTGAAACGCCGCGCGCAGCTAACAACCCGCAAAATTGATTTAACTCAAGTCTTGACTATTCACTGACAAGCAGGCGCCCAGCCTGCTTGAAATCACTTCTCCTGCCCCAACGTCTGCTTCAACCGAGTAGTAACACTTCGCTTGAGGTAAACCATGCGTATTGACCGTTTAACCAACCAGCTCCAGGCCGCACTTTCCGACGCCCAATCGCTTGCATTGGGGCAGGATCACAGCCAACTGGATCCCAGCCATTTATTGCTGGCGATGATCGACCAGAAGGGCGCGGCGAGTGTGCGCCCGCTGTTGAGCCAAGCGGGGTTTGATATCGCTGGCTTGCGCACGGCGCTGAATGAACACGTAGAAAACCTGCCGCAAATTAAAAACCCGACCGGTGAAGTCACTATGTCACCGGAGATGGTGCGCCTGTTAAATCTCGCCGACCGCCACGCGCAGAAGACCGGCGACAAATTTGTGTCCAGCGATTCAGTGCTGGTCGTGTTGATGATGGAAATGCAAGGTGCCGTGCCGGACATCTTGAAAAAATTTGGCAATGCCCAGCGCTTGGCGCAAGCCATCCAAAAAGTGCGTGGGGGTGAGAAGGTGGAAGACGCCGATTCCGAAAGCAATCGCCAGGCATTGGAAAAATACACCATCGACCTGACTGCGCGCGCCGAGGCGGGCAAGCTTGACCCAGTGATCGGCCGCGATGACGAAATTCGCCGCACTATTCAAGTGTTGCAGCGCCGCACCAAAAATAATCCGGTGTTAATCGGTGAGCCAGGCGTGGGTAAAACCGCCATTGTTGAAGGTCTTGCGCAGCGTATCGTCAATGGCGAAGTTCCCGAAGGTTTAAAAAACAAACGGCTCTTGTCGCTCGACTTGGGTGGTCTGCTTGCCGGCGCGAAATTTCGTGGCGATTTTGAAGAGCGCCTGAAATCAGTGATCAATGAATTGGGCAAACAGGAAGGCCGCGTCATTTTATTTATCGACGAAATCCACACCATGGTGGGCGCAGGAAAAGCGGAAGGCGCGATGGACGCCGGCAATATGTTGAAGCCCGCACTTGCGCGCGGTGAATTGCATTGCGTGGGCGCGACCACACTCGATGAGTATCGTAAATTCATTGAAAAAGACGCAGCGCTGGAGCGGCGCTTTCAGAAAGTGCAAGTCGATGAGCCCAACGAGTCCGACACCATTGCTATTTTGCGCGGTTTGAAAGAGCGCTACGAAGTACATCACGGCGTGGATATTACCGACTCGGCGATTATCGCCGCCGCAAAACTATCCCAGCGCTACATTACCGATCGCCAATTGCCCGATAAAGCGATCGACTTGATCGATGAGGCGGCGAGCCGCATCCGTATGGAAATTGATTCCAAACCTGAAGAAATGGATCGCCTTGAGCGCCGTTTAATTCAATTCAAAATTGAACGCGAAGCCGTCAAAAAAGATGAAGACGATGCAAGTAAAAAGCGTCTCGCCAAGTTGGATGAGGCTATCGATAAATTTGAACGCGAATTAAGTGATTTGGAAGAAATCTGGCGCACGGAAAAAGCGGCCTTGCAAGGTTCACAGGAAATCAAAAGCCAGCTTGAGCAAGCGCGCTTGGAGCTTGAAGAAAAGCGTCGCAAAGGCGACCTCGCGCGTATGAGTGAGTTGCAATACGGCATTATTCCGCAGCTTGAAAAACAATTGGATATGGCTGGCCAAGCGGAAATGATGGAAATGAAATTGCTGCGCAATAAAGTCACAGAGGAAGAAATTGCCGAAGTGGTTTCCAAATGGACGGGCATTCCGGTATCCAAAATGCTGGAAGGCGAACGCGATAAATTATTGCGCATGGAAGAGTCGTTGCACCAGCGGGTGATCGGTCAGCACGAAGCTGTAGTTGCGGTGGCCAATGCAGTGCGCCGCTCGCGCGCCGGTTTGTCGGATGCCAACCGCCCCAATGGTTCATTTTTATTTTTAGGCCCAACCGGTGTGGGCAAAACTGAATTGTGTAAATCGCTCGCCGAATTTTTATTTGATACCACCGATTCCATGGTGCGCATCGACATGTCCGAATTTATGGAAAAACATTCGGTTGCGCGTTTGATCGGTGCACCACCCGGTTATGTCGGCTATGAAGAAGGCGGCTATCTCACCGAGACGGTGCGGCGCAAACCCTATTCGGTCATCTTGTTGGATGAAATTGAAAAAGCGCATCCCGATGTGTTTAATATTTTGCTGCAAGTCCTGGACGATGGCCGCTTGACGGATGGTCAGGGGCGCACGGTGGATTTCCGCAATACGGTGATCGTGATGACCTCGAATTTGGGCTCTGATCGCATCCAGGAATTAGCGGAAGATAAATCCTTCGATACCGTGAGCTTCGATAGTTTTGTCAACGACGATATGAATAATTCGCTCAACAATGAAAACCGCTACAACGCGATGAAAGACGCAGTAATGGAAGTTGTCACCGGCCACTTCCGCCCGGAATTTATTAACCGCATCGACGAAGTGGTGGTGTTCCATCCGCTCGGGCGCGAACAAATTCGCGGCATCGCCGATATCCAGCTTGAGCTATTGCGTAAACGTTTGGCAGATCGCGATCTGAGTTTGGAGTTGGAGGATGAGGTGATGAACAAGCTGGCGAGCGTTGGGTTTGACCCTGTCTACGGTGCGCGACCTTTAAAACGTGCGATCCAACAATTAATTGAAAATCCACTGGCACAGGATATCCTCAGTGGCAAATTTGCACCGGGCGCCATCATTCACGGAAAGTTGCTGGCCGACAAAATTGTATTTGATCCCAAGCGGTTAAATTAATTTTCGATTTACACGACGCTAAAGGTCGTCAATTAGCGACTGCAGAAAGCCAACAAACCCCACCCTAAAAAAGTGGGGTTTTGTATTTTTAGTTCGCGCTATGCAGCCCAAGTACTTTGGATGCGAATTTGCAATCGAGGGTGCGATGATCGCGACAGTAACAATGCGTATGAGCGAAGATGATCAGCTCTTTTTCCCCGTTAAATAAAAATCCCCGCTTGCCGTCACGTAAAAAACCCCAGCGCTTGGCTAAGGGTTTTTCTCGGTCTTAGACTCCCGGTGAGAGAGACTTTGTTCTATCAAGCAACATTTCTCTTCAGACTGCGCATGCGGTTGTGACATTGTTGCAGAGTTGCGTAGATAAAATTCAATGCGGCAGTGGTGTCAACCGCAGTGGCTTCATCCAACGCTTTTTTAATAAACTCCAAGGTTCTGTCTTCAAGTTCTTCCAGCTGAACAATATAGGTTTGAGATTTATTGGATTTAATTTTTGCTAGCACGTCAGCGTAGGCCTTGCGTGCAGTTCCAACAAATGTGTGGCCGGTTTCTACTTCGCCATCGCTTGCGTAAACAAACTGTTGTAAGCGCGCCAGCGCCCCTTGGCGAACGTCGATCATGTCCTGCAGTGCTGGCTCATAACCAGAACCTTTCAATTCTATTTTCGCATCCGTATAAAATTCGACTCCATCATTTAATACTTTAATGAGATCTCTGATTGCGGAGGTTTCGTTGGTAGACATAACTTTCTCCTTAACATAAATAAATCGTGCGTTGTATTTTCACATGAATTGTATTCAATGCTTGGGAAGTTATTTGCAGTATCTATGCCAGTCGCGGAAACAGGTTCAATTCAATGATTGTGGTGCCATATGAAAGAAGTTGAGTGAATTTTTTACAAATTACAGTTGCAGTTAAAATAATTTTTTGCAGCAAAGTTGATTTTTATATCGCATTAGTAAATTAGTAATCTTTTTTTTGGAATATTTTTATCTCGCGGTGAAAAGTGAAAAAGCCGCAGCGCAAATGCGGCCTTTCCTTTCGATTTTTTTAGCAGCCTAAATTGCCGGGGCCTGCACTGGTGCCGAGAATATTCAAAAAGCGTTGGTATTCATTAATCCGGCTTTGTACTTGCGCGGGGTTGCCACCATTGCATTCCAGCGAGCCATTGATCGTGCGAATGGTTTCGCCGAAACCGAAGTTGCCAACCATGGAGTCATGGGCAGGGCGATAGCCGGCACCGGCTTGGGTCATCCAGAACCAGAGCGCGGTTTGCCAGGCAACAGTGGCGTTTTGGGCAACCAGATCCGGATTGGCGCGCAGATCCAGCCCCAGTGCTGCTCCGGCGGCGCAATAGTTACCATTCCAGCTAAGTTGGATCGGGCCGCGACCGTAATAGCGTTTACCGGGCGCGCACGGGCAGGTGCTGGGGTTGTTATCCCAATCGCCACAGTATTCGCCCTGGGCGATTTCAGTCACGTGCACCAACCCGCCGGTTTCGTGGGAGAAGTTGGCCAATGCGGCCGCCGCTTCACGTTTTTTCGCGGCCAGATCGCCAGTGCCCGCAAATGCCGGATAGGTTTTGGAGGCAGCAACCAAGCCTGCATAGGTATAGAAACCGTTGCGACCGGGGAACATTTGGTTGAACTGGGCTTCGCTCACTACGGCGGCGAAACCGGTGTTGCCCGTGGTAATCGGCCGCACAATGATGGATGAGGCGCGGTCGTTAAAGTTGCTGAGGCAGGTGTTATCGCCGGAGACTACAACCGATGCGCCGCTGTAATCCCAGTTGTCGAACAGCACTGCTTCATAGCCTGCCGCGACTTTAACGGAGGAAATGGTGTCATTGCCTGCGCCCATTGATGTCATCACATTGCCGTCGAATGAGCCGGTGTTAAAGCCCCTGAACCAGCCGCCGTAGTTGCAGTGTTCGTACACGGTGAGCAGGCCGGTGGTGTTACCACCGCCACCGTTGGATACCACTTCGATCCAGTTGAAGTTCCAGCCGCTGCTCTTAGCGAAAACGCCGAGGTTGTAGGTGCCGGCGTTGATATTCAGGGTGCGCGATACGATGGTCCAATTCTGGTAACCACCCGTGGCGGGGATGTTGAAGTCGCCCAGGATAATGCTGCCGCCGTTTAGGTCGACTGCCGCTGTTGCCCCCGAAGGACTCGCGACGCGCATACGGATGGTGTAGCTGCCGGAAGTGGGAATCGACAGTCCGCCGTACACCAGCCACTCGTTGGGTTCGATCCAGCCTACATTGAAGCCGCCGCCAGAATCGGTCGTGGCTTCTATATCGACGTTATCGTTGCGGAAGGCTCCGCCGCTATTGCCGGCGGTGGTGTCGGAAAAGTTGGTGTAGTTCTCAGCCTGGTAGACCACTGCCTGGCTGGAACTTGCCAGCGCGACCAGCAGCAGGCCCGAGATTCCCAAGCGGCATTTTTGTAAACCGGTTAATAGTCTGTGCATTGTTATTCTCCTCGTGTTTGTGGGGGCGAAAGGATGCAATTTTGCTCGCCGGCCAGATCATTAAATAATCGATAAACGATAGCCAGTCCCAGTTTGGGTTTGCCATTAACTGCTACGCATGAGCCGAGGTACGACTTTTTTCGGTGCAAAAAACTTTCAGCTTTGGCGGTTAAATATCGCAATACCTGTAAATTATTTTCTTTTAAGTTCATTTTTTTGGTGTTAGCCTAATAAAAATGATCGTTTTTTCTGCTTTTGACGAGAAAAAGGAATGGCCAAAGAAAATAATTTTCAAGAACTGCTTGCTGGTCGGCCGCTTGATCCAACCGGCAAAGGGCTGGGGGATCTGGGTTCCCTGCCTCTGGTTGCCGCGACCGCCCAGCTCGGCTGGAACCTGTTGCGCGAGGATGTGAGCCTGCCGGTGGCGGTGCTCAGCAATAGCCGCGTGCAGCACAATCTGCAGTGGATGAAGTCCTTTATCAGCACCTATGGGCTGAAACTCGCACCGCATGGCAAAACCACCATGAGCCCGGCGCTGTTTCATCAACAACTTGCCCATGGCGCTTGGGGTATCACCCTCGCGACGGCGCCCCAAGTGCAGGCTGCTTATCATTTTGGTGTGCGCCGCGTGATCATGGCCAACCAGTTGGTTGGCCGCGCCAATATGGCGATCATTTCCCGCTTGCTGCAAAACCCCGAGTTCGACTTTTTTGTCATCGTTGATTCGGCGGCCAACGTAGAGCAGTTGGGGCAGTTTTTCGCCCACACTGGTCAGCGTTTGAAGTTGCTGCTGGAGTTGGGTGTCGATGGTGGACGTACCGGCGTGCGCAATGAGCAAAGTCGCGCGGCAGTGTTGGAGGCCATTGCGCGCTATCCACAATCGCTCGCGCTGGCGGGGATTGAAGTCTACGAAGGCGTACTCAAAGACGAAGCCTCCATCCGTGAATTCCTCCGTCGCGCCGTACGCGAGCTGATGACGCTGGAAGCCAATAATCTGTTGACCAGCGATACAGTGATCCTCACTGGCGCCGGTTCTGCCTGGTTTGATTTGGTCGCGGAAGAGTGGACCAGATTAGATATAGGTCGCCCGCTCGATATAGTCCTGCGCCCCGGCTGCTACCTCACCCATGATGTAGGTGCCTATAAGGCATCAGAGACGCGAATCCACGCCAATAACCCCGTCGCCCGCTCCATGCAGACCAGCCTACTGCCCGCGCTGCAATTGTGGGCCTATGTGCTCTCTATCCCTGAGCCTGGCCTTGCCATTCTCGGCTTGGGCAAGCGCGATGCCGCGTTTGATGCTGGCCTGCCCATCCCTGCAAAACACTATCGTCCTGGCAGCGAAACACCTGTCGCTGCACCTGCCGATTGGCAGCTCACAGCGATGATGGATCAGCACGCGTTTATGAAGGTCGCACCCGATGTAGACCTGCAAGTGGGCGATATGCTCGCGCTGGATATTTCCCATCCTTGCCTGACGTTCGATAAGTGGCGGCAGCTGTTAGTGGTGGATGACAACTACACGGTGATCGATGCCGTAGAAACGTTTTTCTAAGGGGCGGTGATGGAACAGATGCTCAGCCCCGGCCATTGGCTTCTCGTGTACGCCGCCATCAGCATTATCGCGCTGGTGTTGTTAATTGCCCGTTATCGCCTCAACCCGTTTATCACGCTCACGCTGGTGTCGCTCGGCTTGGGTTTGATGGCCGGTATTCCCGCCAAAGACGTAGTGTTCGTTTACGAAGCTGGCGTTGGTAAAACGCTTGGCCATATTGCGTTAGTTGTTGCGCTCGGCACCATGCTCGGAAAAATGATGGCCGAGTCCGGCGGTGCAGAGCAAATCGCACGAACCATGATTCGCTGGTTCGGTGAAAAAAATGTTCACTGGGCAATGGTGTTTATCGCCTTCCTTGTTGGCTTCCCGATTTTTTTCGAAGTTGGTTTTGTTTTATTAATTCCGATTGCATTCAACGTTGCGCGTCGCACCGGCACCTCCATGTTGTTAGTTGGTTTGCCGATGGTGGCGGGTTTATCGGTTGTGCACGGTTTGGTGCCGCCGCATCCGGCTGCGATGATTGCGGTCGGTGAATATCAAGCCAACGTTGGCCGCACTATTTCTTACGCGCTCTTGGTGGGAATTCCCACTGCGATTATCGCGGGACCCATTTTTGCAAAATGGATTGCACCGCGTATTCAACTGCCGCCAGTGAATCCACTTGAAGAACAATTTATCAATGCGGATAACGAACGCCAGTTGCCGGGTTTTGGTATTACCCTCGCCACCATTTTGCTGCCGGTGTTTTTAATGCTGTTGGGCGGTTGGGCAAATGTGATCGCCGCACCAGGAACATCGCTGAATGATTTTTTATTATTTATCGGCAACTCGGTTGTTGCGCTATTGATTGCAACCCTGGTGAGTTTTTACACGCTCGGCATTGCACGCGGATTTAATCGCGATAGCATTTTGAAATTCAGTCATGACTGCCTTGCACCCACTGCCGGTATCACCCTGTTGGTCGGTGCCGGTGGTGGTTTGAACCGCATTTTGGTTGAAGCGGGCATTGCTAAAGAAATCGTCGCTTTCTCGTCGGATATGGCATTAACCCCGTTGATGATGGGTTGGTTAGTTGCCGCCTTAATGCGTGTCGCAACGGGTTCTGCCACTGTGGCGATGAGCACCGCTGCCGGGATTGTTGCGCCGATTGCGATTGCTGCCGGTTATCCGCATCCGGAATTATTGGTAATTGCAACGGGTGCAGGCTCGCTGATTTTGTCGCACGTCAATGACGGTGGCTTTTGGTTGATCAAAGAATATTTCAATATGACCGTGACCCAGACGTTAAAAACCTGGACGGTATTGGAAACAATAATTTCTGTTGTTGCGCTCGGTTTTGTTTCGCTGATCGCTGCGATTATCTAAATAGATTTTGAGAATACTATCGTGTTGAGAAATGTATGACGGCTTTATTCGATATTGTGTATCACATGCGTGCCAGCCGCGATCGCCTCTCGGCGACCGAGCAAAAAGTGGCGGACGCTATTTTGGAAGATATCGCTTTTGCCGCCGCCGCCAGTATCGATCAGTTGGCAGTGAAAGCGGCGGTGAGTATCGCCACTATTTCGCGTTTCGCCAAAGCGGTTGGCTGCGAAGATATCCGCGATTTGAAATTAAAGTTGGCGCAGGCCAGTGCAGTGGGTACCCGTTTTTTAGCAGAAGTGCCCGCGGTAGAAGAGAGTGCGTTTTATACGCAAAT
>DATIDX010000358.1:0-6891 GCA_035456025.1 Cellvibrio sp. | reverse complement strand
AAATATTATTTCAGCAAGTAAACGACATACACCTGCGCATTGATTTTCATCACACCCGGCTCAAACGGCTCTGCAGAATCTCCCACGCGCATTGCACTCGCCTCTTTAGCAGAACTTCCCATTAGCTGACGATTGGGCGTCAACTGCCAGCGCTCATCGCCACGGTTGTTAAATTCAGAAATTGACCAGGGATCGCCCACCGTTTTGCCTGAAGATTTAGCCAACCGGCTAGCACGGGCTTTGGCATCATCCATTGCGGCAGCTTGCACTTTTTCTTCCACGGATTTTTTATCCGCCAAGGTCAAATTGGTGTTGATGGTTTCAGAAATTTTTGCATCGACCAGGGCTTTCATCATGTCGGGGTATTTTTTTAAATCGCGCAGGTTGATATCCACTTGGCGCGATACATTATTGCCCGTCAACACTCGCTGGTTGTCTTTGTATTCATATTCGGGACGAACATTTAATGCAGTAGTCGCTATATCCTCTGCTTTAATGCCAAATTTTTTGCAAGCTTCGATCAGCAAACGCGAGCGCGCATCCACATCAGCTTTTGCCTTCGCGAGATCTATATCCACGGTTTGGATGCTGAGCGTAAAGGTCATCATATCCGGTTCTACTTCAATCTCCGCCGACCCTTCAACATAGACGTGCGGTTGCGCCGGCAAAGGTGTTGCCAGTGCCGACACACTCAATACACCCAGTAAAAATGCTGCCAGCGTTCGTTGCATAACACCAATCTGTTTCATAAAAAAATCCCTGGAAGAACAATTTTCAGTTATAAGAAAGTTCGACTATAGCAAAAACCCCCAGCCTGCCAGTGCATAAAACTGTGAAGATTTGTGCAGAATAAGACAGGAGAACGCGCGAATCATTCCAGGCTATTTACATCCAACCATAATTCCGGCCGGTCGACCGGCGTCGCTTTAGGCAGCTGCGGGTTTTCCAATTTAACTACCAAGCGATTTTTGAGGTCCGCTTTTTCTACCGCGCTGCGGATAGCAGGGTCATTAAAAAACGCCTCATCAAAACTGCCATCGGCGATGGCGCGGTTTAAACCCAACTCCAAATCCTTAGCCAATTTTTGATTGTCTTTGCTGACAAAAAAGTAAAACGCCATTTTGTAAACCAGCATAATTCTTTTTTCCACCGTCAATTCCAGACCGGCAATCGAATTCACTTCTGCCCAAGGCTCCTGCACGCCGCGTGGAAACGCATCAAAACGGCCGCCGTCGAGCATGTGGAGCAAACTGGGGTATTTGTTCGCTTTGACTACGTTTAATTTATTGGCTTCCAGTATTTTGGTATCCGCCCAGGTCGAGCCTTGGCCAAGTTTTAATTGTTGCAAATCGGCCAGGGTATTTACCTGGTCGAATTTCGGTTGGTCGTCTTTATGGATGAGAAATATGCGATGGCCAAGCAAACCTTTTAGCAGCGGAATACGCACGGGTTGCAGCTGGCTTTCAATATCATTGTCGGTGGCGGCCCACATGATATCGATCTTGCCGGTGATGACATCTTCCACATAACGCCCCTGGGTGCGCTGCTCACTCTTATCCGTTTCTACTTGGTACTGGTTATCGAGATGCGCGATCGCCAGATTGAGCATTTTAAGCGCATAGCGATCCATATCGGTCGCGTGGGGAATGGTGCGGATGACACCGGGAGTCTGCGCCTGCACAACGCTGGTCGCGAACAAGATCAATATCAGGTTAATAGCAATAATAAGATTTGTAGTGAGTGCCGATTTGGAGAACATAATGACCCCTGCCTTGCAGCGTTTATGCGTGCACTTTTTAGTCTAGTCAAGATCAACTAAAACGCTTGTTTCACCCCTGGTGCGCGATTCTGGCAAAATGCCTGCACTCGCCTTTTGTAGTAACTACTTCATGTCCAATCTCGACCTCGACCAACTTGCTGCCGATATCAAACGCTGGGGGCGCGAGCTGGGTTTCCAGCAAGTCGGTATCACCGATATCGAGTTGGGCGAGGCCGAGGTTCGCCTGCATGAATGGCTGGCCAAGGGCTATCACGGCAGCATGGAATGGCTCGCCGCCCACGGCAACAAACGCTCGCGCCCAGCGGAATTATTACCCGGCACAGTGCGCGTTATTTCCGTGCGTATGGACTATTTACCGGGCGAGACCCGGCAGATTCACATCCTCAAAGACCCCACCAAAGCCTATGTGTCGCGCTATGCGCTAGGGCGCGATTACCACAAGCTGATCCGCAAACGCTTGAGTGTGCTCGCGCAACAAATCGACGATGCACTACCGGAAGACTATCCACTTAAAGGCCAGAACCGTGCCTTTGTCGACAGCGCGCCAGTGATGGAACGCCCGCTCGCTGAAAAGGCCGGCCTGGGCTGGACGGGAAAACACACACTGATTATCAATAGCGGCGCAGGCAGCTGGTTTTTCCTCGGCGAGATTTTTACCTTCGTCCCCCTACCGGTCGACAAACCACAGCAGTCCAACCAATGCGGCGAATGCACTGCCTGTTTGAAAGTCTGCCCTACCGACGCCTTCCCGCGCCCCTACGAACTGGACGCGCGCCGCTGCATCTCCTATCTCACCATCGAAAATAAGGGTGCAATCCCCGAGGAATTCCGCGACCCCATCGGCAACCGCGTGTTTGGCTGCGACGACTGCCAGGCCATCTGCCCCTGGAACAAATACGCACAATTCACCGGGGAGACCGACTTTTTACCGCGCCACGGTTTGGCCGACAGCGATCTGATCGACCTGTTTAACTGGACCGAAACGGAGTATTTAGCCCGCACCGAAGGCTCCGCCATCCGCCGGATTGGTTACGAAGGTTGGCTGCGAAATTTAGCAGTGGGCTTGGGCAATGCGCCGAGTGATGAGCGCATTGTTAAGGCATTGCAAGAAAAGAGGGGGTCGACTTCTGCGTTGGTGCAGGAGCATATTGATTGGGCGTTGGGGCAGCAGGCGAAGCCTGATAGGAGGAGGAAGCGGAAGATCAAAAACCACCTGTAACCATTATTTGTTAAACCAAAACCACTGGAGCTTCAGCCAGAAACGGCAAGTAAATACAACAGAAGGCAGCCCAGCAAAATGTACCTACTACAAAGGGAGGAACTAAGCCCCCCTGCTGGATTGTATTTTTACTCCAATCAATTTACATACAGTTCAGAATCATCACTAATATAAAAAGATGATACGTTTGCACTTGAGCCGGCGTTATCGTTACCGCCAATCAAATATATTTTACCCTTGTATAAAAAAGAGTTTTTATAGCTTCTGGAAGGAACGATTAAGGTAAATTTAGCCCAAGTGTTTAATAGTGGGTCATTGCGTAATACAGTTGCGTTTGCAGCCACTTCTGAAACCGCCACAAAAATATGTTTGCCAGAAGCCACAGCCGTATCGAAAGCTACGCCTAATGATGAATTGCTGGCGATATAAGTCCACAGATTAGTGTTTGTGTTAAAAACCTCAGCGGTATCATTACTATAGTTCCCACCAAACACATACAGTTTGCTGTTTGCTACTGCGGTTGCAGCCCCGTGACGAAGCTTGTTAAGCGGCGCGCCTTGGCGCCATACCCCGGAAGCAAAGTTATAAATAAGCACTTGTGTGGTTGCATTTTCAAAATCTGTTCGGCCGCCAGCAATATAAAGCTCGCCATTTAGTACTTGCAATTCAGATGTCCACTCCATGTACCAAGGTGAGGCACTAAGCAAGGTGTAACGGGTTGTTTGATTAAATTCGTATAATTTACCTGACTCAAAAATGTAGGTTTTTCCTTGATAACTGTTCGCCATTAATTGTTCCATCAAGCAAGTCTATCAAAACCTCTTTCTGAAGATCGCCGCCTGCAAATTTTACCGTGATAGTTTCTGAACCTTCGAACACATCATCGTCATGAATTGCCAACGTTAAGCTACCTGTTTGGCTGTATGCAGGAATCACCAGCGTGCCCGTAACTACATCAACATCGGTTCCCGTACCAGCGGCTGATGTGGCAGCGATAGAAACATTAATGCTGCGCTCTTTAGTTTCGGCTACATCAAACACAAGCTGGAATACGTGCTCATATTCACCTTCCCAAAGTCTTAAATCTTTGTCCAAGAAACTGAAGTTGTAATCCAAATTTTTCACAGTGACTGTACGGTTTTTGGTGCCCGCATTTCCGGCGTCATCGGTAGCGCTGTAATAGAAGGCACGCTTGCCGCTGGGTTTGAAGCTACGCTAGCTGTACTGCCACCACCGCCTCGCCTCTACCACCACACGCAGATACGCCTGCAATAAGACAAGAAATACAGAAAAATTTAACCCCTTTTTTTACAAACATAAAACATCCTATTGATAGTTAATTGAGCCATAAAAATACATCTGCTATTGGTGATAAGGCTCCCTAATCTTCCGCTGGCCACTGCTGCGCATCGTGCAATACCCGCAAAATTTGCAATTGATCAAGACGATCCACAACGCGGTAGATAAGAATAAACGGAACACCATCAATGACCAGTTCGCGAGTGCCGCTAACGCGACCGGGACGGCCAGCTTTGGGGTGGTTGGATAAAATTACTTCACTGCTATTAATCACCTTGAGCACCACCTCCACTGCTACGAGGTGGCTATTTTCGGTGGCGATGTAGGTTTCAATATGATCCAAATCCTTTGCCGCAAGATCAGTCCATTTAAGTTGCACGCTTGGCGTCCCATTTGGCTTTAAGCTCCGCATGATCCACTAACTGGCCTTGGTCAGCAGCGCGCACACCCTTTTCTACTTCGTGAATAAACCAATCTTCACGCTCAACAAACTGTTTAATGGCAAGTGCCATCAACCAGGCACGCGGTCTATCCATGGCATCTGCCATTTTGCCAACCCGCGCAAGGGTTTCATCATCTAACCTGACCGAAGTCGCTTTTAAGCCCATAATGATTCTCCGAGGTTCTCATGCAACCTCACTATAATCCACACCTTGCCACCTTGTCACCCACCACCCCAAGGCGCATTGCCGCAAACAATCGCCAAAATAGCCACAAGTTTTCCCCTCTCAGCTGTTTTTTTGACGCGTAAACGGGAATAATACGCACCCCTTCAAGAGCGCAGCCATTAGAGCAGCGCCGTTACATAGAAATCGGTCAATCACTGCTCCCTGGAATTTTTTCGGGTCAGCATTCGGGTGACATTAGCGACCGGAACTGTCCTGTTGAATTGTCCCTGCGGGTCAGGACATCAACCACAACGATAGGCTATTACTACTATGAAACCACTTTCCGATATAGGCTTGGTTGGCTTGGCTGTGATGGGGGAAAACCTCATCCTCAATATGGCGAGCAAAGGCTATACAGTTACCGCTTACAACCGCTCTGTAGAAAAAGTAGACGCTTTCATCGAAGGCCGCGCCAAGGGTAAAACCATTCGCGGCGCACGCTCTATTGAAGAGCTGGTGCAGTCTCTGGCAAAACCTCGCAAGATCATGCTGATGGTAAAAGCCGGTAAAGCGGTAGACGATTTCATTGAACAACTGATTCCGCACCTTGAAGCTGGCGACATCATCATCGACGGCGGCAACACCCACTTCCCCGATACCGACCGTCGCACCGCGTATCTCGCAGGTAAAGGCCTGCGCTATATTGGCACCGGCGTTTCCGGCGGCGAAGAAGGCGCATTGACTGGCCCATCCATCATGCCCGGCGGCTCACCTGAAGCCTGGCCATTTGTGAAAGATATTTTCCAAAGCATCTCCGCCAAAGTTGACGATGGCAGCCCATGCTGTGATTGGGTAGGTGAGAACGGCGCTGGCCACTTTGTGAAAATGGTTCACAACGGGATCGAGTACGGCGATATGCAATTGATTTGCGAAGCCTACCAAATCATGAAAGAAGTGCTCGGTTTAAGCGCTGATGAAATGCACAAAGTATTTGCTGAGTGGAACAAAGGTGAACTCGATTCTTACCTGATCGAAATCACCCGCGACATCCTTGCATACAAAGATTCCGACGGCGAACCACTGGTTGAGAAAATCCTCGACACCGCCGGCCAAAAAGGTACCGGCAAGTGGACTGGTGTAATTGCACTGGATCTGGGTGTACCACTCACACTGATTTCTGAAGCGGTATTCGCGCGCTGCTTGTCATCGCAAAAAGCGGAACGTGTTGAAGCGGCAAAAGTAATCAAAGGCCCAGCAGTGAATTTCACCGGCGACAAAATTGCCTTTATCAACGATCTGCGCAACGCGGTATTCGCTTCAAAAATTATTTCTTACGCTCAAGGTTATTTGCTGATGCGTGAAGCGGCGAAAGAATACGGCTGGCACTTGAACTACGGCGGCATCGCATTAATGTGGCGCGGCGGTTGTATCATCCGCTCATCATTCCTCGGCAACATCAAAGAAGCATTCGACAAGAATCCTGAATTGAAAAACCTGCTGCTGGATGATTATTTCGCGAAGACAGTAGACGCCGCGCAAGAAGGCTGGCGCCGTGTTGCAGCGGCGGCGATTGTAAACGGCATCCCCGCTCCAACAATTACTTCTGCACTGACCTACTTCGACGGCTACCGCACTGCCCGTTTGCCAGCAAACCTGCTGCAAGCACAGCGCGACTACTTCGGCGCGCACACCTACGAGCGCACCGACAAACCACGCGGTGAGTTCTTCCACACCAACTGGACCGGTCGCGGTGGTAATACTTCATCGAGCACTTACAACGTTTAAGTTTTTAAACGGAATGTGAGAAATGAAAAGCCGGATCAGAAATGATCCGGCTTTTTACATTTAACATACAAGGAAACAATATGCTCCACATTGGAAACTCACAATTAGACAAGCTCATCAACGTAGTCTCATGGCTTACTGCATTATTAGCTCTTATCTTTTTGTACTCAATGTTAATTCATCCGCTCATAGACGGAGGG
>DATIDX010000357.1:0-6558 GCA_035456025.1 Cellvibrio sp. | reverse complement strand
TGTTGCCTGGGATGAAAAACGCGATTTCTGGTACGAGGATCTAGTTGAGCGTCAGGCTAGCCAATGCGAACCGGAAGTCATGGATTCTGAAGACCCGCTGTTTATCCTCTATACCTCTGGCTCGACCGGCAAACCTAAAGGTGTATTGCACACCACTGGCGGTTATTTGCTGCAAGCGGCGATGACCCACAAATACGTGTTTGATTATCAGGAAGGCGATATCTACTGGTGTACTGCCGACGTGGGTTGGGTAACTGGCCACAGCTATATCGTTTACGGCCCCTTGACCAATGGCGCGACTACGCTGATGTTTGAAGGTGTGCCGACTTATCCGGATGCCTCGCGCTGCTGGCAAGTAATCGACAAACACGGCGTCAATAGCTTCTACACCGCCCCAACGGCGATCCGTGCCCTTATGGGTGCAGGCAATGATTACGTCACCAAAACCTCGCGCGCGAGTTTGAAAATCCTCGGCAGCGTGGGTGAGCCAATCAACCCCGAAGCCTGGGAATGGTACTACCGCGTGATCGGCGACAGCCGCTGCCCGATT
Organism: Cellvibrio sp.; assembly: GCA_035456025.1. GTDB lineage: Bacteria > Pseudomonadota > Gammaproteobacteria > Pseudomonadales > Cellvibrionaceae > Cellvibrio. The sequence continues at coordinate 6,008 of DATIDX010000357.1, read as the reverse complement.
ATGGATACCTGGTGGCAAACCGAAACCGGCGCGCACATGCTCACACCATTGCCTGGAGCGATTGACCTTAAACCCGGCTCGGCAACTGTTCCTTTCTTCGGCGTGCAGCCGGTTTTGCTCGATCCGGAAGGCAAAGAAGTTGTCGGTGCTGGCGAGGGCAACCTCTGTATCAAAGCTGCGTGGCCAAGCCAAATTCGCACTGTATATGGCGATCACCAGCGCTGTATCGACACCTACTACAGCACCTATCCCGGCTACTACTTCACTGGCGATGGTGCGCGTCGCGATGCTGATGGCTACTACTGGATCACTGGTCGCGTGGACGATGTACTCAACGTATCCGGCCACCGCATGGGTACTGCTGAAGTAGAAAGCGCACTGGTATTGCACGACAAGGTCGCTGAAGCGGCGGTTGTCGGTTATCCGCACGACATCAAAGGCCAGGGCATTTACGCCTATGTGACTTTGATGACAGGCGAGCAGCCGAGTGATGAGCTGAAAAAAGAATTGCTGGCGTTGGTGGTGAAAGAGATTGGTGCAATTGCACGTCCCGATATTATCCAATGGGCACCGGGTTTACCAAAAACCCGCTCGGGTAAAATCATGCGCCGCATTCTGCGCAAAATCGCTGCGAATGAATTGGATTCGCTTGGCGATACCTCCACACTTGCTGATCCAGCAGTAGTGAATGATTTGATTGCCAATCGCGCGAATAAATAACGTGAAATTGTTGTGTTGCAAATAAGAAGGGCGCCTGAATGGCGCCCTTCTTATTTTGCGATAGCTATTTTTTCTCTTTGGTGGGTCCGCCGACAGTCGCAACATTGGAGGTGTTACAGTTTATTTTCTGCGGGATATTATCTTCCAGTGTTTTTACGATTGCTTTAACACGTACAACATTGCGGTAAAAATCTGAAATGATCAGGGTGTTGGCGCTCTCCATTGTTGTTAAGTGTCCATACTGCGGCACTATCGGTCTCAATGTTGCCAATACGTTTCCTGCGCAGGCTTTTTCCAACTTTATAGAGTCAGTCACATACTCATCATCAAAATAATTTTTGCCTTTTTCAACTGTGGGAATTGCAAATGAACGGGCGTCTTTGACTGGAATGATTTGAATATAGCTGCTGGATTTATAAGCGGTTAATTCATTGACTTTTAATTGACTCAACAGCTGGCCGTAATCAAGTGGTTTATCAGTGATATTAACCGGAATGGTCAGGTAAGCATATTCGCGGCCAACCAATATTTGCGTTTTTAAGTCCTTTTCAGCATGCCGTGCAAATTCTGCCAGCGTCATACTAATGCGAGATGTAGGTGCTGGAATGCTTGCTTTCTCATTCGATTTTGCATTTGGTTGTGCCAGTGCAGCAAATGTAAAAGTGCTAAATACCAGGGTAAAGATAAGCGATTTTTTCAGCGTCATAGTCGTGAATTCCTTAATCATTATTAATCGATTTTTAAGCTCGCGGTGGTTTTCCAAAATGCCAAGGCTGTGCGATAACACCCGGGCGTTTGAAGAGAGTTGACTGACGTTAATTAATGTCAATCCATAATCATTTCGATCGGATTGGGATAGGTGCGCTAATACCTTGGCATCACAGGCAATTTCCATATCGGCCTTCATGCGTTTTCCGGCATACCACACCAAGGGATTAAACCAGTGCAGCAAGGTTGTCCAATAGGCAAGCCAATTCCATAAAATATCGTGGCGCTGTATATGTGCCAGCTCGTGTAGTAATACATGCTGTAGCTGGGATTGGGTAAGCTGCTGCTCAATATCGGCGGGTAAAATAATGGCCGGTTTCAATAACCCCAATGTCAGCGGGCTTTTGATTTGATTCGAATAAAGCAGCGGTATTTTTTTATTGAGCCCTAATATGCTTTGACCAATTTGCAATAATTGGTCTTGTTGTTTATTGGCTGGAACGGCTTTCTTTTTTATATGATTAAAACGTTGCACTTGCCGCAGGGTAGTAATGGATAAACACAAAAACACACCTACCCATATATAGCCCAATAGCGAATAGTTAATAAATAACGAATTGGTTTCTGTTTCGGCTTCAGTCCCATTTTTTGTAACGGTGATGGGGCCGGTATCGCTATTGGAGGTGAAAATTATTTCCGGCATCGCTTTCTGTGCTGTAGCAGGAGCGGCTATTTCCTGTTGGGGTATTAGATCTTGTGGTGCAACTTTCCAGGAAAATTGCCAACCAAAAGGAATGTTCAGGCAAATAAAAATGCTCAACCATAAACCGTGCCGCGCGCTTGCGGTTAAATATTTTTTTAGCCCCTGCTGCGCCAGTAATAAGATTGCGATTAACGGCAAACTTTTGAGTGATGCAATAAATAACCACCCGATAAAAGCATTTAATCCTGTTGTCATTATCTCCATCATTTTTCTCCCTGGCTGTTATCTTGTAGCAGAGCAATCAATGCTTTTTTTTCTTCATTCGTCAATTTCTGCTGGCGAGTGAAGTGCGCAATCATCGGTGTTAGCGCACCATCAAATACGCGCTGCATAAACGATTGGGTTGCGCTTGACTCGCAATATTCACGGTCATGCACAGGCTTGTAGTGCTGGATGCCATCCACAACTTCATACTCGACTACGCCTTTTTTTTGCAAGCGAATCAGCATGGTGCGCACAGTTTTTGGATGCCATTGCGGCGTGAGTTCCGCTATGCGGTTAACGGTTGCAGGGTTGTTATCCCACAGGATTTTCATTAAATCCCATTCGCTACCCGAGAGTTGCAGGTCGTCTGTATCCATGAGTGCCTCAAGATAGATTGTGTCTGGCGGGCGTGGATTACACTTGTAATCCGGATGGAGATTACAAGTGTAATCTGTTCGTTGCAAGCATTTTGTGGTGACGGGTGGGTTTGTTTTACAATTCGCATCCGGTTTCCTGAACCATCGACTTATTTCTGCAAGGCGCTGTTGCTATGTCTAAAACCCCCGATGCTGACCTTTTCCTCCAACAAATGAAGGACGTAAAACCCATCAAGGTGGAAGAAAAAGTCACCTTGGCATCCCCGCATCAGGATAAAACCAGCATAGAAACCCGGCGCAAAGCGGCGACGGCGGAATTGGCGAAAGATAAAAACTTCCTCTCTGGTGAATACATAGAGCCGCTGGACCCGTTATCGGTTATTGAATTCAAGCGCGATGGTGTGCAAAACGGTGTATACCGCAGTCTGCGTATGGGGAAATATCAAATTGACGCGCGCCTTGACCTGCACAATATGACGGTCGAACAGGCACGCAGTGCGGTATTTCAATTTATTAAAGATTGCATGACCAACGACATTCGCTGCGCGCTCATCACTCACGGTAAAGGTGAGGGGCGCGAGCAGCCGGCGCAATTAAAAAGTTGTGTGGCGCACTGGTTACCACAGTTTGATGAGATTCTCGCATTCCATTCCGCGCAAAAAGTTCACGGTTGGGTAGGTGCAACCTATGTATTGTTGCGCAAGAGCGAAAAGAAAAAGCAGGAAACTTGGGAGTTATACAATAAGTGATTCGCTTAAGAGGGTAATTATTCAATCTTTAGGCTGCCACTGCGCCTTAAGTTCGCGATCTACCGCCGTGGTGACTTTTTGTGGATAGTCAGCAGCTAAATACCATACTCCTGCTATCTCGGCCGGTGAAAGTCCACGGCGCGATGCCGGCAAATCCGTGCGCAGCAAAAAGATTATGTCGCTGCTAATCCAGGGGTGGAGATACCAGTATCTATGCCCGGTGATATCAAACCCGCGCGTGCTTTTCCCTAACGACACATCGATAATTTCAACGTTTGTTAAATGCGTTTGTGCAATAAAATTTTCCTCTTCTACTTCCGCTTCTGTTGAACCTGCACGGGCGCGGCCGCGCATAAAACGCTCGGCTGCGCGTAACACGTTATCGTCATCCGTCACCGTTAATACGACTTTTTCTGCGAGCGCGCTGGATGCAGGCAGTCGTTCCAGAAAGGTATCAATCGGGACATCTGCTGCGGCATAGATCACTGATCCGAGTTTATAGGTATTGCGTGCGTGGGTTGTCTGCGCCATTTCATAAATGGCTTTTGATGTGGTGCGCGCGCCTGCACTGTATGAAAGTATATTGATGCGTTTTGCGGTTGTGTGCGTGGCGAGAAATTCGATAAACATACTTAACGATTGGCTGGCGTCTTTTGCGCGGTGCACGTCAGTACCTACGAGATAACTAAAAATATTCTGGTGTGACGGCCAGGAAAAAAAGATGGACACAAAATCGCGCCCGGAAAAATGATCCATCTCCGCTGCAATAAATGCCGCGTTGGTGAATGCAGCCTTGGTGCCGTGTACATACAGCATAATTTCCTTATCGAGCGCATCCGCCAGTTCAGTATTGATTTCGTCTACAAATTTCTGTTGCTCGGGAGTTAAGGTCTGCGGCAACTGCTTATTTTTGGCCGCGTCTGGTTGCGGCAGCTGTGCGACCTCAGTGATTGTGGTTAGTGAAAGCGGAATTGATTTGGTTCTGATGCTACGCAGGGAGTCCTGCTCGAGTTCGGCCCATTGCATAGAATCATCGCCAATCTGCACTTGGGCTCGCCCCATATGAAGCTGATCCGAGATCTCATTACCATAAGTTAAATTGCCTTGTTCCTCCATGGGCGCACGTATTGTCGCGAAATGGATCGAGTTGTAGGTAGATTTTTTGTCGCTTTTTAGATGTGCAAATGGATTTATCTTGCTCTGGTCATAGAGTACGGGTGTGGGGATCAGCGTCAGTGTTTGCTTGCTAGCGCAACCGCAGATCGTTGTCAGAAGCAGAGCGATAAAAAACGACTTCATCGAATTTACTTCTCTTCAATCTCATCCACATCTACCTGCCCACTCATGCGGCGGGTGAAATGCGACCAGCACATGCCCACGGCAAGTAGCGCCGCCAATAAAACTTCGATTATCCACGCCATCGCCGATATGTCGCTAACACTTAGAAAGCCCCAATAGATAAATAACCAAACCAGGCAGCCAAACAGCGCAGCCAGGACAATGATCCCGATCAGGCCGAGTGAATTTAAGGTGGCCTTGATGTAAATGCCCCAGCCAATCAGCAATATTATTCCCGCAATGACCACGTAGGGAGTGATGTCACCTGTGTCCCTGAGGCTATAGTGAATCCAATGAAAATAGGAATAGCCACTCGGGTTGTAACTCAGCAGCACTAATAAAAGTGCAAATAAAAAACGCAGGGCAATCCCGGAACTGGTCAAATGCATTATTAACATCCTCACTAAATGGTAGAAAAAACTGTGTGATACTTTTATTGGGAAAAATAACGGCGATATTTTACAAAACCAATTTTTACATTCTGGTCATAACCCATGGCGGTGTAAAAATCTCGCGCATCGTGGTTCTTGCTACTGGTTTGTAACATAATTTTGGAGCAATCCCGTTCCAAACAAAATGCTTCTACGTAATCCATCATGCTCTTGCCAATTCCCTCACGCTTGTAATTAGCACTTACCACAACATTTTCTACTACAGCGAAGGGTTGGCTTTGATACATCACATCGTCGCAGAGGCAGACAAGAGCGGTTGCAATGATTTCGCCGCTATCATCGCATACCAGTAGGTGAGTGTTCTGGCTTTTTGCTATTACCTCTATACGCTCCGCCAATACAGACGCGGACGAAAGCGTGTTCAGTTGCGCATATAGCTTGGCGATGGACTCGGCATCAACTTTTGTAGCTCGGCGAATATTGCGCATGCTTAACCTTGGCCTGAAGGATTGTCAAAGTGTTGCGATAATTAAGGTGTGACTGGCTGGGCTCAGGCTCGTTACTTTAATGCTTTGTTATTGGCCATGCCACCGTCGTCAATGATATCAGGCGCGCCGGGTAGGTGGTCCGCACGCAATCATTTGTTTTATTTTTTAATCGGCGCCACATAATTTAAATTATCCAGCGCTATTTCCGAGTTTTTGCGTTTGCCAGAAGGTTGCGAGTTGTTTCGCGAGTCTGAAAACCAAGCTCGGGA
>DATIDX010000356.1:0-10825 GCA_035456025.1 Cellvibrio sp. | reverse complement strand
AGTGCTACAACGGCGAGCTGTTTGTCCAACCTCAACGATATGGTCGACCGCTATGATGTACCGGTTATGCTGACGGAAGTGGGTGTGCCTTGGGATCATGCTGAAGCCAAAACTATTATGGCGGATTTGATCAGTAAAACGGCCGCGGTCAAAGACGGTCAGGGTCTGGGTGTTTTCTACTGGGAGCCACTGGCACCACCGGGTTGGAATAGTGGATATACCTTGGGTGCGACCAATAACCAAGGGCGTCCTACCGCTGCTATGGAAGCTTTTACCGAGGCTGCTGCGGCGCAGTAATTGACCCGCAAGCGGTGCACTCTCAGGGTGCTATAACCTGAGCGCAAAACCCCTGGCGAAAGCCGGGGGTTTTTGTTTTTGGGGGGAACAAATCAAAGGGAGAGGATGGTGAGGCAATAAAAAACCCCACCGGTGAGGGTGGGGTTTTCAATTTGGAACGCTAACTCAAAACATTCGCTCAACAAGCGATGCTTAGAGTTTCCAGTTCATACCGACGTAGTAGCGTGAACCGAATTCTTCGTAACGGTTGGCATGGTTAGGATTGCCAGACTCCAAGCCATAGGTTTTGTACGGCTCGTTGGTCAGGTTTTGTACCTGGAAGTACACACGGTAGTGATCGTTGAAGGTGTAGGACAGGTTCAGGTCCCAATAGCCTTCCTCGTCGTTCATACCTTCTTCGCCTTTCACCATGTTGATATCGCGCTGGAACTCGCTGCGATAGCTATACGCAGTACGTGCTTCAAAGCCATTCAGCGAGTACCACAGGGTAAAGCTGGCAACATCTTCCGACAGGCCGGTCAGGGTCGACTTGTAGCTGCTATGCAACGGCAGGGACTGCTCGACGTTGGATTCGTTGTGCGAGTAGTTGGTATAAATACCCAAGCCGTTAAACGGAGCTGGCAAGAAGTCCAGCGGTTGTTGCCACAGCAATTCATAGCCACGGATGTAACCGCCGCTGCCATTGATTGGACGTGACACGGTGTATTCAACCCCGTTGCGCTCAATGGTTTCAGCATCGGCAGCGCGGGTGATGTAGCTTTCCAAGTCTTTGTAGAACAGGTTTACCGCAAGTTGTGCGTTGTCGCTGTAATACCACTCATATGCAACATCACCTTGGGTTGCGCGGAATGGATCCAACTCTGGATTACCGGCGGTGGATTGGCCAGGGTTTGCGCCAGCTGAGTCTAAATCCTGGTTCAGGTTCAGGCTTGGGCTCATCATGTTGACCGGAGCGCGAGCCAGGGTTTTGGCAGCGCCAATGCGCACAACGTGCTCGTTGGTCAGGTTCAGGGTCCAGTTGGTGCTAGGCAATACATCGTTGTAGTCATGGCCTGCGCTTACCGGTGTGACGGTACTGACTTCAACCCAATTACCTGAACCGGCAGGTTGCTCAACCCAGCTGGATACACCTTGCTCATAGCCGTGCGACAGGGTTTCAGTGTTGACGTTGCGCACACCCAGGTTACCGGACAACTCTTTACCGAATACCTCGGACATAAAGTTGAATTGGATGTATTGGGCGTTGATGTCTTCTTCCACTTTCCAGCTGGCCATAAGGTCATCAGCATCACCGGGTGTGGGGTTAGCCAAAGCGCCGTAGTAATCCTGAAGGACATCGCGCTTGTCGATGATCAGGTAGCTGGGCAGATCGCCCCAGCTTGGATTCCCCTCTCCAACAACGTAATCATCGGTGATCACGTTGCTGCCGGAGGTAGTTAATTGATCCCATTTCTGGTTGTTTTCAAACTTCTCGCGGCTGGAGGTTGATACACCAAACTCAACGCTGCTTAAGAAGTCGCCCAATACGTCAAAATCAAAGTCCAGTTTCGCGGAGTCGATTTCGTCGCCGCCCTCGGAGCGTGGCTCAACACGCACGGTGCCCAAGGTGTTTTGGTTTGTGCCGAGCAAATTGGCATCCAGCAGCTCCAGGGCCAAACGGCCGTCGCTATTGGTGCTGAAAGTTGCCATACCTGGGTCACTGTTTACGGTGCGGATACTGACCCATTGCTTGTCGCGAGAGGTTTCAGATGTAGCGAGATCCAGCGCCACGCCCCAGTTGTCTTGTTCCCATTTGGTGTTCAGGCCGTGACTGATCAGCTCGTCGTCCTGTTGGTAAAATTCGTTCAGGTTGCGCAGGGATTCCAGCTCAACAGTACCGGCCAGCAAGTCGTAATCAGCGGTGGCACCTTCAAGGTTGTCAAAGCTGGTAGGCGCGTAGTCATCGACTGCCAAGCCTGTACCCCATTCTTTAATATTGAAGTCAAAACCGTTGTAGTTCTCTTCAATATCAAAAGCAGACCAGAAACCGTCGTAGTTCACGGTCAGGTTGTCATTAGCCAACCAGGTCACCGCCAACACAGCACCTTGACGCTTGTCTTCACCGCCATTTACCAGATAAGAGCCACCCCAGGGCGCTGCAACCGCTGAATCAAGCTCGGGACTCCAGATCTCATTGTGGTAAGTATCGCCATAGTTCCAGAGTTCGGTTTTTTTGGTGGCAATAGGTTCTGCGCGAGTAGAGTAGCCAGCCGCAACACCCAGGGTGTTATCGAGGAATTGGTCGATGTAAGAGATGCTGAACTTCTGGCCGATGCCATCGTTATAAGCAGTATCAATATCCTGGCCCATTTCCGAAACTGAGCCGCGTACATCAACTACCAGCTCACGCTTTTTGTGGTCGAGGGGGCGGAGGGTGCTCAGGTTGATGGTGCCGGAAACACCGCCTTCGGACAGCCAGGCTTGCGGGGTTTTGTACACTTGCGCGGAGTTCACCAATTCAGATGGGAATTGGTCGTAGCGGATGTTACGGGTCTCTTCCAGGATGGCGACTTCGCGGCCATTCAGGGTAGTCAAGCCGAGCATCCCGCCCATACCCCGGATGGAGATCTGGCTGCCATTACCACGGTCGCGGTCTTGTGCAAGGCCGGGCAGGCGGTTAAGCGAGTCGCTGATGGATACATCGGGCAATTGGCCGATATCTTCCGCGGTAATCGCTTCGATAATACTGGCAGAGTTGCGTTTCACTTCCATCGATGATTGCAGGCTCGCAGGATAGCTGCCCATAACGACGACTTCTTCGAGTACTTCTTTGGTGTTACCGGTCTGGGCAAAAGCTCCGGTACTGGCCAGCCCTAGCGCGATATAAAGCGGTGTGTGCTTCATTGTTTTCACATAAAACATGGATAAGTTCCTATAGGATTGTTATATAAAAAGACAAGCTTTTTATCTGACAAATTAAATTTTGGTTATTTAGGAATCTCTTATTCTTTAGAGTTGTTTTATTTCGATTAAAAAATATCCTTTTTTATATCTGGATTTCACTTTCTCCCCAGTCTCTTCCAATTATTTGAACTAATCGATAGCAAAAAAAGAAATTATGGAAATATTTAATATTCTGTTTAAATAATAGTATATATACTATACGGGCAAAAAAACATATTGGGCAGCAACGTTCGAATCTGTATTTCAGTTGGCGTTGCTTGTCGTCACAATCAACCGGAGAAAGTAATGTTGAAGTCATTGTCTGTCATTTTGGGGGCATCTCTTTTACTCACCGCGTGCGGCGGTGGTGGCGGTGGGGGAGGCGGGAATAACAAGCCCAGTTCAGCGGCAATCTCCAGCAGTGCCAACAGTACTGCGGTTGTGTCGTCTGTTTCTTCAGTTGCATTGAGCAGTGCTGTGAAATCTTCTACGCCTGCATCGGTGGTGAGCAGTTCGTCATTGAGTAGTGTTTCAGGTCCTGCAGTAATAGATCTGCCTCTTGCCAGCTGGTACGCAGAGAAAGAAGCCGGTTTTTCGGCGGGTGTTGTTGCGGTCACTACCCAATGGCAAGGTGCAGGTTATTACTTGAACCAACCCATCCCCGAGTTGGAATTCGCCACTATTGAAGTAACAGTAGCAGTGGATAACGCATTCAAAGCCAGCGGTTCAGGGCTCTCGCTGTGGGCGGTTGTCGATGCTAGCCCTTGGCCGGGCAAGACGGATTGCGCTGCAGTAGAAAGTAGTGCGTTGGTTGAGGGGGTTGATACAAAAGTGACTTGTGTGCTGGATTCAGGTGGCGCCTTCGCGCAAACCGCAGCACCAGTAAAGCTGGGTATTCAGGCGACCACAACTCCGGCGGGTACTTTCACCATCAAAAGCGCTCGCATCCTGCTGACCAAGGCAAGTGACTTCAGTTCGTCTTCCAGCTCTGCGGTATCAAGCTCAGCAGCAGCCGTAAGCAGTGAGAGTTCGGTTTCAAGTTCTGTTGTCTCAAGCGCGGAATCCTCATCATCCAGTTCTGTTGTTTCCAGTGCGGCTTCATCATCATCCAGTTCTGTTGCTTCGAGTGCTGCGTCAAGCCAGGCAAGAATTGAGATGGCTTGGGATTGGTATACAGAAGGGGCTTCTGCAGTTGTTTGGGAGAATTCAAACCCGAAGGTTTCTCCAACTGCAACGTGGGCAGGGGCTGGTTGGTATTATGGCCTGCCAGTGGTTAGCTTGGAAAATGCAACTGTTAATTTTGTGGTTAACGTTGATACAGCTTTTAAAAACAGCGGAGCTAGTTTGCAGCTCTGGGTGAGTCTGGATGGAGGTTCGGATTCCGCGAATTGTGCATGGTTGCCGAATGGCAATTTAGTAGCGGGCCAAGATGTGACTTATAGCTGTACCCTGATTTACAGTTGGTTAAATCAAACGGCTAAGCCAGTGAAGTTTGGCTTGGTTGCGACTGATGTCACACCAGCAGGCAGCTTCCTGATCAAAGACAGATATATCGCTCTGCCGTAATCAGTAGATTGATGAAGTTTCCAAGCTCCTGATAATAGAGCTTTATTAAAAAAATTCCCCGACCAAGCGTCGGGGTTTTTTATGTTTAACTATTGTTCTTTATGTTTTGCTATTGTTTTTGACGCAGAAATTCCAACAGTTTTTCCTGTGGTAGTGGGCGGGAAAATAAATACCCTTGACCAAAATCGCAGTTTCTATCGGCTAAAAAATCCCGCTGCGTCACTTGTTCAACTCCTTCACCCACGATTTTCATCGGAATAATCTTGCGTAAGCCGATAATTGCATTGACCATTTCGTCGTGCTCTTTGGCTTCACCTATGCGCCCCACAAACGAGCGGTCAATTTTCAAATACTGTGGTGCGAAACGTACGATATAACTGAGCGATGAATAGCCAATACCGAAATCGTCCAGCGCCAGGCTGACCCCTAAATTTTTCAGCTCGCTGATTTGCTCCAAATTGCTTTCAGTGTTTTCAAGGAACATCTGCTCGGTGATTTCGATTATCAGTTGTTCAACCGGTAGCCGGGATTCTGCCGCTGCCTCTGATAACAATTTGAACAAGTTGTTTTGCTCAAATTGGCGGGCGGATACATTGATGGAGACAGGTATTGCAAAGCCGGCGCTGCTCCATTCTGCCGCTTGGGTGCAGGCCTGTTTAAGGACCCACTCACCGATAGGAATGATCAGGCCACTTTCCTGCGCATAGGGAATGAATTCATCCGGGGTAACCAGTCCCCGCGTAGGGTGGTGCCAGCGCAACAAGGCTTCCGCGTAAGCTATTTGGTTGGTTTGCAAATCTATGATCGGTTGGTAAAAAAGTTCAAACTCATTCGCGGCGATGGCATTGCGCAAGTCGCCGTCCATACGCAAACGGCTGTGTACATATTCGGTAAGTTCTTTGCGATAGAGCTGGCAGCCGCCGCGCCCCTTCGCTTTGGCGTCATAAAGCGCGCTGTCGGCATTGCGCAGCAGGGTTTTGGCGTCATCGCCATCGGTGGGGTAGAGCGCAATACCAAAGCTCATGCCCACATGTACCCGATGTTGATCGAGGCGGATTGGCTTGCTGATTTTAGCGATCAATTTTTCGGCGACCGTCACCACCGCTTCAAACTTGGTGACATCTTGTACCAGCACCACAAATTCATCCCCGCCCAGGCGGCAGATACTGTCTTCATGGCGCAATGCCCGTTGCATGCGATGCGCCACGGTTTTTAGCAATAGATCACCCGCTTCATGGCCGAGGCTATCGTTAATTTGTTTGAAGTGATCCAAATCGCCAAACAGGACGCCAAAGGGAGCAGAGCTACGGCGGGATTTTTGGATGAGGAATTCAATTTCTTCATGCAATTTGGCGCGATTGCCAAGGCCGGTAAGCGGATCGTAATGCGCCAGTTTGATCAATTGGGATTCATAGCGCTTGCGCTCGCAGAGGTCGTAGATCTGGAACAGGTAGCTGGGGGTATCCGCAAATTTATTGATAAAGGCCAGGCTGACTAGCGCCGGTACTGAGTGCCCGTCCTCGGCGAGCAGGCGTGTTTCGTATTGGGCAAACGCCAGTTTCTCGGCTTGCAGTTTTTCCAGCTGGAAGCGGGTGGTTTCAACCTCCTCCGGGTGGATCAATCCCAGCAAGCCCGGCAGCGGCGGCGCATCGCTAGCCTGCTCATAACCCAGCAGTTGGCGCAACGCCGGATTTGCCTGGATGATAGTGTGCTCCGTATTAACCATCATCATGCCTAACGGGGCGTAGTCGAATGCGGTGTGGAACAGCTCTTCGCTATTGGCGAGTGCCTGGCGGGTTAATTCAATGTCGGTGATGTCCGTATTGCTACCCAGCCAGCGGATAATTTCGCCTTGTTCATTTTTTTGCGGAATGGCGCGTGCATCAAACCAGCGATATTCACCATCGTGGCGGCGGATACGGAACACGGAATACATTTCGCTGCCCGTGCTTATCGCGTTCAGCCAGTCCCTCATTAGTTGTTCATGGTCGTCGGGATGCACCTGCTGCAACCAGCCATAACCCAACTGTTCCTCATCCGCGATACCTGTGTATTCGCACCAGCGGCGATTCAGGAAATCACACTGGCCATTTGGCTCGCAGGTCCAAGTTAGCTGCGGCAAACCTTCTGCCAGTTGATGGAAGCGAATGCTGTCTTCTTTTAACAGCCGTGCGGATTCTGCCCACTCCAATCCGGCACATAGGGCGGTGGTTAGCTGTTCGGAGTTCAAGTTGCGTTTGGGCAAATAATCGAACGCGCCATCGCGTATTGCATCCGCAATAACCCGTTCATCGCTACTGCCGCTGACCATAATAATGGGGGTGGGTATATTTCTGTGCTGTTGGATTTTAGCGATTAAATCCAAGCCGCTGGCATCCTTTAAGCGATAGTCCAGGATGGCACAATCGAAATTCTGGTTGTCGATCAATAACAGGGTTTGCGCAGCTGATTTTGCTTCAACAATGGTCAGCTTGAGCAAGGTGTTTTTGAGCAGGCGCAGGATTTTTTCAAGATCCACGTCATCATCTTCTACGACCAGCAGATTAATGGCTTTATCGGAAGTATCTTTGTGCACCATGGCCTATACCTGTGCGGATGCGTGAGCGGTTCAAGCCGGGAGGGCTACAGTGCTGCGATAGTTATCCAACAAGGCTGCCAGTTTTGCGAACTGCGGGCCGACCGCCGATTTAACCATGTAACCGGCAATGTTCTCGTGGTAGGCGCGGCTTTTGTCTGACTCAACATCCGATGTGGTCAATACAAAAACAATAGAATCGTGCAGTTGTTTGTCGCCGCGGACAGCCTGTAAAAACTCAAACCCATCCATGCGCGGCATATTGAGGTCGAGCAGTATGAGGTAGGGCTTTTCAATGCTTAAATCAGGATGGGTTCCGCGCAGTATTTCCAATGCTTCAACGCCGTCGCGCGCGAGTGTCACGGGGAAATCCATGGCGTGTTTGCGCAAACTGCGCACCACAGATTCGGCGGCCACATCATCGTCGTCGACCAATAAAATATTCACTTTGGTTGGGTTATTCATCGATATCTTTCCTCGCAAATCGCGGCCACCACACGTGGAAACTACAGCCTCGATGGTCTGCCGTACTAATCAATTCAATTTGTCCGCCGTGGCTTTCCGTCAGCCGTTTAGCCAGCGCCAAACCTATGCCGCTGCCGCTGGTTTCGTTGTTACCCAGTGTCTGGAATAGGCGGAATACGCGCTCCTGCGCGGCTCTGGGAATGCCGGGGCCATTGTCACTGACTTTGAATAAACAATAGCTGCCGCTCGCTTCAGCGCTGATGATGATGGTGGGATCAGCGCCGCTATGGTGTTTCAACGCGTTGCTGAATAAATTGCGCAATACGGTTTCCAGCGGAGTTTTTGCGGCAAAAATTTCGTTAATGCTTATTTCCTGCTGGATGTGGAATGCGGCCGGGATTGGATGCATTTCGATAATGCCTGCGATCAGTAACGGCACATCGATAGCGGTAGATTCTTTGGCGCGTTTACCGGCGCGCGCGTAGAGCAGCAAGTCCTCTATCAAATGTTCCATCCGGCCAATACGCAATTTAATGCGTTCGATATTTTTCGAGACAGCCTCGGGTGCCGACGTGCCCAGGTCTTCGCTCACCCACTCAACCAGGTCGCTAATGCCACGCAGGGGCGATTTCAAATCGTGCGAGGCTACATAGGTAAATTCTTCGAGGTGCGCATTGGCTTGTTTGAGGTTTAACTCCAGGCGTTTGCGTTCGGAAATATCGGTAACCACCGCGAGCGTTAAATTTCCCGTATCGCTTTTAACCTGGCTCAAACCGATTTCAATGGGCACTTCAGTGCCGTTCTTATGGCGCCCCGTTAGATCTCGCCCCACGCCCATTTGCCGCAGACTAGGCTTTTCGTTGTATCCGGCACGCAATTTTTTATGTCCTTCGCGGTAGCGTTCGGGCAATAAAATATCCATTGATTTACCCAGTAATTCCTCCTTGGTGTAACCGAATAATCGCAGCAGGCTGGGGTTAATCAATTGGATGATGCCGTGTTTGTCGATCAGCAAATTGCCGTAAGGCGAGGCTTCAATTACGTTGATAATGCGCTCTTCGAGGAGTTTTCGACGGCTGATGTCGACAATGGTCGCGACGATCAATTGTTCACCATCCGCCATGAGCGAGCGCAGGCCAATTTCCAGTGGGAACTCACTGGAATCTTTGCGTTTTCCGTAGAGGTCGCGGCCGGCGCCCATGTAGCGCGTGGAAGGGGCGTCGATATAGCCCTGGCGCAGTTGGGCATGGTTGCTGTTGAAACGGTCAGGCAGCAATAAGTCGATACTTTGGTTGATGAGTTCGTCGCGCTGGTAGCCAAACAATTGCTCAGCTTCGGCATTGAGATAGCTGATGCGCCCGTCCTGGTGCGTGACAATAATTCCAGCCGGTACCGCATCCAGCAGTTCCTTTATGTAGTTCGGATAGGAATATTCCGATGCTTGCGATGGTGGCATCCTGGTTGCTCTCCCTCTAAGTCGCTAATACAAAATCTCCAACCTGTGGAAATGAGTATAGGCAGCGTCGCTGGAGCGCGTTGATGGTGGCGCGCGAAAAATAAAGTGTTTTTCAGAGTGTTTGGGAATTAAGGCATTGCAATTAATAGCGTTGGATGCGAGCAGTTGCTGCGAGACTGCAAATAAAAACGCCGACTGCAGGGCCGGCGTTTTCAAGTGTTACTAACAGACTTATTGAATCAAGCGAGGGCTTTCAGTGCTGCGTCGTAATTAGGCTCATGAGCCACTTCACTTACCAGCTCGGTGTGTACCACTTTGCCTTCGGTATCCAGTACCACCACTGCGCGCGCGGTCAGGCCAGTCAGTGGGCCATCAACCAATTTAACACCGTAGTCGCTAGCAAAACTGGAGCGGAATGCTGAGGCGGGGATAACTTTATCCAGGCCTTCTGCCCCGCAGAAGCGAGCCAGTGCAAATGGTAGATCCTGGGATGCACAAATCACTATGGTGTTGTCCAGTGCGCTTGCCTGGGCGTTAAAAGTGCGCACAGATTGGGCGCACGTCGGTGTATCAACACTGGGGAAAATATTAAGTACTACGCGTTTACCCACCAAATCCGCTGAGGAAACCTCCGACAAATCTGTCTTGACCAATTTAAATGCTGGCGCTTTGCTGCCGGACGCTGGCAGGCTGCCGTTGGTGTTGAAAGGGTTTCCTTTGAGGGTCACTGTTGCCATAGAAATGCTCCTGAACGATGGGGTGGTGAAGTTGTTGTGGTTTTGTCACAGCGGAAAAATCTGCATGAAGCCTAGTTGATAGTGACGAAAAAGGGAATTGCAATGGGCGTCATGCTAATAAATTCTTTCAATAACAAGAGATTGCTCTCGTTCGATTAAATCTTCTCCTTCGTAAAATTGCGCCTTGCATTGAAAGGGCAAACTGATGATAATGCGCGCCTCTTGCGCTGGCCGGTTCAATACCGGTCGATGATTGTGCAAGCTGCCATGGTGATCTAGCCGGTCCCCTCGCAATAGCGATCTGTAAACCCCGCCAGGCCCGGAAGGGAGCAACGGTAGCAGTAAGTTATGTGCCGGGGTGTGGCTGGTTAGGTCGCCTCCATCTCTCCCGTTAGTCCTTCAATATTTTTATCTATCTACTTATATTTTTGCGCCGGCTTGCTTCGGATTTCCGGACTTGTCTTGGTGTCTATTTCCGGCATTGATCGCTATAATCGCGCCCTGTTTTTGCAAACAGCCCCATTCTTTGACCCATTCTTGAGTAGAGAGCAGCAATCGGCATGAGCTATCAAGTCCTGGCGCGCAAGTGGCGTCCGCGTGTGTTCCGCGAAATGGTCGGGCAGGAGCATGTCCTGCAGGCTTTGATCAACGCGCTGGATCATAACCGCCTGCATCATGCCTATCTCTTTACCGGCACGCGTGGTGTGGGTAAAACCACTATCGCGCGTATCCTCGCCAAATGCCTCAATTGCGAAACCGGAGTCAGCTCCGAACCCTGCGGCCAATGCGCCAGCTGCCGCGAAATTG